>NZ_JBIWPP010000047.1:0-52167 GCF_044768335.1 Streptomyces sp. NPDC101151 | reverse complement strand
CGGCGGTACTTCGGGCACCACACCACGTGCAGTCCCAAGTCGTACACACCGCCGCAGTACCGGCGAACCTTCCGCGTCACAGTCACCACGATCACCATAGAGGTGACACACATCTAGCCAGCTGGGTTCAACGTGCAGATCCGCGCGCAGAGTTGAGGTCAGAACAGCCCAGAGAACTGATTCCCCCCACACGTAGACGCGCGGGTCCCCTCGCTAGATGGCAGATGGAGGCGTGGGCACTCGTTCCGTCATCCGGTGCCGGCGCAAGGCACGTGCCTGACGTGCGTGCCCGAAAGATGGCGCGCCAAGCGGTCAGACGCTCCCGCCGACGATGAGGCTACGCGCGGCGTCGAGGATGGAGTGGTCGGCTGGGCGGGAGCGCCACCCGAGGAGCTTTTCGGCTTTGGTCGCGTCGAGGTGGTCCTTGCGACCCAGCAGGGGCGCGATCTGAGCCATCACCGGGTTGGCTCGGGCACCCAACCGCACGACGAGGTCGGGGACCCTGCGGGTGGGGACCTTGGCGGCGTCGTCCCCGAGGCCGTTGCGCAGCAGTTCGGCTATGTCGCGCAGCCACAGGAACTCCCCGGCGCCCAGGAAACGTTCTCCGGCCGCCTCTGGAGCGATCATGGCCCGGACGTGCAGATCCGCGAGGTCACGGACATCGACGATGTTCCAGCCGATGTTGGGGACAGCGGACATCTTGCCCGCCAACAGCTGCCGCACCACGTCGACTGAGGAGCCCTCGCTGATCTGCCCCAGGACCGGCCCCTGGATGAAGGCCGGCAGGACGGTCGTCAGCTCCAGCGCGACGCCGCTCGTACCGACAAACGTCCAGGCGTCGCGCTCCGCCAGGGTCTTCGAGCGGGCATAGAGGTCTGCGGGCTTGTCGGTCGGGCTGGCCCAGACGGTTTCGTCCGCCACGACGCCGTCGTCATCCGGCAGTGCGGCCACGGCCGACGACGTGAGCACGACGCGCCGGACGCCGGCCTTGTCGGCTGCGCCGAGGACATGGCGAACACCTACGCGGGCGGTACGGACGAGATCCTGCGAGCGGTCGGTCCCCAGCGGGGAGGCGACGTGCTGAACGAAGTCGACACCCTCCATCGCGGCGTCCCAGCCCTCATCGGACAGGAGGTCGGCCCGAACGAACGAGAGCTTCACAGGGTCGACCCGCTCAGCGACAGCCTGCCGGACACGGTCGGCGCGAGCGAGGTCACGGACAGTGGTCCGGACTCGATAGCCGCGTACCAGCAAGTCGGCGATGATCCACGTCGCCAGGTACCCGCTGCCGCCCGTGACCAGCACACAAGAGGGCTGACGCCCACCGATTCCATCGCTCACCCGCATCACATCCTCCAGAAAGTCATTGAAATATTCATTGATTTGCAGACAGTACCATGGCCTCGTGAGGGATTCAGAACGCACCGTCGACCAGGACCGAAGCGATGACGTCGAGGAGACGGTCAGACTCCTACGGCTTTTCACCGAGGTCGCGGACACGACCACGGCGGTGGTCGGCGACGTACTGACGGAATTCGACCTGACCGTGTCGTCCAGCGGACTCCTTTGGGCGCTCGATCCGCATGGGCCGCCCCTCACCATGCGAGACCTGGCCACCCGTCTGAACTGCGACCCGTCGACCGTCAGCCTGGCTGCCGACAAGCTTCAGGCGGCTGGTCTGATCGAACGGCGTCCCCATCCGACCGACGGCCGAAAGCGCACCCTCGCTCTCACCGAGCAGGGTCATGACGTCTGGACCGCGCTCAGCCGCCGCCTCTTTGAGACGTCCACACTCGCCGCACTCGACCCCACAGAGCGCCGAACCCTCAACGCCCTGCTCATGAAGGCGAAACTGCGCTGACAAGTCCTGCGTCCCGGGCGCGGCCTGACGGTAAGGAATCCACCCGCGTGCCGTGCGGGTCACCTCGGACGATCACCGAGGCAAAAGTCCCGTCACATGGGCCGGCGCGTCAGCGCCGAGCCGACGAAAGTGGGTGAGTAACCGGCGCGGACGGCGCCACAACCTCGCAGGCTTCGGCTGCGGCACCTGCCGGGGCATCACGGTCACCCCAGGGGCACTCTACGAAGTCCTCGGCCGGCGCCGGCGGTAGGCGGAGCAGCGGCCAGTCGCAGCCCGCGGAGCCCGGACTCGCGGCGAGCGGCGCTCCGCTCGCCGCGAGGGCAGTCGATGACTACTTGTCGGACCAGTTGTCGGACTACTTGCCGAGTTCTGCGCGCTGGCCTTCGATCCTCAGCGCGAGGTCACTGCGCTCCCTGCGGGCCGCGTCCGCCTCCTCGCGCACCTTGTCGAGACGGTCCTCGAGCTGAGCGACCCGCTCGCGGCAGCGTTCGAGCTCAGCACGCACGAACTCGGCGTCAGCAACCTGCTGCGCGGTCTCCTTGCGGATCTTCTCCTTCTCCTTTTCGAACCGCTGCTTGGCGTCGTCGAGCTCGGCGATTGCCATCTCGGCGGCCTCTTCCGCCAGCGCGGTGCGCTGTTCGGCGGCCAGAGTCCGCTGAGCCGAAGCCTTGGTCACGGTCTCGATGCGCGCCTCGGCCGCAGCTGAGTCCGTGATGATGGCCAGCTCTTCGATGTAGACAGGCAGGTCCCTGGCCAGCTGCGACATGAGTGCAATGAGATCGTCGCGGCCTCCAGACCCGTCCTGCACGGCTTCCGCCGCCTCCTCGACCTGGGGAGAGCCCGAGTCAGGCGCCTGGACTTCGGCCGGAGCCATGGTCAACTCAACGGGGGGGCTGAACAATGGCCGCCGCCTTGACCGCCTTCTTGGCCTCGGATGCCTGGCGCTTCTCCTCCTTGCGCTGCTGCCTCTTGGCGCGGAACTTACGGAAGGCGCCCAGCGCGTTGTGCTCGGGATGAGCGCAATAGCGCGGAGCCGGCGCACCGGGCGTCGGCGCTACAGGCAGATTGGTGCACTCCGGGTAAGCGCAGACCGGAAGCGTCTCAACAGTCATCTTCTTGCCTTTCCAAGGATATTCAGGGTCTTCCAGGCCGAACCGGTAGCCGGCGCAGATTGCGCCGACCGGTCGCACACGGGGATTTACCGATCACGCTAGATGCGGACGGGCCCTTGCGGGCTTCATGCGGGGTGGTCGTCAGCAATCGGTAAGGTCGCACTTCCGGCCCGGAGTTGCGATGGGTTCCCCAGCGGGCGCACTGCCCGCTCGAGTCGCGGCGGTACCGGTGGCCGGCAACGAACTGCCAAGCGGACGTGTTCGCCACGGCGTACTCCGCACGGCCTATTCCGCCCATGGCGCCGACTTCGCGCACGCGCCGCCGAAGGACTGAGCAAGGGTCCTGGACTGCGCCCTTGGCGTCGTTGTGGCGGCCCCTCCCAAGGCCGACCACCAGAGTGCTCTCGTGCACCGTTCTCCACATGGCCGGCTCAACACCAACGCGCTGGACCGGACGACTGGGTGTAGCGATGGCGATTGTCCGAGGCGATCCTCGCCAGTTCCTCGCCAGTCCCTTGCCGGCGACGGAGCCAGGACCACAACGCGTCGCGGACCGGTGGCCGAGGGCGCGGAAATCCCATCGCGTCCCGTGCGAGCGGGCCGTTAGCCTCCACCTGAGCATGGCGAGGTACGTGACCGCGAAAGGGGCCAGACATGGAGACCGAGCGTGGGCGGACCAGCCGTCTGGGCTTGCTGCTCGATCAGTTCGACTGCGCCAGGGAGAAGGCCGAGGTACGGCTGGCGGGACTGGGCGACGAGGAGTATCTCTGGGAGCCGGTGCCCGGTTGCTGGTCGATCCGGCGCCGGGCCGAGGCGGCGACACCGAGGGCGTTCGGGCCCGGCGACTGGGTTCTCGATCAAGGCGCCCCGGACATCCCGGCAGGCGAGTACGCGGAGGTCGCCCGGCAGGCCGCCGGCGGTATGACCGTCGCCAAGATCGCCGACGACTGGGGAGTGAGCGTCGAGCGGGTCGAGCAGGTCCTCGGCCACACCGGCCCGCCGGAGCCCGACGAGACCCCGGTCACCACCATCGCATGGCGGCTGGGGCACCTGCACTCCTGTTTCGCCGGCGGATGGGAGTGGGCCTTCGGTGAACGGCGGCAGGAGCCGAAGGTGCTGGTCGACTTCACCCCCTCCGCCGCTTTGGCGGTCGAGCGGTTCTGGGCGCTGATGGACCGGTGGCGTGACAGCGTCGCCACCGTGACCGACGAGCAGCTCGACACGATCGGCTTCTCGCAGTATCCATACGGCTCCGACCCCGACGATCCGTTCGTCGCCGTGCTGTGGGGGTCCAACCTCGAATTCATCCACCACATGGCCGAGATCGCGCTGCTTCGCGACCTCTGGCAGGCCCGCTTCACCACTCACGGATAGGCCCGGGCTCGCCGCGTCACGTCCGCCATGGCGCTTCCGATCCACAGGACGGTGAGTGTCCGAACCGGTCGGGCGAGCCTGCCAGTCGAGCTCACCGAGCAGCCAAGCCCCTGGTAGGGGGCTCTCGACGACGAAATCCCTCTCCACCAAAGGCTTTGCCCTCCCCCGGCGGTGTCTCGTGGGAGAACCCGGCCGGGGGGTCTCTTCACCGTCGCCCCGATCGCCTCATGAGCGACGGTCAAGATGCGGCCTCAGGTGGCGGCTTTGGGCAGGGCCACCTCGAAGCGGCAGCCGTTGGTGACGTTGTGTACGGTGGCGCGGCCCGCGTGGGCCTCGACGATGCCCCGGACGATCGCAAGGCCGAGGCCCGCGCCGCCGGGTGGTGTGCGCGCCGCGGTGCCACGCCAGCCGGTGTCGAAGACCCGGGGCAGATCCTGCTCGGGGATGCCGCCGCACCCGTCGGTCACCGAGACCACCACTGTGTCGTCCGCCCTGGGTTCCGCCGCGATGACGACGGTTCCGTCCATCGGGGTGCGGTGCAGGGCGTTGGTGAGCAGGTTGTACAGGACGCGCGTCATCTCCTTGCCGTCCACCTCGATCGGCATATGTGCCACCTGGTCCCCGACGAGCCGTACTCCGAGCTTCTGCGCGAGTGCGTCGACACTGGCCAGCGCCTCGCCGACCAGGTCGTACGTCGAGATGCGGGTCGGCATCAACGAGAGTGCCCCCGCGTGGATACGGGACAGCTCGAAGAGCTCGCCGACCATGTTGTTCAGTCGCTCCGTCTCCGTCCGGATCTGGCGGTAGTACCGATCGGGATCGGGGGCGACGCCGTCCTCGAGTGCCTCCGCCATCGCCCGTACGCCGGCCAGTGGGGTCCGTAGATCGTGGGAGATCCACGCGACGAGTTCTCGCCGGGAGGTCTCCAGCGCCCGCTCACGTTCACGTGACTCGTTCAACTTGGCACTGGTGATGGCCAGTTCCCTGCTCAGAGCTTCCAGTTCTGCGGTTCCGGCCTCGGCCGGCGCCGCGAACGTGCCGCCTTCGCCGAAGGATCGGGCCGCCTGGGTCAACGCCTGGCTCCGGGCGACCACCCATCTGCCCAGGAGAAGGGTCACGGCGAAGGAGACGACAGCTGCCGTGGCCACGACCATGGTGACCACGAACAGGTCGTGCTCCGACAGGAACATCGCCCAGGCGACACTGAGTGTTCCGGCCAGCATCGTTGTCACCGCGACGGCCGCGACGACAGCCAGGGAGACCGCCGTCGAGCGATGTCGTACCGAACGCAGGACCCCGGCCCCCAGCGCACCGGCCACGAGCGCGCCGCCGAGAGCGTAGAGGATGATCAGAATGATGTCGCGGACCACGGTCAGTTTCCCTCCGCAGCGGAATCGAAGCGGTAGCCCACTCCCCAGACGGTCTGGATCAGCTGAGGGTGCGCAGGATCCTTCTCGATCTTGGAACGAAGGCGTCGCGCGTGAACCGTGACGGTGGACAGGTCGCCGAACTCCCAGCCCCATACCTCTTGCAGGAGCCGCTCCCGGGTGATCGCCTGCCCCCGGTTGCGCATGAGGTGCACGAGCAGATCGAACTCCCTCAGCGTGAGGGGAATTTCCTCGCCGTCCCGGACGACCCGGCGGGCGGCGGGATCGACCACCAGGTCCGCGGCGGTGAGCAGACCGGTGGTGGGCGCGACCGCGACGGCGGCCCGGCGACGAAGCACGGCCCGCGCCCTCAGTGCGAGTTCGCGTGGGCTGAAAGGCTTGGTGACGTAGTCGTCAGCGCCGACTTCCAGGCCCAGGACCCGGTCCTCCTCCTCGCCCCGTGCCGTGAGCATGATGACGGCGGGGGCCGGTGGGTTCCGGTTCAAGGCGCGGCACACGTCGATGCCGTCCATGCCCGGCAGCATGAGGTCAAGGATCACCAGATCGGGACGTGTGCCGGCGACGCACGCCAGGGCCTCGGGTCCGTCAGCGGCGTTGTCGACGAGCAGGCCGGCATGCCTCAGATAGCCGGTGACGACTTCTGTGACGGTCGGGTCGTCATCGACGACGAGGACCCGATGTGGAGGTTCAGGTTGCATAGCGCAAGCCTCGCATGTCCGTCCGCCCGCTTCAGCGCCTGCCCTCGCAAGGCGCGGCCAGGGTTCCGGCGAGGTGTCGTCACTGTGGACCGGCGGCCACACGGACACCGAGGGCTCTTCCGGTATGCGAAGAAGTGACATGTGGAGTTGGCGGTGGCCGAGTTTCCGCGCCCCTGGTGAGCAGCAGAGCCGCGATCCTGGCCCCGCTCGGCGACAAGGATCCGGCATGGGCGCAGCACGCATCGCCTCGGACGATCTCCGGTGCTACAGCCCAGTCATGTCGTCCAACGCGTCAACGGTGGGCCTGCAATGAGGAGAACGATGACGGGCGCCGAAGGCGCCGGTCATCGGCATCGCCGTCCCGTGCAGAACGGCGTACTTTCCCGAGATCATCCAAGGCGCCGAGCAGTCCGTCGAACAGCTCGGGCTTGGCCTGGTCCTGTCCCTTCACTCGGGCGGACGATCAGGTCGTCACCACGCCGGATCAGTCACCATCCACGGCTGGTGATCAGGAATCCTGCGGTGGCCGGCAAACGACGTCACCCGCCGTGAAGCGGGGCGATGAGGTCACTCGGGCAGGACCGGCGCGTCAGCGCGGTGTGGCACGCAACCCTCCGAGCAGCGTGGCCAGGTAGCGTTCGGCGGTGGCGAGACGGTCGGCTCGGCCGGGGCTGTGGACCTGCACGGCGTAGGCGACGCCGCACATCAGCGGGACCAGGTCGGCAGAGGCAAAGTCGGGTCGGATGGTCCCTGCCGCGCGGGCCCGGTCCAGCAGTGTGTTGCCCACGGAGCTCAGCGACTGTTTCAGTTCCGTGGTGCGCGGCAAGGTGTCGGACGCCGCGGCTGCGACGGTGGACAGGGAAGGATCGCTGACCTGCGCTTCCACGGTGCGCAGGAGGAAACCCTCCAGCGCTCGCCAGGGGTCCGTGTCGGACAGCGCCTGCTCGCCGTGGGCGACGAGGGCCTCCAGGGATGGGGTGGCGACCGTCTCCAGCAACGCTTCGGCTGTGGGAAAGTGCCGGTAGACGGTGCCGACCCCGAGCCCGACACGGCGGGCGACGTCGTTGAGCTGCAACGGCGTTCCCTCGTCGACCAGGTCACGGGCGACGGCGACGATCCGTTGCCAGTTGCGGGCAGCATCCTTGCGCAGCGGCGTGGTCGTCATGTGGGCAGTCTAATTGCGTCGGTGAGTCATCACGTGGCCCTGCCTTCGGCCATGGGCAAGCGCTCCAGGTGACGCGCCTGCTGCGCCGGCCGACTGGTGACCGCGGCCCCTCAGTGCCGGTCCTGCTGCCGGCCGAGGAAGTCCGTGATCAGCCCCAGCCACTCCTTCGGCTGCTCCACGAAGGGCAGATGCCCGGTGCCCAGCTCGGCGATTTCCGCTCCGGGGACGGCCGCGGCCAGCTGGTGCTGGAGGGTGGCCGGGATCAGGGAGTCGGCGGCGGTGACGATGACCAGGGTCGGCACGGTGATCGCGGCGAGGTCTTCGCGCACGTCGGCACGGCGGACCAGGTCGACCTGAGCACCGGTGCCCGCAGGGATGACTGCTGCAGTGTGCTCGGCGGCGGCACGTACCTGAGCGGGAGCGAGGGAGTTCAGCACCGGCGCGCTCAAGGCCAGCAGGGTCAGGTACTGGGCGAGCAGGACGTGCTGTCCGGACTCGTGGAGCGCGTGCCAGATGTCGGTTGCCAGCTCGGTTCGGGTGTCCACATGGGCGAAGGTGGCACTCAGCACGAGAGAGGTGACGCGGTCCGGGTGACGGACGGCGGTGCGGGCGGCGACCGGGCCGCCCAAGGAGTACCCGGAGACGGCGAACGTGTCGAGGCCTTCGGCGTCTGCCGCCGCGACAAGCTGGTCCACCAGCACATCGAGGTCCAGGGGTGCCTCCGTGGCCGGGGTTTCCCCCGAGCCCGGGTAGTCGACCCCGACGACTGTGTGCTGCGCGGCGAGCCCGTCCATGATCGATCCGTAGTTGGCCTCGATGCCGCCGCCCGCACCATGGGCGAGGAGGAGGCCGGGACCGGAGCCGCGGACGGTACGGGCATAGGAGATGGGAGCTGCATCGGTCATGGCTTTGTCCTTGAGTGCTTGATTGGCTGCGTGAGCTCGGCCGGCCACCGACCGGCCGGAGCGATCGGCACTAATGGGTGGGCGCGTGGCGTCGAGGCGAGGCCGTGTCCCGGGACCTGGCGGAGAAGCCGTGCGGGCGTCTGCGCGACGGTCACCCCATGTCCTCCGTGGCGGCTTCGCCCTTCCGGGCGGAGGGGGATCCGTGGCTCCGGCGGAACGGGGCAGAAGGGGGTATCCATCTCAACGTCTGTCTGGCTCAGCCAGGCTTCCAGGGGTGCCTCGTGTTCAGCTGAGCCGGTGTGCGGCCCGGTCGATGCGAGTCGCCACGCGGAACGGCACGATCGTGCGCGTGCGGGCAGTGAGGGCGACACCCGTCCTACCGATCAGCTCCGCATCGCAGGCGGCGACGTCCGAGGCGCCCGCCCGGCCCAGTCGCGCGGCCACGTCATACGCACCGATGTTGGTCGGAACGGACGCACCAGCGCCCCACGCCCGCCGTAGCTGCCGTCGTGGCCAAGGCTTCCCAGCTTCATGAATCACGACCCCATTCAGCGATTCGGATAGTTCATCCGCTTCCTATGGCTGGATCGTAGCACGCATCCGGATTACCTATCCGGTTTGGTTCGGGGCGGTCCACGGCGGCCAGACACGAAGGGCAGGCATGAAGGCCAGGCAGCAACTGGCGGCGGCGAATCCGACGAACCGCCGATGAGGTCGGGCGCCGTAAGAGTTCCGTCATCCGGATCCGGGACGCGGAGCCGCTGCGCTGCCGTTGAATCGATCACGGCATCAACTGACGTGACCCTGGAGGCAGACATGCGTGTACGACGAAGGCCGAGTAGGCGAGCGATCACCGCCGCACTGCTCCTCGGCCTGACGGTGGCAGCAGCGGCCCTCTACTGGTTCCAGCCATGGAAGCTGTGGACCGACGAGACCGTACGGGAGGCGCTGCCCGCCGCGGTCACCCCGGCGGCGGGCGAGGCTGCCTCGGGCACCAAAAGCGGCGGGCTACGAACGCTCGCCCAAGGCCAGTTGATCAGCCACGAACACTCCACCCGGGGCACCGTACGCGTCCTCGAACTGCCCGACGGATCCCGGACGTTGCGCCTGGAAGGCCTGGACACCAGCAACGGGCCCGCACTGCACGTCTGGATCACCGATGCCCCGGTCAAGGAAGGCGCGGGCGGGTGGCGGGTGTTCGACGACGGGACTCACGTCGACCTCGGCAAACTCAAGGGCAACAAGGGCGACCAGAACTACGCACTGCCTGCGTCGGTCGACCTCGACAAGCTCAACAGCGTCTCGGTCTGGTGCGAGCGCTTCAACGTGTCCTTCGGGGCGGCACAGCTGCGTCCCGCAGGTTGACCGGGACGAATTGGCGCTGGACAGCGGGACGTTGACTACCCAACTTCCCGGGTCGAGTGGGCAGGCATGCCGAACGGCAGTGGGGGACCTTCAGGCGGCTGCCGCGAGGGTGTCCGGGACCACCCCGGTGCGGCGGAGTAGCGGAGAGCCGCACCCAGGGCACAGCCGATGCCCGGTGCCATACTCCGCGTCCACAACCAGCCTCAGCCGAGGCGTCCCTGCCCATACAAGCACCGTACGCATGGTGTCAGGTGGCGCCCACTCCACTGCTTCGGGCCCATCCGGGGTTGAGGAATTGACGACTGTGGGAGCTCTGTGCGGCGCTGCTGCTCGGGCGTCCGAGAAGGGCATGGGTGTTACCAGGGGGGCGTCCCCCGGGCCGCCAAGGACCTGGGACGCCCCCCTCTGTCACGGCCCGGTCGTAACTCGGTGTGCAGGACACGGGGAATGGCCTGCCGAGCCGCCGCACGTGCCGGGATCAACGCGCCCAGTGCGGCGATCGCGCCCCCCGCCAGTGCCGGCAACATCATGGTCCCGGGGTGCCACACGTCCAGCATCCGTGCCGGGAAGGTTAGTTGGGTGGGGTGCTCGGTTTTCGGGATCACCACGTGGTAGGCCGAGACTCCGATTGGCAGCACCAAGCTCCTGCCGACGAGCCCACGCCCCGGCCGCGAGTTCCTGGAGAGCGTGCCTTCGCACGGCTGAAAACCTGGCGACTGCTCCGGCGGGCCAGATGCTCCACCCGCCGCATCGGCACCATCGTCCAGGCTGTTCACACCCTCCTGACCTGTACGTCTTCAGGATAGAAGAGATTCAGTGCTCGCACAGGGAGAATTCTCGTTCGTAGAGCTGCTCGTTGTGTTCGTTGACGAAGAACTTACGTTCCTGCATGAGTTGTTCGCGGTAGTTCTTGGCCTGTTCGAGCGTCATGGTCGAGGAGTCGGACCATGGTTGTTGTGGTGGCACATCGGATGTCGAGACGATCTCTTCCGACGGGTCGACCAGGAAGAACGCGAGAATTTTGCGATGTCCCGGGCGGGTGTGGTCGATGAGGCGGAATGAGCCGACGCGGTGTTGCAGGATGTTCGGGAATGCCAGGCAGCGGCCCGCTGGGGTCGATGCCGATCCCAGCACCTGGTTCAGTGCGTCTTCGTCCTCCAGACCATAGACCTCACGCAGACCGTTGTCGTCGCTCTGTTCGTAGTGCGGGTCGTCGAGTGCCGCCCGAAAGCTCAGCCGGCTTTCGGTGATGTTTTCGCTGTCCCAGTAGTAGATGCCGGTCGAGACGATCCGCTCGTTCAACATCCCCTCGACATGCCAGGAACCGCCCGTGTACTCGGGCTTGTCCGGGGTGAGATGAATGGTGGCGAGCTTGACGATGACCTGGAGACGTCGACCGCGCAGGTCGACTCGGGCGGTTTCATCGGGCAACTCGGGCGGGGTGAAGGCCGGGGCGTCCGGGATGGCCGGGCGGCGGTTTTCCCACCAGTCGTCCTGAGCCTCGTCCCATGCACGGACGGCTTCTGCGTAGGCCTCATCATCACTGTAGGAGGACTTGTCCGGATACTCCGGCTCCGAGTCGTACCATCCGAAAGGATCGGCCTCGATCCGCAGGGGCCGCGGATGGTGCAGATCGGTGAGCACGTTCTCCAGCAGAGGGCGCAAGCGCGCGAACAAGTCTGGTAGGACGGAGGCTAGTTCGCGATGGGTCTCGGGGTGGACGTTGTTGACGTACGAACGGAAGGCGACATCGCCGTCGTCACTGACGTCGACGTCCGTGGGCAGCCACTGGAATTTCTCCGAGAATTCGTACCTCGAGTAGCGGTCCGTCGGGTTCTGCCAAGCCCGCTCGGGCGCGCCACTCACCTCTCTCACCAGGCAGAACAGTGAGGGATGAACCAGATCCAGTACCCGGCCGTCGGATCCGGGATGCCAGTCCTGTGCTGCTTCGGGGACCTGTTCCAGAACCCGAACCGCCTCGCGCAGCCGGGATCTGAGTTTGTCGTCGACCAGTGTGTCCGACTGCCACACCCCGTCGACGGCGGACACCTCGGCGCCGGTTCGTCCGTCCCGCAGCGCGGCGTAATGCACAAGTTCGGCAAGCACGTAACGAACCTGCGCTTCGGTGAGGCCTTGGGCGACCGCTTCTTGCGTCCACCTGCCGACGATGTCGGCGTCGTTCATCTTGTCGAACCACCCGGGCTTCGCCCGAATGTGTGAGCTGCACTGCATCATCTGAAGTTCCCGCAGCGTTCGGGGTGTCGCGAACGATATGGAACGGGAAGCATGAAAGGGCAGCGGGAAAGCAGGCAGGCCAGTCAATTCTCTTGGTCCCCCCAGTCGGTGTGCGGTGGTTGGAAGGATACTTCAGCAGACTGACACCACAGCCGTGGCCCCTGTCATCGCTGGTCCGGGAGCCAGGGCTCCAACGTGGTCGTGTGATGCCTCGTCTGACCACAGTCCAGACTCACGAACGATCGCGCCGTTCTCCCTCATTCGCGGCAGGTGGTAGTACACGGCGGCTGAACTGAGCAGTTCCATCCGCTCGCCGATCCCCCTCTGCGATACGGGACATGTCGAAGCTCATTTGTCGCGGCATCCTTGCAAGCTCCTCCTTGATCGCGTCATCCAGCTCCATGCGACACGGCGCCACTCGCTGCCTCCAGTATTCAGAGCGCCGCGCCACGCTCCAGTCCGAATGGAGCAGCGCACATGCTTCATGCACGCTTCAATGGCAGATCGAGTCCTGGTGCCCGTCACCATTCTTGACGCGTGGTATAGCTCATGGATATCCCAACTTGCGTCAGCCATGTCCTGCTGCCTGCCATCGTTTGCCATTACGTGGCGCCGCATTCGGTCGATCGCGCTTTGAAGCTGGTTGTAGAGGTCTCTGCGCATAACCCATCGCAAATTGGAGAATTCAGTATCTGCCTGGAGTTGCGCCAACTCCAACGCACGTTGATGGGCTGCGTCAGCCAACTCCATCGCACGCTGATGGGTTCCGTCAGCCAGCTCCAGGGCACTCCGATGCGACGCTTGCGCAACTTCCAAAGCTGTACGATGACTTGCTTCGGCCTGGGCAAGTGCGGTGCGGTGGCTCGCTTCAGCCTGAGCCTGACCAGCGCGATGATTCGCCTCTGCCTGCTCCAGGGCGGTGCGCATCTGCCAGCGCGCAACGACGACGGTAACTGGGATTCCCGCGAGGGCGCAGAGCGCCGCAATGCCAGCCAGGTCCATAGAACCCATGATGCCTGGCAGGAGGCTCTTGAACGCACCGAATCGAGATCCGCTGGACGTCCTGGCCAACTGCAGGTTGTGACCGCGCTTCCGTGATGGCTACGAACGCTGACGGAGTTGTGTCGGCTTTGCGCGGCGACAGAAGCCGTCACGCAGACGGGACCGGCGTCTCCGGCGGGGCGGGAAATGGCCTCCAGCGTCAACGCGTGCTCGGACGACCCACCATGTTTCGCCTGGCAACTGCTCCCCCTGGAACTGAGGTTCGGCTCGGGCCAGACCTGCTGGCGGCGGCTGGAGCGGTGGCCGCAGCGGCCGTGCGAGCCATCATCGGTGCCCCGGTCACGGAAACGCCGTGACCGGGGCCCCAGGATCAGCTACCGCGGAAGGTGCCGAACGCCGCTAGTTCCGGTACCGGAACACGATCCGGCCGCGCGTCAGGTCGTACGGCGGGAGCTCCACCAACACCCTGTCTTCCAGCATGATCTTGATGTAGTTCTTGCGGATCTTCCCGCTGATGTGCGCGAGCACTCGGTGGCCGTTCTCGAGCTCCACGGTGAACATGGCGCTGCGCAGGCACTCGACGACCTTGCCCTCGACTTCGATGACGTTCTTGTTCTTCGTCATCGCACCAGCTCCAGGTTGCTGCTCATCGGCCGGGCGCCGATGCCCTCGAACAGCACCGAGGCTGCTTGGTTGGACTCGTGGACTTCGGTCCAGGCCGCGGCGGACCCGGAGCGGTGCAGCGTCCCCAGCGCGTGGGCCAGCAGCGCCCGCGCGATACCGCGGCGCTGCTCGTCGGCCCGGACCGCGACCAGCCCGATGCGCGGCCGGTTCCTCGTCACCACCCGGATCAGACCCAGGTATCGGTCCGGCGCCGCGGCCACCGCGTACGTCGACGGGTCGACGATGGTGTCGCCTTCGGGGCGGGGAATCACCTCCGCGGGCATCGACTGCCACCCGACGGTCGCGTCGACTTCGTCACGGATCGCGCGGTCCACCGCCCGCAACAGGCTCTCGTCCGCCTGACCGGCGGGCACGATCGTCACGCCCGAAGGCGGCAGTACTGCTTCGAGCCCTGTGACCCGCGGGTCGGTCGGCACGACGTACTCCCACTCGCGGCGCCGGATCGTGAAACCGGCCCGCCGCCAGCCGGCCGTCAGCTCGACGTCGGCTTCGTCGACCACCGTGTGCAGCGGCACTGGCAGGACCGCCAGCATCGCCTCGGCGAGCCGGTCGAAGGCGGCGTCGTGCCAGGCGTCGATGCTGACGAACAAGCGTCCGTCGGGCCGGTGCTCCGCATGCCCGCGGCCGACCACCAGGTCGTCATCCAGTGCATGCCATTGCCTGTCCGCGACGCGCGTGATCATCACCGCGTTCTCGCTCAGGCCAGATATGAAAGGCTTCGTGTTCATCGGAGTCTCATTCCAGGAGTGCCTCGATCTCAGGCGCTCCTGGCGACACCGAATGTCAGCCGCCGGACCGTGACGGGTTGAGGGAGCGCCCATGGGTAACTGTGTTCACGGGTCTCACCTCCATACGACGACTTCACGGTCCACAACGAAAGTAGCAGCGGGGCGCCGCCTCGCTCAAACCCTTTCCTGCGAGCGCGTGACGCGACCTTGATCCGGTGTTCATGAGGCGTCTCCAGCAGCTGAGCTGCAAGCCAACGAGAGGACGGAGTCGGGGAGTTCGTTGACGTGGGCGGGGTCGTGATGACGTGCAGCGGAGCGCCGTAGCCCCCGCGGATCAGGTGGTCTGCTGCGCCTCTTCCGCCGGTCGACCGGTGACGGACCGGTCGCGGCTCCTCCCTTTCGCGCGCACGTGGGAGCCGTCCGCGCACACAGGGGTCCAGTCGAGCTCGCCAGCCGCGTTGAGCTGGGCGAGCAGGATGCACACCGTTCGAGCTGCACGACCGGAACGCGCCGGTGAACGCGCTGACCCACCCCTACCAGACCGCGGACGGCCAGTGGTTCATGCTGGCCACCTCACGCCGGCAGTGGCCGGGACCGGCGCGGGCCATCGGGCACCCCGACCTGGTCGATGATCCCCGTTTCGCCGACCTCGAAGCCATGGCCGAGAACGCCGCCGCGCTGAGCGAGCTGCTCGACCCCGAGTTCCGCTCCCGGCCCTTGGCCCACTGGAAGGACGCCCTGGCTCGGGAACGCATCACCTACAGCCTCATCCGGACACCGGAGGAGGCCGCGCGGGACCCGCAGCTGCGCGGGAACGACATCGTCGTGCCTCTGGAAGGAGTCAGCGGGCCGGAGTACACCATCAGCAGCCCGGTCAATCCGAGGGGTGCCGAAGATCCCGGCCGAGCGGGCGCCGGACCTGGGCGAGCACAACGACGAGATCCTCGTCGAGCTGGGATTCGGCCCCGCCGAGATCGCCGGGCTGCGTGCCGAGGGAGCGGTCCCCGGCACGACGCAAGCGGAAGCGGCGTGATGGGCTCGGCACGGAACGGCCGTACCGCCTTGGTCCTGACAACGGGCCGAGCGCATGGCCCGGTGGTGGGCGACTGCGAACATCACGACAGCCGCGCGCCCGGCACGGCTGTCTCAGAACACCGTCCGTATCTCGCCCACCTCCCGTCCTCCGCCCAGCAGGGGCAGGCGTCCGACGCGGTTGATCACTGGTGCCGTCACGCCGAGCAAACCAAGTGCGCGTGCCAGGACCGGCCCGAGGGCCCGGGCGCTGCCGTCCTCGATCTTGAGGGCCAGCGCACGGCCGTCGGGCAGAGCGACCGCCTGGACCGCTTCCGCTCCCACCTTCGACAGCAGGCCCGGTACCTCCCGCATGAGCCAGGTGTCGTGGCGGCGGGTGCCGGCGACGTACTCGGGGTGGGCGCGCATGGCATCGGCAACCTGCCGCTCGGGCGTGCCGGGCACGGCGAGGACGAAGGAACGGAAGGCGCGCGCGAGGCCGCACAGGCTGATCGCCATCAGCGGCGCCCCGCAGCCATCCGTGCCGATGGCGGCCACGGGCTCGCCGGCCGCCTCCTCCACCACTGTCCGGATGAGCCGCTGCAGCGGATGGTCCGCGTCGAGGTAGGACTCCAGCGGCCAGCCCCGCAGTGCGGACGCCGCCAGCATCGCCGTGTGCTTGCCGGAGCAGTTCATGGCCACCCGGTCGCGACCCGCGCCCACTGTCAGGTAGGCCTCCTGCTCCTCCTGGTCCAGGGGGAGGGCGGGCGGACACTGCAGGTGCTTCGGGCTCAGCCCGTGCTCGTCGAGCATCGTGCGCACCAGGTCACGGTGGAAGGCCTCGCCGGAGTGGCTGGCGGCCGCCAAGGCCAGCCGTTCGCCCGCGAGTTCCAGGCCTGCCCGCAGCACGCCCGCCGCCTGCATCGGTTTGTTGGAAGAACGCGGAAAGACGGGGGACGTCACATCACCGAGTGCCAGTTCCACCGAGCCGTCCGGGCCCAACAGCACCAGGCTGCCCCGGTGGCGCCCCTCGACGAAACCGGAGCGGACGACCTCGGCCAGGACCGGGTTGGTGACGGTGGCGGCAACGGCTGCGGCGGGCTGGGGCATGACTGGTGACCTTCCGGACGCGGACCGGACCGACCTGCCCGGCCGGCCGGAATTGCCGAAGCCACCGGTCCGGTGAGCAGTCGTTCCCGTGGGTTTGCACGCCACAGTACCGGCGGGGGATCTCTGCGCCGCGGCCGTCCCGCCGCGTCAGGTCTGCAGTCACGCAGGCGGGAACCCTGTCGTGGCGGGACTGATGGAACTGGTGGCACACCTTGCGTTTCTCACAGCAGGCCAGAGTTGGCCAAGCGCGGCCGTCGACTGTCCGGTATGCCCCCCTATTGCGGGTCATCACATGGGCACCGCTGATCGGCACCCGGCCGTCTCCGCCCGAGGAGGAGTCCCCGAGGTACTCGCCTTCGCGCAGCGGTCGGCTGCCCGGGATCGAGTCGGGCACGAGGCGCCGGGCTGGGCCCGCGTGGTGGGCGTCGACTGGACACGGACGCCGGGTCAACCGGTCCTTGGCAGGGTCCATGGGCGCTTCCTCGCCGTCGAGGGGCAGCGTGAGCCGGTCGCCGACGCGGGTACCGATCGGAACGTGGTCCGCCGCCTCCGTCCCGGGCGCGCGATGCAGGACGACGCTGGGCACCGACTCGCCCTCGACGGTCACCTCGTCGTGCCCACGTGTCCAGAGGGATCGCGATCGCACCGACGTGGTCGTCGGCAGCGACGCTCTCGGGGAGTGCCTGTTACTCGGGTCCGTTCTCATCCTCCGCATACTGCTGGGCGTCGGGAGCTGCGACAGGCATGCCACCAACCACTGATTGGCCCTCGATCCGGAACGGGGCGCCAGGGAGACTGGGGACCTGATGCCGTACGTGGAGGAGTTGTGATGCAGGTAGCCGTGGTCACCTTCGACGGGTTCAACGAGCTCGACAGCTTTATCGCTTCCGCGCTGATCAACCGTTGCCGCAAGGACGGTCTGGAAGCGTTCATCACGACGCCGACGCCGGTGATCACGTCGATGAACGGTGTCGAGGTGACCGGGCAGCGCCCGATGGAGTTCGCGTCCGAAGCCGACGTCGTGCTGATCGGCAGCGGAGTGAAGACACGCGACGTGGTCGCCGACGACCGGCTGATCTCCAGGCTGCCGCTGGACCCTTCGCGACAGCTGATCGGTGCGCAGTGCTCCGGCGCGCTGGTACTCGCCCGGCTCGGGTTGCTCAATGGCATGCCGGCTTGCACGGACATGAAGAGCCGGCCCTTTGTCGAGGCCTGCGACGTCACCGTGCTGGACGCGCCGTTCCACGCCGAGGGGAACATCGCTACGGCGGGCGGTTGCCTGGCGTCCCAGTATCTCGCCACGTGGGTGATCACCCGAACGCTCGGGAAGGACGCCGCGCGCGGTGTCATCGACTATGTGGCTCCGGTCGGTGAAAACCAGGAGACGGTCGAGCGCGCCATGCGTGCCGTCCACGCGGGCGAGGTTGCACTGCACTGACGCACCGCGATCACCCTTTCAGGGCCGCCCGGAGTCGTGGCGACGGCTTCTGAACGCACATGAGCGCCCGCTGACGTCCCCTCCCGACGATCGCCTGTGGCAGCGGGGCACGGTGGCCTCGCGCGACCCCAGCCTGTTGCGTTGCTCCAGAGGGGTCACCGGCGTCATCACACGCAGCAACTCCGCCACGAGATGAGCGCAGCCACCACCCCGCCCGGTGACACTGAGGCTCGCGCGCCGCGCCGCCGTCATCACCTGGTCGCATGCATTCATGATGACGCGGACGTAGGCCGCAGCAGGGCCCTGCGCCGTGGAGGAGCGAAATGTCTGCACATGCACCGACGGGACTTGAGACCATCCTCACGCGCGCCGACGGCGGGGTGCTGCACGCCACGTTCGACGCGCCGCCGATCAACCTCATCGGCCCGGAGCTGGTGCGGGACCTGGTGGAGTTGATGCGGATCCTGGACACCACGTCCGAGTTCGGGGCCGTGGTGTTCGACAGCGCAGATCCGGACTTCTTCATGCCTCATGTGGATCTGACAAAGGTAGCGGAATACACCGCGGAGGCCGCGAAGGCCGGCGGTCCCGGGGATGCATCACTCGGCATGCTGTTCCAGCGACTGAGCCGGCTACCGGTGGTCACGATCGGCAAACTGCGTGGCCGGGCACGAGGAGCGGGCAGCGAGTTCCTGCTCGCCTGCGACGTACGCTTCGCCTCGCGTGAGCGCGCCGTCCTGAGCCAGCCCGAGGTGGGTTTCGGCGCTTCGCCCGGCGCCGGCGGTGTCCAACGGCTGGCCCGACTGATGGGAGCAGGTCGCGCCCTCGAGGTACTGCTCAGCGCGGATGACTACTGCGCCGAGCTTGCCGAGCGGTACGGCTGGATCAACCGAGCGGTTCCCGACGCCGAACTCGATGCCTTCGTCGACCGCTTCGCCCACCGCGTCGTGCGCTTCCCGGCCGACGCCGTCACCTCGATCAAGTCCGCCGTCGCGCGCGCGACCGCGCCCGCCGACGATGAACTCCGTGCCGCCGCGGTCCTCTTCCAGCACTTCGTGCGCGAGGGAGCAGTGGGCCCGCGCACAGCGCTGCTGTTCGAGCGCGGACTCCAGACGCGCGGCGCGACGGAGCTCGGTCTCGGCGAGGTGTTGGCCACCCTTCCCTCTGACCGCTCGCACAGCAGGACGTAGGGCCGAGTGCCCGCGGTCGGAGAGCCGGCCCGGGGCTGAGGTGCCGTTCCGGCGGACCCTGTCCCACGCGTCGCTCGTCCGGCTCCCGGTGCGAGCCGACACCGCAAGGACCGACCGCTGTTCCGAGGTGCGACCGCCTCGGGACCGCTTGCTGGATCGCGGGGCCTTCCGTTCACGGATTTCGGGCCCCGACCGGAAACCGTCCTGATCTGGCGCCGTGACCGAGCCACTGACGGTGACCTGGATGAAATCGTCGAAGCGGCCCGTGAGGTCCTCGCCGATCCGCTTCACCTTTGAGCCGAGCGGCTGCCCGTGACAGGACGCTGCACTCGAGCTCGTCGCGGACGGCCTTGGGGGTACGAGCCGCATTCCGCGGCTCACCAGCGAGGGGCACCGTCGGCGAGCTGGAGCTCGCCCCTGCCGAACGAGAAGTTCTCGTTCGGCACCGGAATCAACGCGACGAAAATGTCGTCGGGCGAGACACCGAGCGCCTCGACCACCAGCTTGTTGATGGCCGCAGCCACTGCCCGCTTGTCCTCCAGAGGCCGATGAGCTCCGAGGAGTACCGTGATGATCATCGCGTCGCTACTGCGCCGCATGCCCATGAATGTCGGGTCCAGGAACAGCTCGTTCTCGCCGTGCTCGCTGATCATGATGAAGCGGTCGCCCTCGGGAATGCCGAGTCCCTGCACCAGTGACTGGTTGAGGGCGTCGGCGAGTGCCCGCTTCTGTTCCGGAGAGAAGCGGTCGGCCGGTACATGGGCATTGAAAACAGGCATCAGATTCTCCTTCGAGAGCTGCGGTTCCGGTTCAGATGCAGGGGGTTCCGGGACGTCGGGACGACCGGGTGGGCAATGCTCAGTTGCTCAGCTCTTCGGCCCCCATCAAGAGGTGCTCCTCGATGAGCGCCACGGTGCGGGCAGGGGTTTCCATCGGGGGTAGGTGGGCCGCACCGTCGAGGACGTGGCTGCGCACGTCGGTGTACTGGGGAACGATTTGGTCCTTGGCCACAGCAGCGCTCAGAACAGGATCGTGCCGGCCGGTGAACACCACGACGGGCCGCTGATAGCCCTTGACCTCGCTGGACACATCTTCCTGGGTCCAGGTCCGAAGATAGGCCCGCATGGGCGCAGGTGCGACCGTCCTGCGGGACACCTCGTTCATGCGGCGGACAAATCCTGCTCCCAGGCGACCGCCGGTCACTGCTGAGATGACCGTGGCCAGCGCGTCGCGATCGTCCGTGGCCGCCTCGAACAGCCTCGAGCCTTCCGCGTCGAGCGGGAAGGCGCGGCTAGGTACCGCGCACAACAGCACCAGGCTGCTCAGGCGATCACGGGCTTCCGGCCGCCCGGAGATCCACTGCGCGGCTTGGCCGCCCATGGAGTGACCGACCAGGTGGAACTCGTCCCATCCCAGCGCGTCGGCGACGTCGACGAGATCCCGCCCCATTTCCGGGACGGAGAAGTCACCTGCCAGCCCCCGGGACCGCCCGTACCCGCGGAAGTCGGGAAAGGCCCACGTGAACCGCTCGGTATCGAGGAAGGGAATCATGCCGTCATAGCCTTCATGGCCGGCGAGCCATGAGTGGGCCCAGATGACCTTCGTCGCTCCGCCGCCCACTGTGTTGTATCCGAGAGTCATGTGAGGTTTCTTTTCCTCGGGTCGAGAGCAAGAATTCGACGAATCAGGATGCGGACGGGTTTCCGGCGGTGGAGAACGGCGCAGCGCTCTCTGCCTGGACGGGTGACTCAGGAGGCCGCCGAGGGGAAGATCTCGAGGCCCTCGATCACGTCACGCCCCTTGGCGGTGTCCGCGTACAGGCGCGCCTCAGTGATCAGTCCGTCGACCACGGTGAACATCAAGCAGTGTTCGTTCTCCATGGTGCGGCCGTTCTTCGCCTTCGCCCTGGCCCGGACGGGGACCACGACGTGCGACCCGGCATCGAGGACGGTGTGCGCATCGTAGTCGAAGTACTCGTAGTAATGATCGAAAAGGTCCTGATAGAAAGCGGTGAACCCTTCCCTGCCGTGGAATGTCCCGCCATAAGGAAGAGACGTGGGGAAGTGGAATATCACGTCGGGCGACATCAGTGCCACGAGATCGGATGAATCGTTGTTCTCGAATCCAGAATAGGCTCGCCGACAAGCATTCACGATCGCCTGGTTGTGCGACATGCTTCCTCCATGGTCAGAGTTGAAGCGGTTATGTGAAGGACACCGTTCCGGCCTGTACCGAAGCGTCTCCGGAGGTGCTCGAAAGGACTGGAGGGTACGGCGACGGATCCTGAGCTGTGATGCCTGCACGGCGGCCTCAGAAAGCCGGTCAACCCTCTACCTGTAGTCAGACCCGGCGCCCCTGGCCCAGCGGGCCTCTGACCTAAGTGTCCATCCGGAACCCAGGTCCGTCAAGGCTGGGTTCCGAAAAGAAACCTTGGAGTACTCTGAGGTCATGGAGTGGCGAGAACTCGACTTGGACAACTGCAGCGTCGCCGCGACCCTGGACCTGGTCGGCGAGCGATGGAACCTGCTCATCCTGCGTGAGGTCTTCGCGGGACTTCACCGCTTCGACGAGATCATCGACCACCTCGGGATCTCTCGTCGCGTCCTGACAGAACGGCTTCAGCAGCTCAGCGGCGCCGGCCTGCTGGAAAGCCGGAACTACCAGGAACCCGGACAGCGCTCCCGCCGGGAGTACCACCTGACACCGCGTGCACATGACCTGCAGAGGGTTCTCGCGGCGCTCCTACAGTACGGAGACACCCACCTCGGGGACACGGCCCGCGCGCCCGTGCTGCTGCAGCACGCCGGTTGCGGCGGTCATGTGCAGGTTGAGCTGCGCTGTTCCTGCGGGCACGAGGTTGCCGGCTCCGAAGTCGAGCCGACCCCGGGCCCCGGTGCCGTCTGGATGTCCCGCTGACGGGCGAGGAGGTGCTCGTGATCACCCGCTGCTGTTCCTCCGCGGAACAGGCTTTGGCTCCCGGCTCCCGGCTCTGATAAGAAGTGACAGATAGATGCTTCTTTCGCTACCCAGATGGCCCGCAGCCGTGGGGATGTGATTCGAATGAGCTGGTCGGCCACGGTTCGCTACGGCATGGAGCCTGCACCGGAGGGACTTGGCTTCGCGCAGGACCTCATGAACACCATCTCCGCAGGCAAGCCGCGCACAGGAGACCTGCTTGCAGACCCTGACGAGGCTCGTACCTGGCTCGCCCAGGCACTGGCGCAGTGGAGCCGGTCCACCGGAGCCCCTGCAGCAGGGTTCGAGCTCGACCCGGACGGCCACGAGGATCTTCGCGCCTTCCGTGACGATCTGCGCCGCGCGGCGGAACACGGTGGCACTGACGCGCTTCCCTCGCTGCACACCGCAGCGGTCGCGCTGCAGCTGGGCGGGAACGGGCAGGTGCACTTGGAGCCCCGCGGCACCGGGTGGCGGCGAGTTGCAGCGCTCGCCCTGATCGAAGTCTTCCAAGCGCAGCGGGCGGGCACCTGGGAGCGCCTGAAAATTTGCCGCAACGAGCGGTGCGGGGTGGCGTTCTTCGACCGGTCACGCAACAACAGCGGCGTCTGGCACGACGTCAAGGTCTGCGGCAACGCAGCGAATCTGCGCGCCTACCGGGCACGGCAACGAGCACGGAGCGCAACGTGAGCACTGACTCTGCCGCACGACAGGTGAGCAGGACGGCCCAGTTGCCCTCGACAGGACCTCCCGGTTGACCCCTCGGCGGCGTCGCGGGGTCAAGCGCATTCCCCAGGACTGGCATGCACGGCTCAGCGACGCCCGGCAGAGGCACGCAGCGGCGTAGAGACCCGACATCCGTTTCATCCACTCGTACCCCCCCTTTGGGGAATCAACTGCGGCATCGCAGTGTTCGAAAGAAGCAAAGTACATACGCCCATGTCGTGCGTGGATGGACAGGGCGGCGACACCGCTCCTCCGTCCTCTCCCCGCACGAGCCACTCCTCCGGCCATGGGCGTACTCGGCGCAGCGCCGTCCCCATGCTGCCCTTCACCTGATGGAGAGTCTCCGATGATCATTGATGCTGCGGAGCTGGATGCCACTCACGCCTACAAACTGCTGGTCGGAAGCATCATTCCGCGCGCCGTGGCCTGGGTCAGCACGGTGTCCGCCGAGGGCGTCGCCAACCTCGCGCCCATTTCCTTCTTCACCGCGGTCGGGCGGAAACCGCCCATGGTCTCGCTCACCCTGCAACCACAGGCGGACGGCGTCACGCTGAAGGACACCCTGGTCAATATCCGTGACACCGGCGAGTTCGTCACCAACCTGGTGACACTGCCGCAAGCACACGCCATGCACGATTCGGCGTTCGCGTACGACCGTGATGTCGACGAGTTCGAGGCACTGGGCCTGGGCAAGGAGCCGTCCCAAGTGGTGGGCGCGCCCCGCGTCAAGGGTGCGCCGATCTCGTTCGAGTGCGTGGTCGACCGGATCATCCCCGTCGGGGACGCGAGCGATCACGTGGTGTGGGGCCGCGTCGTGCGGTTCCACGTCAGAGACGACCTGTATCTGGAGCGTGGACGGATCGACACCGCCGCGCTGCCGGCCGTCGGCCGCCTCGCTGCCGAATACACCCTGGTCGACAACGTCTTCTTCACTCCCCTGGACGAGGAGTTGCTCGCCACCCGGCAGGGTCACAGGATGCAGCGCCTGGACGCGCGGCCCACCGACTGGTCGCCGATCGACACCAAGGAGTGGTCCCCCTCGGGTGCGACGTCCGCCCCGGACAAGCCGACTCAATGATGAGAACGGTACTCACCGCGGTGTTCGTCCACGGCCAGGATGACCCGTGTGTGGGACCGATTTCTCCGCGGAGCTGCATAAACAGCTGCATGGCGTGATCAACGCCATTCACTTCCACCGGGGTTGAGTCCGGTGTCACCTAGGAGGTTATGCATGGTCGAGCGCCAGGATGTTGAGTTCGAAGCAGACGGTGGTGTCACGCTGCGTGGTTGGCTCTTCCTTCCGGGCCGGCCGGGTCCGCACCCGGCGATCACGATGGCCCATGGCTACGCAGCGGTCAGGAACCACGGGCTCGAGCTTTTCGCCCGAGCCTTCGCCGAGGACGGTTTCGTCGTTCTGGTGCACGACCACCGCACATTCGGAGCCAGCGACGGCGAGCCGCGGCAGGACGTGGACCCCTGGCGGCAGATCGCCGACTGGCGGCGGGCCATCTCCTACCTGGAGAGCCGATCCGAGGTCGACGCCAACCGGATCGGCCTGTGGGGCACCAGCTACGCCGGCGGACACGCCGTCGTACTGGGCGCGACCGACCGTCGGCTGCGGGCCGTGGTCTCCCAGGTCCCGACCATCAGCGGATATGAGCAAGGACTGCGCCGCGTCGCTCCCGATGCCGTGGCAGCCCTCGAGGAGTCCTTCACCGAGGACGAACGGGCACGGTTCCGCGGTGAAGCTCCGGGCACGCTTGCCATCGTCAGCAGTGATCCCGCGGTGTCGGCGTCGTACCGGTCGCAGGACGCCATCGACTTCTACCTGCAGCCGAAGCCCGACGGTGTGTGGGAGAACAAGGTCACGGTCCGCTCCAGCCGCGCGGCCCGTATGTACGAGCCGGGAATCTGGATCACGAGGGTCTCCCCCACACCGCTGCTCATGGTGGTCGCTCTCGGCGACACGGTCACCGTCACCGACCTGGCGCTCGCCGCCTACGAACGTGCGCTGGAACCGAAGCGGCTGCAGCTGATCCCGGGCGGCCACTTCGACCCGTACGCCGCCCAGTTCGACCAGTCGTCCGCCGCCGCCCTCGCCTGGTTCCGTGAGCACCTCACCTGACGGCGAACACGCCCACGGGGGGGCACACCGTGCCGCCGCCCGGTCCAAGCGCGTACCGGCATTGACCCATCCAGCCGAATCACCGGCTCCCCGCAGGACCAGCCGACGGGAAGCGCGGAAGGAAACCAAGGTGAATGAACTGCTTACGGAGGCCATCGAAGCCCATGGCGGGATCGAACGCTGGCAGCAACTGGCCCAGGCTCAAGCCACCATTGTCAGCACCGGCGACCTGTTCGCCATCAAGAGCCTGCCGCAGGATCCCACGCCACGCACGATGACCGTCCGGCTCCATGAGGAGCACGCCTCGGTACAGCCCTTCGGGGCTCCCGACCAGAAGACCGACTTCACGCCCGGACGAGTAGGCATCGAAAAGCTCGACGGGCACGTGGTGGCCGAACGCAGCGGCCCTCGAACGTCATTCTCCGGACACACCCTGAAGACCCCCTGGGACCCGCTGGACCGCGCCTACTTCAACGGCTATGCGTTGTGGACCTACCTCACCACGCCCTTCCTGCTCGCCATGCCCGGCTTCACGGTCGCCGACATCGATCCATGGCGGGAAAAGGACGAGATCTGGCCAGGGCTGCGCGCCACCTTCCCACCCCAGATCGCCAGCCACAGCACCCACCAGGACTTCTACTTCGGGCACGACCGGCTCCTTCGGCGCCACGACTACCACGTAGACGTGGCCGGCGGGTTCGCCGCCGCGCAGTACGTCTACGACTACACAGAAGCGGACGGCATCGCGCTGCCCACCAAACGCCGGGCCTACCGCCGCAACACAGACGGTCGCCCGCTCGTGGACCAAGTCATGGTCTCGATCGACCTCAGTGACATCCACTTCAGCTGACAGGGCCTTCGGTCGGAGGCCTCCGTCTGCCAGCGGGCGCGGCGCCGGTGCCGGATGGCCCTTTTGTGGATCGGTCTCGGGAGGGGTGCCTCGCGGAACGCAGAGGGCGTACCTTCGCGAGTGGTCGATTGATGGTCACCGAGTAGGCCACCGTTGCACCGCAGGTTGGGAAGGCACGCCCGTGCTCAGCGTAGTCAACAACGACGGAACCACCGAGACCGGATCTCTGATGAACGACATCGTCCGCGAGGGTGCCCGGCGAATGCTCGTCGCGGCCTTGGAGGCCGAAGTCAACCAGTACATAGCCGAGTTGGCCGGTGAGCGGGACAAGGCCGGCCACCGTCTGGTGGTCCGCAATGGCCATCATCGCGGACGGATGGTGCCCACCGCCGCCGGGCCGGTCGCGGTGAAGGCGCCCCGCGTGAACGACAAGCGCGTCGACGTGGAGACCGGTGAGCGCAAGCGCTTCTCGTCGAAGATCCTCGCGCCATGGTGCCGCAAGTCCCCGAAGATCAGCGAGGTCCTGCCCCTGCTCTACCTCCACGGACTGTCCTCCGGTGATTTCGTGCCCGCGATGGAGCAGTTCCTGGGCTCCTCGGCCGGCCTCTCGTCGACGACGGTGACCCGGCTGACGAAGCAGTGGACTGACGACCACACCGCCTTCCAGGCCCGCGACCTGTCGGATTCCGACTACGTCTACGTGTGGGCCGACGGCGTCCACCCCAAGGTCCGCCTCGGCCAGGCCCACCCCTGCGTCCTGGTCCTCATGGGCGTGCGCCCCAACGGCCGCAAGGAACTCATCGCGCTGGCCGAGAGACTCGTGAACCGCTTCAAGTTCAGTGAGGACCACCACCGCGCCTGGGGCGTGAAGCGGTTGTGTCACGTGCTGGAAGTTGCCCGCTCCAGCTTCTATAAATGGCGGGCCGGCCAGGTGGCCTGCGCCGCGCGTGAGCAGGCGGACGCCGCGCTCGCCGAGCGGATCAGGGCCGTGCGTGCCGAGCGGGACGGCACCTATGGCTGGCCGCGGATCACCGCCGAGCTGCGTGAGGACGGTGAGCGCGTGAATCACAAGCGTGTCGGACGCGTCATGCGCACATACGGCATCGCCGGGCTGCGGCTGCGCAGGCGCCAGGCCACCACCGTGCCCGAGCCGTCCGCTACGCCCGTGGCGGACCTGTTCCGGCGCGACTTCACCGCCCCCCGCGCCGAACACCAAGTACGTTGGCGACATCACGTACCTGCCGGTGGGTGACGGCGAGTTCCTGTATCTCGCCACTGTCATCGACTGCTTCTCACGCCGCCTCGTGGGTTGATCGATTGGCGATCACATGCGCACCTCGCTGGTCGCCGACGTACTCAAAGCGGCTGCCGCGACCCGCGGCAGTCTGGCCGGGGCCATATTCCACACCGATCACGGGGCGCAATACACATCCCGGCAGTTCGCCGACCTGTGCGGCCGGCTGGGTGTCGTCCGGTCCATGGGGGCGGTCGACACCAGCGCCGACAACGCCCTGGCGGAGAGCCTCAACGCCACGCTCAAACGCGAAACGCCGCGAGGCGCCCGCCGCTTCACCAGTGCCGACGCTTGCCGACTGGCGGTGTTCCGCTGGGCAACCCGCTACAACACCAGACGACGCCACTCCCGCCTCGGGCAGAAGGCACCGAACGCCTACGAACATCAGCGGGCTACCATGACGCTTGCCGCATAACGACACGAACAGGTGTCCACCTTTCGGGGACAAGGCCCGTGGGTGCCGCCCAGCGGACGGGCTTTGGTGAACGTCAGCTCGGCCGGCCCGGTCCTTGAGGCTGCCTCCCGCCAGGTTGCCCGTGGGGGCAGATCATTCGGGCAGTCATCTACTCGACGGCAGTCGAGGGAGCACAGGGCCTGGACACGGCTATTTTGCGCGATAAGAATCCAGACACTCGGCGATCGCCGGGACTGCTGTAGCTGTGTGCGAGACGGGTCTGAGGCCAGGGCAGAGGCCGCCGAGGTATCGGCCGCCCGGAAACGTTCCACGTCGCTGCTGCCCTTGCCGGTCATGCCGGGTTTTGCCGTCGCATGGCCGCAAGGACCGGTGTATTCAACCCGGGGCCACGGCCCCTTCACGTGCATTGTCGGGCGCGCTCAACCGCGCGCCCGGACAGGATGGGAATCCACCTATGAGAAAGCCTAGGTCAGCGGCACTGGGACGACCGCTCCTTGCCGCGCTGACGCTGCTCGGCAGTTCCGCGCTGACGGTCCTGCCTGCCACCTCCGCCCACGCCGCCGATGGCTTCACCACACCCACCTACTGCGTGAAGACATCCACCATCGATAACTGCTACACGAGCTTCACGTCCGCCGTGAGCGCAGCTACCAACAATATCGTCAACGACGCGCCGGCCACCATGCCGGCTACCTACACCTCCAGCTGGTCCACCCTACGGACACGTATGGAGCAGGCCAACTCCTCACTGTCGGGAATACTGTTCTCGGATGTCAATAATACGGGGAAGGGAGTTGCGATCTTCGCGCAGGGCGGCTGCCAGGCCGCGACCAACCCCAACTACGACCCCGCATGGAACAACTTCCTCATCAACGGTGAGCACCAGAAGCTCTACACCTACGCGGGCGTCAACCTCAATACCGTCATGGGTGCGCGCTTCGACAACAAGGTGAACTCCGTACTCGGCCTGAACAAGTGCGCGATCGGCCTCGCAACGGATCCGAATCACACCGGGTCAGTCTGGCCTGCTGCAGGCTATTGGAGCAACGTGCCCTTCAGCGCCTCCAATGGGGCTACCTCTATCCGGTTCTTCCACAGTCCCACGTTCGAGGAGGCCTCCAAGGCCTGCGACTACGCCGCACAGGCGAAGCGCGAGGGGTGGGCTCCCAATTTCCCACAGCTCGCCGTTTGCAAGTTTTACCCGGGCACCAAGCAGGTGGTGTTGAGCGATACAAGAATAGACGGTGGGGCGCAGGGCAACTGCACCCTGGATAACGCGCAGCGGACGGTCTGGATTGACCAGTCGGTTACGAACAGCGAATCGTTCCAGACCGAGGCGGGGCAAACGGTGAAAATGGAACTCGGATTCGGTGATCTCAAGACGGGTCTCGAGCTGTCCATGAAGGAGACCTGGGGAAGGACCTGGGCGACCACCTCCCGCGTAGCGACGCAGGACGTCATGACCGTACGTCCCGGCTACAAGGGCTGGGCCACCCTCCGCCCCAGTATAGAGAGATACACCGTCACCACGGGCGTCACCTACCCCGACGGCGGTCCGCAGCAGAACGTCCAGTACAAGATGGACTTCAACACTCCTTCCACTGAAATGAACACGCAGGAAGTCGGCCTCGTAACGGCGCTGATGACAGACGCCGACCGAACCCGCATGTGCTAGAATCCGGCGCCGACGGATTCCGGGGATTGTCGCAAGTCGTGATCGGTTGTGTCAGGCAGTGAGCACTTTATGCAGACGCTCGGCTAGGGTTTCCCAGCCGAGCGTTTTGCGTCAGGGCTTCTGCGTGTTCCTCGAGTGCGAATGGTTTCGGTCGCGCTGCGTGGCGACTCAAGGGGCCTGTGCGGCTGCCAGGCAGAGCGGAAGTAACTCTCTCTCTGAGACAAAGGAGCAGGCGCTCACGTCTCCCCTGGTCGCGTGTGCTCGCCCATGTCCTCAGGTTGAACTGACAGTGTCTGCAAGGCTGCTGACGGCTCCACGATCCCTGCGGGCACTGTCACGTTGTCCGGGCAGTGGTGGGATGGTCTCCGGGTCGTCTGTCTGGGGAGGGGCGGGGTTCGTGTCTTCTGTGGTGCCGTCGTTCGCGAACCACCGCTACCCCGTGGAGATCATTTCGCCCTGCGTGTGGCTGTACTTCCGCTTCCCGCACAGCTTCCGCGAGGTCGAGGAGCTGGTGCTCGAGCGCGGCGTCGTCTTCTACAAGACCATCCGGCGCTGATGCCTGAAGTTCGGCCAGGCCTACGCCAATGGCTTGCGCCGGCGGCGTCCGCGGCCGGGTGACAAGTGGCACCTCGACGAGGTGCTCGTCAAGATCAACGGCGTGCAGAGATACTTGTGGCGGGCCGTCGACGCCGACGGCAACGTCCTGGACATCCTGCTCCAGAACCGGCGCGACAAGACTGCGGCCAGGCGTTTCTACCGCCGGCCCTGGACGACGGAGGAGCTCTGGCAACTGGTAGCCACTGCCAAGGAGGATCCTTTCTCCGGATACGGCTGTGACGGCGACGAGCGCTGGACACCGCCGGTGCGAAACTCGGTTTCCTCTGCGGCCGGCCGCCGAAGTTCGACCGGCAGGACTACAAGGCCCGGCACGCGGTCGAGTGCGGAATCAATCGCCGCAAGAGGCACCGCGCCGTGGCCACCCGGTACGACAAGCTCGCGGTCCGCTACGAGGCGACCTTCCTCGTAGCGGCCATCAACGAGTGGCCACGACTGGCCGCGTCACGATGGCGCTGCGTAACAGCGGACGGCCACCGTCTGGTGCGGGCTCCACTGCTGCTCGACCGTAGCCATCAGCTTCCAGCCCAGCCGCTCGTACAGGGCTGCCGCGGCAGTATCGGATGTGACGACGTCGAGGACCGGATGCAGGCCACGACGCCGCGCTTCCTCAACTGCTCGGCCGATCAGCAGTGCACCGACCCGATGTCCCCTCGCCTGCGGAGCAACGAACAGTCTGCCGACCACGGCGGTCATACCCCGCGTCGCCCCGTTCCGCTCGCTCCACACCATCGGGGCCAGATCGCCTTCCCCGCCTTGCGACAAACTGACATGCCCCACCAGGCGGCCTTCGAGTTCGGCAACCCAGGAGCCCAGCAGGGGACCGCGTGACAGCCACTCCCCGGGCTGATCAGGCCAGTTCACCGGGTAGCCGTCAAGCTGATGGACCGCCGCGAGGACCCGCACGCACTCCTCAACATCGCCGTCAGCCCTCTGCCGGACGCAGAGGCTCGGCCTCTCATCAGGCACCTGGGAGCTTTCGATGTTCACTCCGGAATAGAAACACAGGCCACAGAGTCACAACCAGCCACTTTTAACGCAGGCCCGAGGCCTGTTCGGCGGATCATGCCGGAAGCGCAGGGTCTGGCACGCACTCCCCCACTGCCCAAAGGCCGTGGGGACACCCCCAGCCGCGTTGTCGTCACTCGCCGACTCCCCCACGATCGGCAGCGCTCGCGGGGGGACCCGATCGCGTCGACTCCTTCCTCAGCCTTGCCGCGGCACGCACCAGACCCCGCTCACCTGCGCCGATGAGGCGCCGTTGCCCGCAGGCAGGCCTGAACCGCCGGGCAGACCAGTGCCGCATCAGGGCAAGGTTCGCCCTGTTGTCGGCCGGCGGTGTCAGTCCGTGCTGAGTGGCGCGGCTTTCTCGGCCTCGAGCTGGTGGTCGGCCCAGACGTAGGTTTCGGGCAGCAAGTCGGTGATGAGGACGGTTCGAAGGCGATCGCCTGCACCGACGATGACCTTGAGGGCGGGGAAGTAGTCGAGGAGGACCTGACGGCACCGCCCGCACGGGGGAACAACGCCTCGGTCACGGTCGCCCACGGCGACGATCGTGGCCAGCTCGTAGGCGCCCTGGGCGGCTGCCGCGCCGATCAGGACCAGCTCAGCGCAGGGCCCTCCCGTGAAGTGGTAGGCGTTGACCGCGGTAACGATCCGGCCGTCCTGGGCCCGGGCTCCTGCTGCCATGGTGTGGTTGTCGCCCCGGCAGCGAGTGCGAGCGACGGCGGCCGCGGCCTGGATGAGTTCGTGGTCGACGTCGTGGGTTTGCGTGGTCATCTTCTCTGCCTTCGTCGGATGTCAGGTGACGTTGGCCCGCGTGACGACAGTACGCAAGCGAATTGGGCAAGCTCCACGTTGTTCGCCTCAGCCCAGTCTCCGAGCCGGATGATGTCCTTCGTGATGGTGCAGGACAACCTCTGGGGTCCTCTAGGGCCGTGCTCGACTGCACTGTATCGTTGGACCGTGACGGTGAGCTATCAGGCAATTACCATACGGGTACTGTCGGAGAGTTCGGCCTCAGGATGGACGTTGCGCGACGGCGAGACCTGGTGCATGGTCACCCCGCCGCATCACACACGCCGAGACCAGGGCTGGAAGCTGCACCTTTCCGCGACCCGGCCGTCCTCGGCGCAGGTCCTTGAGCACGCGGCGAGGGTCCTGGTGGCCCACGGGTGCGCGTTCAAGTTCGCCGTTTCACCCCGCATCACCGCGGATCTCAACTCCGTCCGGGCCCCGCGTGCTCAGTCGGGCAAGTTCCTCACTGCCTATCCCGGCGACGACGACCAGTTGCGCACCCTCGCCGAGCTTCTTCACGAGGCCACCCGCGGTCTGACGGGACCCACGATCCTCTCTGATCGGCGATACCGGCCGGACAGTCTGGTTCACTACCGGTACGGAAGCTTCGCGTCCACTCGCCGACTCAACGACGAGGGACTGTACGAGGGGCGGCTGCGGGCACCAGACGGGACGTTTGTCGCGGACGAGCGCAACCCGTGGTTCTCACCCCCGACCTGGGCCCCACTCCCGTTCGAGCCGCCCGCGTCCGCCGCATCCGGGCGACGGCGCGGCGACCGCGTACTCCTGGCCGGCCGCTACCGCGTCGAGGAGGCCATCCGACACTCCAACCGCGGCGGCGTCTACCGGGCGCATGACCGGCGCACCGGCGATGACGTGCTGGTCAAGGAAGCCCGTCCGCACGTGGGTGCCGACGCGTGCGGAAGGGATGCCAGGCACTGGCTGCGGCACGAGGGCGACGTCCTTGAGCGGCTCGCGCCACTTGGCATCACTCCGGCCGTGCGCGAGGTCTTCGAGGCCGCCGGGCACGTCTTCCTCGTGCAGGATCTGATCCCGGGCACGAACCTGGCACGGTGGTGCGCCGAACGTCTGGCTCGCGACGGTGGCCCGATCCCGACACCGGTCGCCTGGAGGGTCGCGCGCGAACTCACCCGGCTGATCGGCGCAACACACGCCGCCGGGTTGGTGCTACGCGACTTCAAGCCCGGCAACGTCATGATGACGCCCGATGACATGCCCGTCCTGGTCGACATGGAATGCGCGATCCGCTTCGGCGAGGACGCCCCCGTGGTGGGCACGCACGGGTTCACGGCACCTGAGTACCTCGACCACGGCGACGCCAAGCCGGCGCCCGCGCCCGGCCCGGAAGTGGACTGCTACAGCCTGGGGGCCACCCTCCTGCACGTGGCCTGCGGCATCATCCCCCAGCTCGCCGCGGATTCGCCCGCCCACCGCGGCGCCGGTGAACGCATCGGGGCGCTCGTGGACACCGCCGTCCCCACCTCGCCCGCACTGCGCGCCCTCGCGCCCCTCGTCCTGGGCCTGACCGCCGACCTCCCGAGCCGCTGGACGATCGAGGAAGCCGCCGCCTTCCTGCGTCGGGAACCCGGCGCCTCCGCCTCCGTGACCGCCGGCCCGGCCCTGACCCACGACGCCCTCCAGCGACTGATCCGCGACGGCTTGGCGCACCTGGCCGCGACGATCAACCCGGTCGACGAACATCTGTGGCCACGCCCCCGCTCGGCACCACCCGGAGACCCGTGCAGCGTCCAACTGGGCGCGGCCGGCGTCCTGTCCGTCCTCGACCGGGCCGTGCGCCACGGCGAACACACCGCCGGGCCCACCCTGCGCACCACGGCTCGCTGGCTGGACGAACGCCTCGCCGAGCCCGACCGGATCCTGCCCGGCCTGTACTTCGGCCGCTCCGGCACCGTCTGGGCGCTGCACGACGCCGCCCTCACCCTCCGCGACGACGAACTGGCCGACTCCGCACGCCGATACGCCCTGCGCATCCCGCTCGACGGCACCAACCCCGACATCTGCCACGGCCTCGCCGGCGCCGGCCTGGCACAACTACACCTGTGGCACACCACCAGCGACCCGCGCTTCGCCGAACGCGCCTCCCACTGCGCCGACCAGCTCCTGCACCTGACCAGCGGCGTCGCCGCCCGGGCCGCACACCACCAGAGCGGACCGTTCGGCTCCGCCCCGTACGGATTCGGGCACGGCACCGCCGGGAACGCCGCCTTCCTGCTCGCCGCGGGCCGTGCCCTCGACCGCCCGGACCTCGTCGACGTCGCGACCCGTGCCGGACACGCCCTGTGCGCGGTCGCGCGCACGAACGACGACGCCGCCGACTGGCCCAAGGAGCCGGGCCAGACCGAGCGCACCGACCTGAACTTCTGGTGCCACGGCGCCTCCGGCATCGGCACCTTCCTCATCCGGCTGTGGCGCGCCACCGGCGAGAGACGATTTCGCGAGTACGCCGAACGCGCCGCCCACGCGGCCTACCGCGACCGCGCCCGGCTGGGCCCCAGCACCTGCCACGGTACTGCCGGAAACGCGGAACTCCTGCTCGACGTCGCCGACGCCACCGGCGAGGACCGCTACCGCGAGTGGGCCGCCCAGATCGCCGCCTGCCTGCATGCCCGCACCACCCTGCGCGACGGACGGCTGCTGGTCCCGGACGACACCCTGCGCGAAGTCAGCGCGGCCTACAACGTCGGCCTGGCCGGCGTCCTGGATTTCCTGCTGCGACTCAAACACGGCGGGAACCGCTCCTGGCTGGTCGACATCGCCTGACCGCCGGGCACAACAAGAAGAGGAGACACCACCATCGACGCTCTCGAAGTCCTCGAACTCCAGGAACTGCCCGAAACCGACGAGCAAACACTGGAACCGATGATGTGCTGCGACACCGACCACACCTCGGGCCAGTGCACCGACCCGCCCCGCTGTAGCCCCGAGTAGCCACGGACAGAGCATAGGGAGATCCGTCGTGGGGGGGCGGGACCGCGCCCCGGCGCCCCACCACCGCAACCCCCCGAACAGAGTCACACAAAGTCAAACACAAACACAAGGGCAACCCCCCCCCCCCGTGGTCCCCCCGATTCCCCACGTACACACATTCGTGATCTCCGTGGTTTGCACCCGCCCCGGGCGCCCCAACACGACGCCAGGCAACGGAGGCTTCCCTGAGACAATGGGACACGCTGCTGCCTCGGGACACCGCCGCCGCGGCCCTGGATCTGGTCGCCACCCTGGCCGGGCGGCCCCGTCCCGCCCCCGCGTGCGTGCGGCCCGACCTCGACGGCGGCGGCCCGGGAATCGCCCTGGTCTACCACCAACTCGACCAGAGTCTGCCCGGACACGGCTGGGACGCCCTGGCCCACGGCTACCTCGCCGCCTCAGCCGCCGGAGCCCAACGCCTCAAAACCGCCTCCCCTGGCCTGTTCGGCGGACTCACCGGCCTGGCCTTCACCGCGTGGACCCTCACTCGCGACACGAACGTGCTCCCCACAATCCACGACACCCTCCTCCATGAGGCCACCACACGAGCGAACTCACTCGGCAACCACCCTCACGGCGTGCCCGCCCGCACCTTCGACGTCATCTCCGGGCTCACCGGCACCGGCGCGTACCTGCTGTGCCGCCACCACGAGCCACAAGCACGGCACGCCCTGCGCGCTGTGCTCACCGCCCTTGTGACCCTGTGCGGCGAACACACCGGAACACCTCACTGGTACACCCCCGCAGCGGAAATCCGAGACTCCGCCACACGCGAAGCCTTCCCCCACGGAGTGCTCAACTGCGGCCTGGCACACGGCATCGGTGGCCCACTCGCCCTGTTCTCCCTCGCCCTGTCCGCCGGCATCATCGTCCCCGGACTCCCACAAACCCTCGCCCGGACAGCGCACTGGCTCGCCGCGCAACGCATCGACGACGAACACGGCCCCGACTGGCCCGGACTGATCGCCCCGCCCGAACACCCGGCCGCCGTCAAGCCCCGCCCCGCCCGCACCTCCTGGTGCTACGGCAGCCCCGGCATCGCCAGATCCCTGTGGCTCGCCGCGACCGCACTCGACGATCCCACCCTGCGCGACCTCTCCGTGCAGGCCGTCAAAGCGGTCCACCGGCGCGCCGCCGCACGACGCCACCCCCACAACGCCCCGGGCCTGTGCCACGGACTCGCGGGCCTGCTCCACATCACCTCGCGCTTCGCCCACGACACCAAGGACCCGGAACTGACCCGCGCCGCGACCGAGCTCACCGAACACCTCCTGGCATCCGACGATTTCGTGGCAGCCGGCGGCCCCGGATTCCTCGACGGTGCCGCCGGCGTCACCCTTGCACTCTTGGCCGCCGCAACCGACACACCCCCGGACTGGGACCGGTCTCTCCTCCTGGCGTAGGGCGACCTGCCGAACACCGAACGATGAGCAGGCCGATCCCTACCGGGCCATCCGCTTGCCCCTGGGCCTCGGAACGCTGTCCCCGGACGATGCCCAGGCAACCGTCCATCCCCTTTGCCCCGGTGAGGTGCACGTCGTCCATACAGACGTACTGCGCGAGGACCCTGATGCGGGCGGTGCCCTCCAACGCACTCAAGGGGTTCCGCGCCATGGCCACCCGTGACGTCAAGAGAGCACAGGTCTTCCACGGCACGGTCACCCTCGCAGCGATTTGGCTATGGCTCCGAGGATCCCGCCGGACAAGTCCTAGTCGGCGAGGCCGCTCTCGGCGAACTCGGCATCACTCATCGCCGGACCGGCGAAGAAATCCTTCATGAGTTCGTTCAGGTCCAGCTCCGTGGCGCCGGCCGGCGCGCTGGGCTTGGCGCCATCGCCCATCCTCAGTGTCAGGCCCAGCTTCTTGACCTTGGCGTTCTCAGCCAGCTTGGCGAGATCCACATCCACCTCGGTCAGCTCACCGTTCTTGAGCGTGAAGTCCGCCGTCGCCGCGGTGTTCGGGGCGTCCTTCAGATCCTTGTCCGTCGGCAGCTCCATGCCCGGCGGAAGGTCCTTCGCCAGCGGGCGGATCTCGCCGAGCAGCTCAGTGATCAGCGTGCGGAAGGGGGCCGTGGCGGTGACGTGCTCGGTTCCGTCCCCACCGCCGGATGTCTTGAAGTCCACCTCACGGGCGATGACCTTGCGGAGGGCCCCCACGAGCTTCTTCTGCGTCTTGGCGTCAAGGGACGGGTCGGGCGCGGGGCCGCCCTGGGCCCCCTGGCCTTCGGCGGCGGCCTTCTCCATCTCCTTGGTGCTGAACTTCACCCACTTGCCCTCGATGACGTTCTTGATCGCCCCGGCCTCCGGGGGCAGGTCTTCGGCGGCGGGCACGGGGGTGCCCATCATCTTGCCGAGGACGTCGGTGTCGGCACGGACGTAGGCGTAGTCGCCGATCACCCGGTACTCGGCGAGGTCGCCGTCCTTGCTGCTGATCTTCATGGCCATGCCGACGAAGTCCTTCTCACCGGACTCATCGATCGGCTTCTTCGACTCCAAGGTGACAGCGATCTTCGCACCGCTGATCATCTCGGCGGCCTCATCCGGCATCTCTTCGCCGGGCGCGGGCTCGGACTCGGCATCCAGCGCCTTCAGGGACGCGACGTCGGTGTCCAGGTCGAGTTCGAAGGAGAGCGTCTTCTTCTTTCCGAGCTTCTCGAAGGCCCGGTCCAGCTTCTTGCCGGCGGAGAGCTGCTCCACCGTTCCACAGGCGGCGGAGCCCGCGAGGACGGCGCCGACGACGGCGGTGGCGGTCAGGGTCTTGCGTATGGCGTTGATGATGATCTCCTCGTGGGTCAGATCACAGCGTGATCGATCAGGAGACTCACAACCTGCCCACAAGGTTGCACGCCTGCCCTCCGGTCGCCGACGCACCAGCGCCGACGGCGGGAAGCAGTTGGACGCGCTGCGGGAGCCGGCCGGCCAGAGAGGCCGAGCCCACCAGATCTCCGCGGCCCGGTGCCCTCCGGCCACCGCGGAGAGTCGCGGTGTGCCGGTCGCTGCTCGGGCAGGTCGGCAGCGTACGCGGCGAACAGCGGCGTCGCGACTGATAGCCGTGCCGCCCGCCCGGCACGTTGAAGGCCGTCGCGGCCATAGGAGCGCCACCAGGGATCGCGTCTGATGATCACTGGGAGCGGAGCGGGCCGCTGCTGCCGGAGCTCGGACGGCCACTGCCGCCCGCTGTCCTTGGTCGTCACCGGCGGACAGCGGGCGGACTGCGCCCGGTCCCAGACGGTGCCGGGGAAGATCCGCGTTCCGCGGGTCGGTCCGGGCCGACCGAGCACGAAGTCCGACAGCATCGCGTCCGACAAGGGATACAGCAACGGCCCGTACCACGAGTACCTGCGGCACCGGGCATCCGGCACACGATGGCACCCTCCGCAGGACGATGTGAGAGGTGCTCAGGGCCTTCGCCTCCGGTTGATGAAGAGCAGGACGCAGGAGACGACGGAGGAGGCCAGTCCTGCGTACAGCAGGGGCGCCGTCCAGAACCACACCGCTTCGGTGCTGGGGCCGCTGGTCCAGTGGCAGGTGATGGACGGAGGGAAGCTGTCCACGCTCACCGATGTCAGCCCGTAGTCCCGCCCGACATCCATGTACAGACCGTCACCGGTCCTGTCCCCACACACGTCGAGCGGTGTCGACCACTCCGACCATCAGGCAAGGGAGCCATCGGGGCACCCTCGAGGGATGCCGTCTTGCCCTAACGGACGTAATGGGAACGGGTGTTGAGTGGCTGCAGGACCCGACCGCGTATCTTCACCCGTAGAGCACGGCCGGGGCACCACAGACGACCGCGACGGCGAGGTGACGACCATGACCACGCACTCCCCACGATTCTCCCACGGCCAACGTGGACAGGCTGACGGACCTGCGGCGCTCCGGCGGTTCTCGCTGCTGGTGTGCTGGGACGGCGAACGCTCAGTCCCCGGTCCGGCTCTCGCACGATAACGGCGTCCGGGTGAACACATGCGGCTGCTGTGCTGCCGTGTTCGGGAATGCGGAGGCCGCACAATGACCGCCGATGACGCGTCGTTGCAGAGCATCGGACACCGTCGTCGTCGGTGACGTGGCGGTTCTGGCGGGCGTCGACGGCGAGCGCCTCGGCGGCGCGAGGAAGAGCAAGGCCGGCATCCTCTCGCTCGATAGAGATCCTCACCGACGCGGCGGCAGCCGGTGCGGTGATGCCGCACCAACTCTGTCTGGTGCGGCCCACGTTGGCTCTCCGCAGGCCCCATCGGCCGAAACTGATCCAACATTGACGGAATTGACAATCGAAGAGACGCAGGCAGTGGGTCGCTGTCTCCGAGCAGGAGGTTCCCATGATCATGGTGCTAGCAAACGCCAACAACGAGGACAGCGGGTACTTCGTCAACGTCGCCGAGCTACCCAACCATGCGTGGTACATCGCGCAGCCCCCGCTGCAACAACAGCGGTTGAGCGCAATGGCAGCTGACCCAAACTCCTATCTGGACGTGGCGACGGCAGTCGACTTCGCCCGCAATCTCGTAGTCGCTGCGGTCGATGGCAGTGGCGGCCAGGAGGAGATAGATTTCCTGGCCGCCGCTTACCGTGAGCGTGGTCATCTGAGCGTCCATGACCCGGCCATGAACCCCAACTTCCTCGGCTTCCATCTGGCGCAACTAGGCGTCCCTCAGGACCAAAGGCTCACCCTGGTCACAGGATCAGTCACCGACTTCGGCCACCATGTACCAAAGACCGACCTGTTCATCCCGCATCCGGGCCCTGCATGGGTGGGCGCCCTGGACAATGACGTGGCGACCTGCATCGAGTATGTGCTCGGCAGGCAGAGCACCGCCTTCGTGCTGACCGATGCCGAGCCGACGTCCCCTCAGTCCACGAATTTGGCGAACAGGCTGGCTGCCATCAATCAAGCCAACGCAAACCAGACCGGTTATCTGCCTCTCGTGACCACGATTGAAGACCCTGTCGTGAGAAGGACCGAGACGGACAGGTTCGTGACATTCGGCGAGCCGGGGATGACCATACGGACCCACCACTCCCCGGAATACAAAGTAGTCCGGATTACCCGGTGAGGAGGCGTTGTCGACGTGGCGCCACGCCAACCGACTTGCTGCCCTTCTTCTGCGCCTGGGTGTCACCGACAGCGAGTGAGGCATCCGCGTCGCCCAGGTGCGTGGTGCCGCAATTGCGGACCGCGTCCCTCAGTCGGTCGGCAGTGAAAGACCTTCCCCTCCGTGGTGCGCCGGGCCTGTGCATTGTCTGGCCGCCGTGATCGAGATGCCGACGCCGTAGCCCGGCGCCCGGTCCGGCAGCACTCATCGTCCGATCTCACGGGTTGTGGTCAGTTCCCATCGGCAGCACGGCACGGGCAATGCCGGTGAGGTTGCCCTGCAGGACGAGGATCTCCCTCCGGTCAGATCCGTCGAGATCGGCGGCGTAGACGTTTCCGGCGAGGTCGGTCACGTACATGCGGCGATCGTCCGGATCGAGGGCGAGTCCGATGCCTTCCATCAGGTGGGTCAGGAGGATCTCGGGCGTCCGCCGCCCGTTCGGCGGGTCCATCGGCGAGCGGTTCACGCTGTTGCCGAGCGGCGGGTCCCCGCGATCCGTCCAGTACAGCATGCGTTCGCTGAGGTCGAGTTCCAGGTCGATCGGCTCCGGCAGCCCCTCGAACAGCACCTGGATGTCGCCACGTTCGACCGCGCTCTCCCCGGCGGGCAGGTCGATTCCGGCCCGTAGGATTTTCCCGAGTCCCGCGTCGCTCGGGCCCTTCTGCGTCCAGTAGAGGTGTCCGCCGGCCAGGTCGACGGCGACCCCCACGCACCACCTGGTCTCGTCACGGCGGTCGTCGTCCCCCTCACCCGTCTGCACAAGGGTCTCTACGTTCGTGCCGTCCAAGTCGCAGCGCATCACCCGCATGCCCTCGCGATCACCCCAGTACAATTTCCGGCCGGCGGCATCGAATTGGAGCTGCTTGGGCGTGTGCGTGCCCCCGCTGGGGACGATCGTGGTGCGGTTCCCCCCGTCCAGGTCAACGCGTTCGATCGAGCCGTCGTTCTCCGGGGGAAGGCCCATGTTCGTCCAGTAGATGTGTCCGGTCGCGGCATCGACGGCGATCCCGTCGGGGATCCGGCACCCGGTGACGACGACCGTCTTGTCGGAGCCGTCGGGGTTGACGGAGAACAGTCGGCCGCCGCTGCTGGCCTCGAGCACGAACAGCCTCTCCCGGCGCCGCATCACGGTCGCTCCTTCGCCGGACGGCCGTCCTCGGCGCCGATCGGGTCGGACGGGTCGTGCCGGGCGCGCACGGCCAGCAGGGCCGAGAGCATCGCGTCGCGGCGCGCGGCCAGTTCATCGACCGAGCGGCCGTTCGCCTCTTGCAGGACGCCGCCCACGATCGTCTTCGCGAGCTCGGCCGTGAACTCGGGGGTGCCCAGTTCCTGCCATGACGCCACCATCCGAGGCATGAGGGTGTCCATGAAGTGCTGGATTCCACCCTCTCCTCCGCCGAGATGCCACAGCAGATGGGGGCCCATGACGCCCCATCGGAGCCCCGGCCCCCAGGACACCGCGTCGTCGGAGTCCGCCACGTCGAGCACCCCCTGCTGGACCAGGTACACGACCTCGCGGTACAGGGCGGCCTGGATGCGGTTGGCGACGTGCCCGGGAAGCTCCTTCTTGAGGTGAATCGGTTTCTTGCCGATCGCGGCGTAGAAGGACATGACGTCCCGGACTGTCTCCGGGGCGGTTCTCGTCCCGCCGACGACCTCGACCAGCGGGACGATGTGCGGGGGATTGAAGGGATGACCGATGACGGTCCGCTCCGGACGCCGGCACTCGGCCTGGATGACGCTCATCGTGATACCCGACGAACTGGACGCGATGAACGCGTCCGGCGGCGTGGCGTCGTCGATGTCGGCGAACAGCTTCACCTTGAGCTCTGGGCGCTCCGGTGCGTTCTCCTGTACGAAGTCGGCGTCCGCGACGGCCTGACGCAGGTCCGTGGTGAAGCTCAGGCGCTGGGGCGAGGCTTCGGGCGCGAGCCCGATCGAGGCAGCCGCGTCCCATGCCGCCTCCACGTACGACCGCAGGGCCGCCTCCGCGGTGGGGGCGGGGTCGGTGGCCGTGACGTCGAATCCGCGGACGAGATAGTGCGTCGCCCAGCTCGCACCGATGGTGCCCGCGCCGACGATCACCACGCGGTGGACGGGCCTGTGCGCATTCATGGCTGGTCACTGCTCCTCGGGTGGGGTTGGGACGCGGGCTGTCGTAGTGGCGGGGGGCACGTGGCGGGCATCAGCGGCCGTGCCAGACGGGAGTGCGCTTCTCGGCGAACGCCCGCGCGCCTTCCTGCGCGTCCTCGCTGGAGAACAGCCCGCTCGTGAGCTCGTCCTGGCGAGTGAAGGCGTCACTCTCGTTCAGGCCCTGGGTTTCGCGCAGGACCTCCTTGACCGCCGCCAGCGCCAACGGTGCGTTCCGCGCGACGCGCCCGGCCAGCTCCCGGGCCACGTCCAGCGCGGCGCCCGGTGGGGTCAACTCATTGACGAGGCCATACTCCTTGCCCTCGGCGGCGGTCAGTGGCTCGCCCGTGAGCAGGACGCGCGCGGCGACGTGGTACGGAAGGCGGCGCGGCAGCCGGACGAGTCCGCCGGCTGCCGCAACCAGACCGCGGGTGACCTCGGGAAGTCCGAACCGGGCGTCTTCCGCTGCCACGATCAGGTCGCAGGCGAGCACCATCTCGAAGCCGCCGCCGAGTGCCCAGCCCTCGACTGCGGCAATCAGCGGTTTGCGCACCGCCGTACGGGTGAGCCCGCCGAATCCCCGGCCGGGAAGCACCGGCAGCTCGCCCTTGGCGAACGCCTTCAGATCCATGCCCGCGCTGAATACCCCGCCCGCGCCCGTGAGGACGCCGACCGACAGTGCCGGGTCCGCGTCGAGCAGGTCCACGGCAGCCGCGAGCTGCAGCGCGGCCCCGTGGTCTACGGCGTTCTTCTGGGCAGGGCGGTTGATGGTGATGGTCAGTACGCCGCCACGGCGTTCGTGGAGCACCCTGTCGGAGGCCTCGGACGCCATGCTCATCTCGGCGTCTCGGCTTGCGTCGTGGCGGGGATCGCTCCCTCGGCACGCAGCCCGGCGATCTCGGCGGGGCCGAATCCCAGCTCGGCGAGGATCTCGTCGTTGTGCTCGCCCAGGTCCGGCGCCCGCTTGGCCGGCACCTTCGGCACCCCTCGCACGTTGACCGGGCTGCTGATCGTTTCCTTCAGCCCGCTGACCCCTTCCAGGGGCACGACGATGTCGTTCGCGCGCAGCTGCGGGTCCTGGGCGGCCGCCTCCGGCGTCTGAATGAGGCTGTAGACGACGCGTTCCCGGTCCAGGATGTCCTTCCAGTGGGCGAAGGGCCGCGAGCGGAACTCGGCGTCGAGCAGCTCGGCCAGCGCGGCGGCGTTCTCGACGAAGCCCGCGATGTCCGCGAAGCGGGGATCCTCGAGCAGCTCCGGGTGCCCGATGGCCCGTGTGAGTCCGGGCCAGTGCCGGGGTGCGGCGACCAGCATGAGCCACTCGTCGTCCGCTGTTCGATAGGTGTTGATCAGCGGGTTCGCCGGCGCCTTGCGGTCGTGCAGCTCGAACGGCGTGCCACCGGCGAGCGCGCCGGCCACGAGCGTTCCCGTGGCCCAGACGCCCCCGGCGAGCAGTGACGTCCCCACGCTGGCCCCTTGTCCGGTCTGCTCACGGCGGTACAGGGCGGTCACGATCGCCGCGTAGATGGCGACGGCCGACATGTAGTCGCCGGCGCCCCAGACCGGCACCGTCGGCGGGACTCCCGCGTCCCGGGTACAGGCCAGCAGCCCGCTGCGCGACCAGGCGGCGGTCAGGTCGAAGCCCGGCTGTCCGGCGTCGGGGCCGGCATCCCCGAAGCCGGTGATGTCGGCATGGACGACCCGCGGGTTCCAGGCCGAGACCTCGTCGTAGCCGAGGTGCAGCTTCTCGCGTGTGCCGTGCGGGAAGTTGGTGATCACCACGTCGGCCCACTCGACGAGGCGCTTGAGGACCCCGACGGCGGCGGGGGACTTCAGGTCGATCACCATGCCGCGCTTGTTGCGGTTGGTGAGGTGCCAGCCGTAGTTGGACTGTGCCCGGGGGCTGGGCGGCACGGAGCTCAGCCGCCGCTGTGGGTCGCCCGTCCCCGGCGGCTCGATCTTGATGACGTCCGCTCCGAAGTCGGAGAGCATGGTGGCCGCGGCCGGTGCCGCGATGAAGGTCGACGCGTCGAGGACCTTCAGGCCGGTGAAGACGGATTCGGTGGTCATCTCCGTCACCTCACGAAGGCGCTCAGGCCGTCGGTCACGGCACGTCCGACGATCAGGGTCTGGATCTCCCGCGTGCCCTCGTACGAGTAGATGGCCTCGGCGTCGGCGACGAACCGGCCGATCTTGTAGTCGAGGAGGATGCCGTTGCCGGCCATCAGTTCCCGCGCCCACCCGACGTTCTCGCGCATCCGCATCGTGCAGTGGGCCTTCGCCAGGGCGGACTGCTCGTCCCGGTAGACGCCGGCGTCCTGCAACTGGGCCAGGCGCGTCACCATCCCGCACGAGGCCGTGGCGTTGCCGAGCATCTTCACGAGCAGGTCCTGCACGAGCTGGAAGCTGCCGATCGGGCGTCCGAACTGCTCGCGCTTCTTCGCGTACTGCAGGGCGATCTCGTAGGCGGCGAACATCACTCCCACCGCCTGCCACGCCACCCCGCTGCGCGTCTGGCGCAGGATCTTGGCGGTGTCCTTGAACGAGTTCGCATTCTGCAGCCGGTTGGCCTCCGGAACGCGGCAGCCGTCGAGCACGATGTCGGCGTTCTGCACGATCCGCAGGGCCATCTTGTTCTCGATCTTCGTCGCGGTGAACCCGGGAGTGTCCTTCTCCACGACGAAGCCCAGCACGTGCCGGGTCTCGACGTCGCGGGCCCAGATGACGACCAGGTCGGCGAAGGTCGCGTTGCCGATCCACCGTTTGGCTCCGTCGAGGATCCATGCGTCGCCGTCGCGGCGCGCAGTCGTCTGCAGGCCGCCGGCCACGTCCGAGCCTCCGTGCGGCTCGGTCAACCCGAAGGCTCCGATCTTCTCGAAGCGGCTCATCGCCGGCAGCCACCGCCGCTTCTGCTCGTCGGAGCCACAGGTGAAGATGGTGCCCATGGCCAGACCCGTGTGCACGCCGGCGAACGTCGCCACGGACGGGTCGACATGCGCCAACTCCAGCGCCATGAGGCCCGCGAGGAGGTTGCTCGGCCTGGTTTCCGGGGAGTCCGGGTCGGCCCAGTCCACAAGACCGAGCCTCCCGAAGCCCTCGACCAGCTGGAAGGGGAACTCGGCCCGGGCCCAGTAGTCGTCGACGATCGGGGAGACCTGTGTGCGGAGGAACTCGCGGACGGACTCGATCTTCTCCCGCTCCTTGTCCGACAGCAGTTCCTCGTAGGCGTAGAAGTCGGCGGGCAGCAGCCCTTTGTCCAGGTAGGGACCGGACGGTGTCGGCAGGGTCGTGGTGCCGCTCATTGCAGTCTCCTTCAAGCGGTGTGGGGCGTGGCCCGGAGATCCGCGCGTCCGTCAGCGCCCTCGACGCCCGGCGTTCGGTTCCCGGGCGCGATTAAACGCGGGCCCGGGGCCGGTCCCCAGGACCCGCGCCGCCCAGGGATGAGGTGTGGCCACGGACCACTCCATTGGCCCGTCGCCGCCGGTGCGGGAGAGGTGAGTCAGGGCTGCCGGGACTGACGGAACGTCATGCCGGTGGTCGTGCTGGAGCCGCTGCTGCCGGTCGATGAGCCTCGGGCCGGTACGAGCGACAGCTGATCAACGAGACGGTTCACAGGGAAGCGGCACCACGCGCCACGTACAGCCGCCCACCGCCGCTCCGCGCAGGGGCCGGACCGACCCGCCAACTTCTCACCCTCCGCGTCGACGTGCGGCACGGCGTTCTGAAGCAGGGACATCAGAGCGGGGACCAGACGCGTCCGGACGAAGAGCGCGTCGAGCATCTCGCGCGGGCGGTTCAGATTCGCTGGGCCCGGTGGGCGACGTCGGTGCGGGAGGCTCCGCAAGGGCGTGGAGCTTCGCGGGGCGGCGCCGGCGTGGCCCGGGACGCCGGCGAATCGGTGGGCTGTCCCCGGACGCCGCAAGAGGTCCCGCGGCCGTTCTCCGTACGAACTGTGATAAATCACTGCTAAATTCCAAGACCGGCACGTAGGCATGCTTACGACCACCGCTTCGAGATGTCACCGCAGACGGGGGCAGAGGATGAGCACGGACGACCGCGTCGCGGTGACGAGCGGGATCGCACGGCTGCACGCGTCACCCGGACTTGCCGGGCCCGGTCGGCTCGGTCTGGTGACCAACCACACCGGGGTCCTCCCCGACCTGCGCCCGGCCGCGCCCGCGCTGCTCGAGGCCGGTGCGCGGCTGGTCTCCCTGTTCGGCCCCGAGCACGGACTGCACGGGACCGGCCAGGCCGGCGAGGGCGAGCCCGCTCAGGCGGACCCCACCACGGGCCTGCCGGTCCACGACACATACCGGTGCAGCGGCGAGCGCCTCGACAAACTGCTGCTGGACAGCGGCGTCGACGCCCTGGTGTACGACCTGCAGGACATCGGGGCCCGGTTCTACACCTACGTGTGGACCATGTTCGACCTGATGGTCTCGGCGGCCCGTACGGGCGTACGGTTCGTGGTCGCCGACCGGCCGAATCCCCTGGGTGGACTCGTCAGCGAGGGCCCGTTGCTCGACCCGGCGTGGGCCAGCTTCGTCGGGCGCGCCGCGATCCCCGTCCGGCACGGCCTCACCTGCGGGGAACTCGCCCGGCATCTCAACGCAACATCCGTGCCCCAAGTGGCGGGCACTGCCGCAGACTTGACGGTGATCGAGGCTGTCGGCTGGCAGCGTGCCATGGACATGGAGGCCACCGGCCTGCCGTGGGTGGCGCCCTCGCCGAACATCCCGACACCCACCACTGCCATCGTCTACCCCGCCACCTGCCTCTTCGAGGGCACGAATCTCTCGGAGGGCCGTGGCACCACGCAGCCCTTCGAGATCGTCGGGGCCCCCTACATCGACGCGCGATTCGCGCCCACGCTCGCCGAGCTCGCCCTGCCCGGAGTGCACTTCCGTGATCTGCGATACGTACCGACCTTCCACAAACACGCCGGACAGGTGCTGCGCGGAGTCCAGCTCCACATCACCGACCGCGAGGCGTTCACTCCGGTACGTACCGCCGTCGCGATGCTCACCACGCTGCGTCGGCTGTACCCGGACCACTTCGCCTGGCGCACTGCGGACGGCGGAGTGGAAGGGGCCGACCACCGTCACTTCATCGACCTGCTGTGGGGGTCCGACCAGTTGCGACGTGCCGTCGACGTGGGAGACGACCCGCTGCCGCAGTGCGATCCGCCGGCGCCACCCGGCCGGTGGGCCGGCGACGACGTACTGCTGTACGCCTGAGATCGCCTGTCCCACCTCTGCGACCTGCCGTGCTGCCCCCGATAGGAGCTGACGCTGATGCAGACTCAACAGCCGCCCATGGACAGCCTGTCGCGCAGCCGAGCCGGTCGGGCCACTCTGACCCCCGGCAATCAGCGGAGCGCGGACCACATCCTGGCCGAGCCGACTCAGGGCTGCGTTCTTAGCGCCGTGACACAGCGCACTCCGCACCGGACCGAGACTGCGCTGCGGGCGAGGTCGAGTGCCGTCCGCGGCCGGCGTACGGAAGGACAACCCCGCCGATGACCGATCGCACGACGAGGTCCCAGGCCGAGATTCGTGGCTTTCGCGCGGGCGACGGCCCGCAGTTGGTGGCGGCGTGGCGCCGTAGCGCGCCGACCGACCCCATCACCCCCGACCGCTTCCGCTCCTTGGTACTGCTCGACGCAAACTTCGATCCGGAGGGGCTTCGGGTCGCAGTCAGCGGGGACAGTGTCGTCGGCGCCGCCTACGCGGTGCGCCGTCTGACACCGATGGCCGGGACCGACCTGGAGCCGGAGCAGGGCTGGATCCCGTTCTTCTTCGTCGACCAGGCCGCACGCGGGCGCGGCCTCGGCCGCCGGCTGCTCACCGACGCCCTTGACTGGCTGCACAGCCACGGCCGTACCCGGGTGGACTTCTCCTCGTACACCCCGAACTACATCCTCCCCGGCCTGGACGCCGAGGCGTACCCGGAAGCGGCCGGGCTCCTTGAGTCCCTGGACTTCCGCACTCTGTACCAGGCAGCGGCGATGGACCGCGGCCTGGTCGGCTATCGCCTCCCGGAGGATGTCGCGCGCCGCTCGCAGGAACTGACGGCGCAGGGCTACCGGTTCGCCACCCCGTCCGACGACGAGCTGGTGACACTTGTCGCGCTGGCCGGGAACCACTTCAACCCGGACTGGGCGCGCGCGATCCGGGAGTGTCTGGCCTCGGGCACGTCGCCCGACCGGATCGTCATCGTCCAAAACCCGTCGGGCCGCCTGGTCGGCTGGGCCATGCACGGCGCGTACGAGTCGGTGGACGAGCGGTTCGGCCCGTTCGGTGTGCTGGAGGAGATGCGTGGCACCGGGCTCGGCAAAGTCCTGCTTCACCTGGTCCTGGAGCGGATGCGGGCGCGCGGTGCGCACTCCGCGTGGTTCCTGTGGACCGGCGAGCAGTCCCCGGCGGGCCATCTGTACCGCAAGGCCGGTTTCACCACGACCCGGGTGTTCCGTGTGATGCGACGGGAGGCCGCCCGATGACGCCGGCACGCCGCACCAGGCCACCAGGCGGCCCGAGCCGTCGTCACTTCGCACTCGGGCTCCCCTCGGCGCTGCTCGCATCCGGAGCCTCCGGATGCGCCGCGCCGCACCAGGGCACCGGGCGCCCCGGGGATCCGATCGTCCTCACCCTGCTCTCCCACTACGCGAGCGGGGTACTCAAGGAGGCGCTGCAGGGGCCGGTCGACGAGTGGAACGCCACTCACGACCGGGTCAAGGTGCGGACGAAGGCCGTCCAGTTCACGGACCTGCTGACCACGTTCATGGTCCGGCAGGCCGCGGGCCAGGGTGCCGACATCATCCACCCGTACTGCCTGTGGAACGGCCAGCTCGTCCAGGCCGGCGTGCTACAGCCCGCTCCGTCCGAGCACGCCGCGGAGATCACGCGCGGCTACGGAGAGGCCGCGGTCGCCGCCTCGTCGGTGGGGGGCAAGGTCTACGGCTATCCCACCGAGGTGCAGACGTACGCGCTCTACTACAACAAGCGGCTGTTGCGCGAGGCCGGCGTCCCCGGCCCTCCGCGCACCTGGCGGGAGCTGGAGGAGACGGCCTACCGCACCGCCAAGCGCGACGGGTACGGCAACACGCTGGTCCAGGGGTTCGGGCTGTCGACCTACGACGACTCCACCACCGTCGGCCAGACGCTCGCCCTGCTCAACGCCGCCGGCGGAAGGTTCGTCTCAGCCGACGGCAGGAGCACCGCCATCGACTCGCCGGCCGGCCGGGCCGTGTTCGATCTGGAGCACCGCCTCGTCACCAAAGGTGCGAGCGTCCCCGGCGTCAACGTCTACAAAGCGTTCCAGTCCGGGCAAGTGGCCATGGTGGTCAGCGCCGGCTGGTGGACCGGCAGCCTCAAGGCTCAGATGGGCAAGGACTACCGCGATGTCGGCGTCGCACCCGTGCCGGTCCCGGAGGCGGGCGCGAAGCGGGCCACGCTCTCCACCGGCTTCATGCTGGGGGTCAACGCGGCCAGTGAGCACCCGCGCGAGGCCTGGGAGTTCCTGCGCTGGCTCAACACCGAGAAGGTGAGCGTGAAGAGCGTCCAAGAGGGGGCCGAGCAGAGCGCCAAGAAGGGCGCTGCAGCGACCCGGATGAGCTCTCTGCAGGTGTCGGTCGGCTCCCTGACCGGCCGCGCCGATGACATGCGGACGCTCCTGAGCGCGGGCAGCGATCCGAACCTGCGCCCGTTCCTGGACGCGCTGGCGTACGCGGTGCCGGAGCCGAATGTGCCGGGTGCGCAGCAGGCCAAGTCGCTGCTGCGCAAGAACATCGAGGCGTTGTGGACCGGTCAGCAGTCGGTCGACGAGGCACTGCGCACCACCCGCCGTCAGGTCGATCAGGAGGTGTCGCGCGCATGGTGAACACCCTGACGCCGGAGACGACCGGGCGGACGCACCCCTCGCAGCAGGCCGGCCCCGCTGTCGACCGCCGCAGCCGGACGCGGCGCCGACAGGCCGTCGTCGCTTATCTCTTCCTGGCGCCGACGTTGCTGTTCTTCGTGGTCTTCCTGCTCCTGCCGCTCGGCTTCGCGCTGCTGCTGTCGATGTCCCGCTGGGCCGGCTTCGACCTCGGGGACATCGATCCGGTCGGCCTGGACAACTTCACCAGCCTCTTCGCGAACGGATCGACGTTCCTGGCGCCGATCCTCACCAACACGCTGCTGTTCGCCCTGGGCACCGTGGCCCTTGCGCTCGCCGGCTCCGTGCTCGTCTCCACCTGCATCGACAAGCTGCGGTTCCAGGGTCTGTGGCGCACCCTGTACTTCCTGCCGATCGTCACGACCGTCGTCGCCGTCGGCAACGTATGGAAGTACATGTACGAGCCGGGCGGCCTGGTCAACGGCGTCCTCAACGCCCTCGGCCTCGGCTCGGTGGCGTTCCTGCAGGACCCGGACACCGCGCTGCCCTCGGTCGTGGTCGTACAGGCCTGGGCCTCGGTCGGCTCGGCGATCCTGATCCTGACCGCCGGGCTGAAGTCCATTCCCGAGTCGTACTACGAGGCCGCCGCGCTCGACGGCGCCGGGCCCGTAATCATCTTCTGGAAGATCACACTGCCACTGCTGCGGCCGTCCCTGCTGTTCGTGTGCATCACCCAGTTCATCACCGGCCTGCAGTCGTTCGCGCTGATCATTGTGATGACCATGGGCGGGCCGGGTGACGCGACCAATGTCGCCGCGCTGGAGATGTACCGGCAGGCCTTCTCGTACGGCGGCTGGGGCACGGCGAGCGCCGCCGCGTTCGTGCTGTTCGTGGTGGTCCTCGTGGTCACCCTGGTGCAGTTGTGGATCTTCCGGCGCAAGGGGGAGGACGCATGATCCGCCGCCGTTTCCCGTGGTTCTCGTATCTGGTGGTCGTGACCGGCGCCGTTCTCACGGTGGTGCCGTTCCTCGACATGGTGATGACGTCCTTCAAGGGGCCTGGCGAGTCGGGCACGCTGCCGTACCGGTTCCTGCCCGAGGCCTTCGACCTGTCCAACTACCGGGCAGCGATCGACCAGCTCGATCTGCCGGTGCTGTTCCGCAACAGCGTCATCGCCACCGCCATGATCACCGGATCGGTGCTGTTCACGTCGTCACTCGCCGGTTACGCGCTCGCCAAACTGCGCTTCCCCGGCCGGGACTTCATCTTCCGCCTTGTGCTGTCGACCATGATGTTCCCCCCGTTCGTCTTCTTCATCCCGCACTTCCTGATCCTCGTGCACTGGCCGCTGGCCGGCGGCAACGACCTGTTCGGGCGCGGCGGCGCGGGCCTGACCGTCAGCGTCGCGGCGCTCGCCATGCCGTTTCTCGTCAACGGCTTCGGGATCTTCCTGATGCGCCAGTTCATGGTGTCGATCCCGGACGAGGTCCTCGAGGCCGCTCGGATCGACGGCGCCGGCGAGTTCGCCGTGTGGTGGCGGATCGTCGTGCCGCAGACCAAGCCGGTCCTGGTGACGCTCGGGCTGCTCACCTTCGTCGACGCCTGGAACGAGTACATCTGGGCGTTGCTCATCTCGACGGCCAACCCGGACGTGATGACCCTGCCCGTCGGCATCCAGCTGCTGCAGGACTACGTCGACCCGACCCGCACGATGCCCATCGTCATGGCCGGCCTCGTCCTGAGCATCCTGCCGATCCTGATCCTCTTCCTGCTGCTGCAGAAGTACTACATCCGCGGCGTGATTCTCAGCGGACTCAAGTAGACGGGCGTGCTCGACGTATGAGGGGAGGAGCGCGGTCGCTGCTTCCCTCTTGCGGCCGCCGGGCGATCTCCTGGAGGCGCAGCGGGATCGAGGCGCACTGGATCGGTGTGAGGTCAGGGCCGTCGTCGGCGAGGTGATCGTCGTCGAGGTGATCGATCAACGGCGCCAGGGTGGTGAATGGCGGTTTGCCCCGAGGCCTGGCTCGCCGGCTGCCGCCGCCTCCACCCACGCTCCGAACGCAAAGCCGACCACTACCTCGCCTTCACCAGCATCGCCTGCACCCTCATCTGCTGCCGCAGGCTCTGCGGGGCACATTCAAGTCCGCCCACACACGGGCGTGGAACGCCTTCGCCGCCCCGCAGGTTGGCCACCCACTTGTCGTCCTGCGTGCGTTTCACCGGCCGCTCCTCCTTGGTCGCAGGACACTAGCGGTGGTTTGTTAGGTCGGGACGTAGGGGTTCAGGGGTCTGCCGCTGCCGACGGCGTTGATCAGTTCCTGGAGTGCTGTGGGCGGGGGTTTCGTG
>NZ_JBIWPP010000046.1:0-54072 GCF_044768335.1 Streptomyces sp. NPDC101151 | reverse complement strand
ACGGCAACATCAAGCCCGTATCAGCCACTACAAACAGCGCGGACACAACCCCTGAGCTGGCCAGCAGTCACGGCAAGCACCGTTGCAGTACTAGGGCGTTGCGCGAACGATCACGAGTGACCCTTCGTACGTCGGCCGGTCGCGCAGGTGGCCGAATTCCTCGTTCCAGGCCCCGGACTCCAGGTCGTGGCGCAGGGTCCTGTCGAAGCGCTCGCGGACGTGGTCGTCGGTGAAGCTCCAGGCGGAGCACGCCTGGCGGGCGGCCGGGTCGAGCAGCATCTCGGGGCGGCCGTAGTACGCCTCGTTGAACCCGTCGGTGCAGTCCAGGGGGATGGGCACGGTCTGTACGGTGCCGGTGCCGCCCAAGGCCGCGGCCAGCTCCTCGACGGGCGGGTAGCGGCGGGCCTCGATGTCCAGCACCTCGGGTGCGTACCGGTACAGCCAGAAGTCCCGGACCAGGGCGGGATCGCAGGTCAGGATGACCACGGGACCACGGGCCACGCGCCGCATCTCGCGCAGGCCGGCCCGGACGTCGGACCACTGGTGCACGCTGAACAGGGTCATCGTCGCGTCGAACTCGTCGTCGGCGAAGGGCAGATCCTCGGCCACGGCGTCGATCGCGCGGGCGAGCTGCGTCGGCCGCTGGGCGCGCATCGACTCCGAGGGCTCGACTGCCGTCACCGAACGCGCCGCGCTCTCGTACGATCCGGCGCCGGCGCCGACGTTGAGCACCCTACGGGCGTCGCCCAGGGCCTCGGCGACGAACCGGGCGATCCGGTCGTCCGGCCGGCGGTAGGAGGCGGGCCCGGAGCCGATGGCGCCGTGGTCGACGTCGCCCGCGCTGCCGTCCTGGGTGCGTGTGGTCATGGGGGGCTTACCTCGCCTCGTGAGCAGGAACAGGGGGAAGGGAACGAACCCCACAGGCCCATCGGTTGTGCCGGTCCGGGCGTGGGGCATGGAGGTGCTACGACCAGAGCCGGAACCGCTGCCAGCTGCTCCCGGACCGCTCGTAGCGCAACCGGGTGTGAACACGGCTCCGTGCCGCCTGCCAGAACTCCACCTCGGCCGGTGCGAGGGTGTAGAGGGTCCAGGCGGGGTCGACGAGCGAGGGCTCCTTGTCGATCAGGGCCAGGGACTCCTCCAGGGCATGGTCCCGCTCGGCGGTGTCCGGCAGGTACTGGCTCTGACGGCCCAGCAGGGACTCGGCGCGGGCGGTCGCCGACCGGCCGAGGAAGTCGTCCGCGCTGTCCTGGGCGGAGCCGGGAGTCACAGGCCCGCGCAGGCGCACCTGCCGGCCGTGCTCCGGCCAGTAGAAGGTGAGTGCGGCCCGCGGACGGACGGCCAGTTGGTGCCCCTTGGGACTGGAGCCGTGCCCGGCGAACTGCCACCCGGAGGTGTCCACCCCCTTCAGGATCAGCACGCGTGCGTCCGGATCACCTGCCTCGTCGACCGTGGACAGGGTCATCGTGTGCGGGTCGCGCAGCCCGTCGGCGACGGCGTCGGACAGCCAGGACAGAAACAGGCGCACGGGATCGGCCGGTGCTCGCTCGGGGGCGAACTCCGGAAGCGGTCCCGCGAAGACCTCGATGCCTCGCAGCCATCCGCGGACACCACTGCCGTGATCTCCGTCCCTCACCCGGCCGCCTCCTTCACAGGACACCTTCATCACCCATCTTGCTTCTGCGGCTGATTTTCGACAATCACCTGGCAAATGCTCGGCGGATGCCACAAAAGGCATTGCGTGTGAGCAGAGGATGTTGGAGGTAGCGACAATGCGCATCCGCGGGTCGCCGAGCCGAAACGGGACCCGCGCCCGCTAGGACGCGGGGAAGGTCTCGGGACGGTCAGGACGACTGACGTGCCGGAAGCCCGGCGGGTCGAGGGGCTGGTCGCGGCCCAGGAGGGGGCTGCAGGCCGGGGGTGTCGGGGCTCCTGTGCGCCGTCGGCGGTCGGCCGAGGAGTCTTTTGAACGCGGCCGTGTACGCGGCGGGGTTGTCGTAGCCCAGCAGGGCCGCGATGCGCGTGACGGGCATCCCCGCGGTGAGGTGCTGCAGGGAGTGGAGGATGCAGGCGCGTTGCCGCCACTGCGAGAAGCTCAGGCCGGTGCCGCGCCGGAACAGCCGGGCGAGGGTGCGTTCGCTGATGTTGAGGTGTGCGCACCAACGTGCCGGCGGGTCGTGGATGTCCGGCTTCCGCAGGAAGGCCTCGCACAGGCCGCGCAGCCGCGGATCGGAGGGCAACGGCACATCGAGGGGCAGCGGCGTGAGGTTCTTGAGCTCGTGGAGGATGAGGGCGGCGACCGCCGCGTCCCGGCTGTGCTCGGGGTACCGCGGCTCCATGTCGACGGCCTCCAGGATCAGCGCCCGGAGCAGGGCGGAGACGTCGACGGCCCGGCAGCGGGCGGGAAACCACGGCACGGCCGCGGGTTCGATGTAGAGGCTGCGGGTACTGACGCCCGTCATCGCGACCTGATGCCTGGTCATGGGCGGGATCATGACCGCGCGGGCGGTGGGAACCGTCCAGCTGCCGTCGTCCGTCTCGACCCGCATGACGCCGGTGGCCGCGTACAGCATCTGGGCGCGGCGGTGCTCGTGCCAGGCGAGCAGGTGGTCATGGGGGTAGTCGGTGCCGATGGCCAGCACGGCACGATCGAGGCCGTCCACCTCCGCGACCGGGACATTGAGCATGGCCTGAGGCTACGACGGACCACGCGCCCTGTCTGCTGCGCGTAGGAAGAGGGCAGTTCATCGATTGCCCGCCAAGCCGCGTGATCCCTACCGTCTTACCGGTGCTGACCTCGTCCTTCACCCTCTTGCTCTTCGGATGCCTGACCGGCATCACGACCGTGTTCTTCGGCTTCGGCGGCGGTTTCATCACTGTCCCCGTCGTCTACGGAGTCCTGACCGTCACGGCCGGTTCGGGAGCGGACGCCATGCATGTCGCGGTGGCCACCTCGGCGGCGGTCATGGTGGTGAATGCCGCGGCTGCGGCGCTTGCCCAGTGGCGTCAGGGCCGACTGCGCGGCGCATATGTCTGGCCGCTGGCAGCGTTCATCACCATCGGCGCAACGGCCGGATCCTTCGCGGCCACCCTGGTCGGCGGCACAGCTCTTCGGCTGCTGTTCGGCGCCTACCTGCTGGTGACGATCACCGACAGTCTGGTGCGGAAGGGCTTCCTCTCCACGGCGCACCAGATGCGTCCGAAGCCCTTGGGCCGGGCCACGACCACCCTGGGCGGAGTCGGGATCGGCCTGGTGGCCGCCGTCCTGGGAGTGGGCGGCAGTGTCATGACGGTCCCGCTTCTGCGGCGGCGGGGCCTTTCCATGGCCGAGGCGACCGCCATGGCCAACCCCCTCAGCGTCCCCGTCGCCGTGGCCGCGACACTCGTCTACGCCCTCGCCCCCACCACTGCCACCGGCACGGGCCGGCTCGGCTATGTCGATCTCACCGCGGGCGTCACCCTGCTCGTCGGATCGCTGCCCACCATCGCCGTGGCGAGGCGAGTCACCGGCCGGGTCCCGGACCGGGTCCACTCCGTCGCCTACGTCGTCCTTCTCCTGGTCGTACTGATCGTGATGGCGGTCGTAGGACTCTGATCAGGCTCCGCCTCAGCCGCTGACCCACGGGCAGTGCCTAGTCGGCGCGGCCTGTCGCCGCCACCGTCACACCCAGGCCGATCATCGCGAGGCCGCCCGCCCCGCCGACCGCCGACAGGCGGCGGTCCGAGCGGGCCAACCAGGAACGGGCCGCCGAAGCACCCAGGGCCCACAGGGTGTCCGTGATCAGGCCGATGGCGACCGAGACCAAGCCCAACGCCATCATCTGAAGGGGGACACGGCCCGACGAGTGGTCGACGAACTGCGGCAGCACCGCCGCGAAGAAGACGATGCCCTTCGGGTTGGTGGCGCCCACGAAAACACCGTCCAGGACGGTGTGCAGATCGCCGCGCCGCTCACCGGCCGGAGCCTTCGCATCCGCCACGCGCATCTCCTTGCGGTGCCGGAACGCCTGAACGCCGAGATACACGAGATATGCCGCTCCGGCCAGCTTCACACTCATGAACACCGCCGCCGAGGTTTCCACCAGCGTGCCGAGACCCCACGCCACAGCGATCACCAGGATGTACGAGCCGACCAGGTTGCCGAGGACCGTCGCGAGCGCCGTGCGGCGGCCGTGCGCGAGGGCTCTGCCGATCACGAACAGCACGCTGGGCCCCGGAATCACGATCACCAGCAGCGACATCGCCGCGAACGCGAGGATGTTCTCTGTGGACACCATCTGTCCGTCACCTCCTGGACCGTTTGCCAGGGGTCATGCAAGCAGATGGCGGACGGTCCGCTCCAGGCGCATCCGCATACCGATATTCACCGGGTGCCTACGGTCGCTGTTCACCTGCCCCGGGTGGGCCTCACTCCGTCTCTCCGAGCGGAGCGAGGCCCACCCGGTCAGGTGTCCCACCGGGGTCATACGGCCGAGAGCGAGACCTCCGTCGACTTGAACAGCGCGGTGACGGCCGAGCCCTCCGCCAGGCCGAGATCGGTGGCCGCGTCCTTGGTGATCGCGGCGGTCAGTTCGGCGCCCTGGACGGAGACCCTGACCGTGGCCATGGCGGCGCCCGTCGCGACCTCGCGCACCGTGCCGGACAACCGGTTACGGATGGACAGGCCCTCCACCGGGCCGGTGGCCAGTGCCACCTCCGTGGCCTTGACGAGGGTGTGCACCGCGGAGCCCTCGGCGAGGCCGAGGTCCTTGACGGCGTCGAGAGTGATGGCGGCGGTGACGTCCTGGCCGCCGTCGAGACGGACCTTGACCGTTGCCATGGCTTCGCCCGTGGTGACGGCGGTGACCGTGCCGGGGATCTGGTTGCGGATGCTCAGGCTCATTGTGGGACGCCTCGCAAAGTATGGGAGATTTGTCTGCCTTTGGCATTGCTGCGTGGCCCACCGTAGTCCGGCCTGGGGGGTCCTTGCGCAAGCGTCGACGCAACCGCGAGGCATGGATGATCGTGCAATGCCTCGCAGATTCGGCCCGACCGTCTCTCACCGCCCTGGCACCCGACCGGCAGCCCGGACAACGGGCGCCGCCGTCACGGGATCCCGGGGATCCGTCTCGTCGACCGTGAGCGGGTCTTCGGCGGGTTCCACGAGGAGTTGCTCACGCTCTGATCCGTCACGCCCGCGTCGTGCAGCGCCAGCCACACCTTGTCGCGCGTGAAGGGCAGTTCGGTGAAGCGGATGCCGGTCGCGTCGCGCAGGGCGTTGGCGAAGGCGGGGGCGACCGGGTTGAAGGGGCTCTCGCTCATCGACTTGGCGCCCAGGGGCCCGATGGCGTCCGCGGTTTCCATGAAGTGGACCTCGGTGCGCGGGACGTCGGCGTACTGGGGGAGCCGGTAGCGGCGGAAGGCGGCCGTCTCGACCTCGCCGCGCGCGTCGATGCGGACGTTCTCGAAGAGGGTGGAGCCGAGTGCCTGGGCGATGCCGCCCTCGACCTGCCCGCGGCACTGCATCGGGTTCATGACCTTGCCCGCGTCGGCCGCGTGCACGCTGCGCAGGATGCGGATCTCGCCGGTGCCGGGGTCGACGGCCACCTTGAACCACTGGGCGTTGAAGGCCACCGAGCGCGGGGTGCCGCCGAAGTGCCCGTCGGCCGCGAACTCGACGCCGACGGCGCGGGCGGCGGCGTACAGCTCCTTGAGCGGCAGATGCCCGCCGGGGTGCAGTACGGCCTCCTCGGCGAGCCGGCAGTCGGCCCGCGGGACCCGCAGGTGGGCGGCGGTGAAGTCGAGGAGCATGTCGGCAAGGGCTCGGGAGGCGCGCAGGGTGGCTTTGCCCGCGACGACGGTGCCGGTGGAGGCGAAGGCGCCGGTGTCGTGCCGTACGACGTCCGTGTCGGACTGGCGGATGGCGATCCGGTCGACGGTGGTGGCGAGTTCGCCGGCCGCGATCTGCTTGTGCACGGTGGTGGTGCCGTTGCCGAACTCGGCGGTGCCGACGGCCAGATCGAAGCTGCCGTCGGGCAGCAGGGTGGCCTTGGCGTCGGCGATGTGCCCGCCGGGCGGCCCGGTGGCGATCATCGCGAGGGCGGCTCCCTCGCCGACCAGCCAGCCTTCTGGGGCGGGCCGGCCGGCCCCGGGCTCCGCCTGTGCCCGGCGCACGATGTCGACGCACTGGTCGAGGCCGTAGCTCGCGATGTGCAGGTCCTCCTCGTGGCCGCCGGGGGTGATCATCGGCTCGTCGGGGCCGATGATGTTGCGGGCCTTGAACTCCAGTGGGTCCAGGCCGAGTCGGCGGGCCAGTTCGTCGAAGGCGGACTCGACGGCGAACATCACCTGGCCGAGGCCGTAGCCGCGGAAGGCGCCCGCCGGGACGGTGTGTGTGTAGACCGAGTAGGCGTCGACCTTCTTGTTCACCGCACGGTAGATCGCCATCGACTCGCCGACGCTGTGGAACATCACCGCCGGGCCGTGGTTGCCGTACGCGCCCGTGTTCGCGACGACCCGCAGCTGAAGCGCGGTGAGGGTGCCGTCGAGGCGCGCGCCCGCCTTCAGACGGATGGTGAAGGGGTGCCGGGTGGTGGCGCCGTAGAACTGCTCGGCCCGGGTGTACTCCAGCTTCACCGGGCGGCGCAGCTTGAGCACCGCCAGCGCGACGATGTCCTCGACGAGCATCTCCTGCTTGCCGCCGAATCCGCCGCCGACCCGGCCCGCCATCACCCGGACCTGCTCCAACGGCAGGTCGTACAGGGCGCACAGGGCGCGGCGGGTCAGGAACGGAGTTTGCGAGCTGGTGCGCACGGTGAGCCGGCCGTCCTCGTCGAACCAGGCGACGGCGCCGTGCGTCTCCAGACTGGCATGCTGTCCGCGCTGGGTGCGGAAGGTGTCCTCGTACACGGCGTCGGCCTCGGCGAATCCGGCCTCGATGTCGCCGATCTCACCGTGCGCCTCGCCGACCACATTGTTCTCGGGTCGGGAGATCCGGGCGATCGTCGAGTCCTTGTCGTGGACGACGGGCGCGCCCGGCCGCATGGCCTCCTCGGGGTCCAGGACGGCGGGCAGCACCTCGTACGTCACCTCGATCCGCCGGCAGCCCTCCTCGGCGGCTCCCTCGCTGTCGGCGACGACGGCCGCGACGCGCTGGCCGATGTAGCGGACCGTGTCGTCCAGGACGCGGGTGTCGTCCGGGTCCTCCTCGGGATGCTCGTGTCGGGCGGTGGAGAAGTGCCGTTCCGGAGCGTCGTGATGGGTGAACACGGCGTGGACGCCGGGGACGCGCAGGGCGGCCGAGGTGTCGATCGCCACGATGCGGGCGTGGGCGTGGGGGGACCGCAGCAGCTTCATGTGCAGCAGGCCCTCGACCTCGATGTCGAAGGTGTAGCGGGCGGTGCCGGTGACGACCTGCGGCCCGGCCGGGGCGGGCAGACTGCGGCCGACGGACTCGCCGGGTGCCGGGGCCTCGACGTTCTTCACCCCGCGTACGGCGTCCTCGATGGCCCGGTAGCCGGTGCAGCGGCACAGGTTGCCCTTGAACGCCCTCGGCAGGTCGCCCAGTTTGTCCTCGTCGAGGGCGGCCGTGGTCATCAGGAAGCCGGCCGTGCAGAAGCCGCATTGGAAGCCCTGCGCGTCGAGGAACTTCTGCTGGACGGGATGGAGGTCGCCCTCGGGCGAGGCCAGGCCCTCGACCGTGGTGACCGTGCGGCCGTCGGCGCGGAAGGCCGGGAACAGGCAGCTGTGGACCGGCTCGCCGTCCACGTGGACCGTGCAGGCGCCGCAGTCGCCCTGGTCGCAGCCCTTCTTCACACCGAACCAGCCGCGTTCGCGCAGATAGGTGCGCAGGCACTGGCCGGAACGGGGTTCCTCCTCGTGGGAGCGTCCGTTGACCTCGACCTTCATCGTGCCGCCTCTCCCAGTTCCCGGCGGATCTCCTCCGCGTACCGGAACGTCATGTGCCGCCGCCACTCGGGCAGCCCGTGAATGTCGTCGAACCACTCGTCGTCGGCCACCGCCGAGCCGATCGCCGTCCGCAGCGCCTCCGCGGTCGGCGGCAGCGGGAACCACAGCCGCACCGGCCGGACCGTCGAAGCGGTGAGCGTGACGGCGAGGGAGCCGTCGAGCGGGTCCAGCGTGCCGATGATCAGGACGCCGGAGCGTCCGAGCCCGTACAGGGATGCCTGGCGGAACGCCGTACGGCAGGCCAGGACGCGGGCCGGAAGGGTGACCGACCGCAGCAGCTCGCCCTCCGCCAGGACCTTGCGGCCCGCGCCGGTCACGAAGTCGGTGACGCGCACCCGGCGGCGTACGCCGTCCTGTGCGATCAGCAGGCACTCCCCGTCGAGTGCGGCGGTGAGGGAGGTCATCGGGCCGGCCGGGAGGGCATTGCAGATGTTGCCGCCGACGGTGGCCATGTTCCAGATCTTGAACGAGGCGAGGAACGCGCGGCAGCACTGCTCGAACAGCGGCGCCGACTCGGCCCCGAGCCCCTTCGCGAACCGGGACAGCTGGGCGATCGTGCAGGTGGCCGCGATCTCCAGCGAGCCGTCCGGGTGCTGCTGCACGGGGGTCCAGCCGGTGCGGCTGAGATCGACCAGGCGGCGCAGGTGCGGCTGCGGCTCAGAGAACAGATACGTGCCGCCGCCGAGCCAGCCGTCGCCCGGCCGCCAGGGCGCGGGATGCCGTGCGTCCCGGATCTCCACCACCGTGTTCAGGTCCATGACCGTCAGTGAAGCAACGCGGAAGGGCCCGGGACGACTGGTTCACAGCACGGAAACGACGACTTTTCCCGTCCGGTACTTGGTGAATCAACCAAGAGGCATACCGTTCGTCTCATCTGGCACTTACGATGCGATGACTCGCACGCCCCTGGTGAATGTGAGATGCCGGGTGTCAGGCACCGCGACCCGGCAGCCGTACGAGGAGCCGGAACACATGCACGTCGAACACCTCCTGCAGGACGAGTCCCTCGGCCTGCGTCTGCTCTGGTCCGAGGACGCACTGCTGCGACGGGAGATCAGCGGCGTCACCGTCACCGACCTGGAGGACCCCGCCCGTTTCGTCCGGCCCGACGAAGTCGTGCTCAGCGGGCTCGTATGGTGGAGCGCGGACGGGGGACGGGACAAGGCCGAACGCTTCGTCTCCGGGCTGAAGGACGCGGGTGCCGTCGCGCTGCTCGCCGGCGAGGAGACCCACGGCTCGGTGCCCGACGACCTGGTCGAGGCATGCGTACGGCACGGCGTCCCGGTCGCCGGTGTGCCGGCCCATGTGATGTTCCGGGCGATCACCGACACCGTGTACCTGCGGCAGTGGGGCGAGCTCAGCCGCCACCACGCCCTGCCCGAGCACGTGCGCGGCCGGCTGAACCGGCTGGTCGCGCAGGACGCCGATCCGGCCCTGATCCTCGCCACCGCCTTCGCCCACCTCGACGTGGCCCCGGCCTACGTCATCACCTCGACGGGCCGGACCGTCGCGGCCACACCGGGCGCGGACCCGCTCCCGGCGCGAGAGGCCGCCGCCCTGCCCGGGAACGACAGCGGTGCCACGGTGCCGGTGGAGTCCGCCGCGCTGACCCCGTACGAGCGCTGGTGGCTGCACCTTCCCGAGGCCGCCGCCGCACCGCCGCGCCTGCTGCACGAGATCACCGACGTCCTGGGCCGCTGCAAGGAGGCGCTGACCCGGCGCCGGGCCGCCGAGCAGCAGACGGCCGACGAGCTCGGCAGGCTGCTCGCCGCCCCCCGGGCCGGGGACCTGACCACCGCGGCACGGGCCTGCGGTCTGCCGGCGCACGGCCCGTACCGCGTGGTCGTCGCCGACACCGACGACCGGCACCCCGGGCCGGCGGAAGGCGCGCTGACGGAAGCGGTCGCGCACGCGGCCCCGGCGTTCGCCGCCGTGGGACGCCTGCCCGACGGGACCGCCTTCGCGGTGGTGTCCGAGGATGCCGCCGCGGATCTGGCGCAAAGCTGGCCGCTGGTGGCCGCCTGTGCGCCGGACGTCCTCCTGCACGGCGGGCTCGGCACGCCGGCCGCCGACGCGACCGGGCTGCCCGGAGCCCTGGCCGAGGCCCGCTACGCCCTGTCCTCCGCACGGTCGACCGGCCCGGACGCCTCGTCCCTGTCCGACGCCGTCACGCTGACCACACTGGACACGCTGCTCACCGGCGTACCGGCCGAGGTGCGCAGCGCCTTCAGCCGCACCGTTCTCGGGACGCTGCTCAACACCGAGAACGCCTCCGCCGCCGCGTTGCTGAACACCCTGGAGGTGTTCCTCGCCCACGACGGCTCCTGGGCCCGCACGGCCGAGGCGCTGCACCTGCACGTCAACACCGTGCACTACCGGATCCAGCGCATCGAGCACTTCACCGGCCGCGACCTGTCCCGCCTCCGGGACCGCCTCGACCTGTGGGCGGCCCTGCTCTGCCGCACGGATCCGGACAGCACACAGACCACTACGACCGGTCGACGTGCACGCTCGTCGACTTCACCCGCGCGATGACCGTGACCCCCACCGCCAGACCCAGCTCATCCACGGCCTCCCGCGTCACCAGGGACACGACCTGGTGCGGACCGGCCTGGATCTCCACCCGGGCCACGACATCGTCCGCCGACAGGGCCGTGACGATCCCCGTGAGCGCGTTGCGCACGGAGGTCGGCGGCCCGGCCGCCCCTCCACGCTCGTCCTCGGCCGCCCGCTCCCGCACGAACCGCGCCAGCCCCACGCCGTCGATCACCCGGTTCCCCGAACCGTCCCGCCCCATCGGCAGCCGGCCCGCGTCCGCCCACCGGCGCACGGTTTCCGGACTCACCCTCAACAGGCGCGCGGCCTGGCCAATGCTGTACGTCGGCACCGTAGAACCCTAGCCGCCCCCTCTCCCCGCGGAGGCCGTGCATGCTGCTGCGTCAGCTGGAGTATCTCGTCGCGTCGCCAGCGACGGCGGCGCCCTGGCCGGAACCGGCGCGCACTCCTACTCGGTCACCACGTGACCGTGGGGGAGGGCGGTGGACGGCACCGCCCTCCCCGGACTGCCGCCGTCTCGGTCCCACCAGGTGCTTCACCGGAGGCTAGCGGGGACGTCGTGTGCCTTCCGGCGCGAACAACAGGGCGCGGGCGATGAGCAGGGCGACGTCGTCATGGTCGTCGGGGTGCCGGAGATCGCGCAGGAGCCGGTCGCAGATCTCCTCCAGCGGGCAGTCGGGTCCGTCGAGGACGTGGAGGAGTGTGTCGAGGCGTTGGTCGATGGGGTGGTGGCGGGTTTCGACCAGTCCGTCGGTGTAGAGGACCAGCTGGTCGCCCGGGTCGAGGCTGACGGTCGTGGTCTCGAACGGGACGCCGCCCACACCGAGTGGGGTGCCGGTGGGCAGGTCGAGCAGCTGGGGATGCTTGCCGCCGCGGACGAGGACGGGCGGCAGGTGGCCGGCGTTGGCGATGTGGCACTCACCACGGCGGGGATCGTAGGCGGCGTAGAGGCAGGTGGCGATGTACTGCTCCAGTCCGGAGGTGATCGTGTCGAGCTGTTCTAGGACCTGGCTGGGGTCGAGGTCGAGGCCGGCGTAGGCGGCGGTGGCGGTGCGCAGCCGGCCCATGGCCGCGGCGGCGTCGATGCCGCTGCCCATGACGTCGCCCACGACGAGAGCCGTCCTGTCGCCGCCCAGCGGGAGGACGTCGTACCAGTCGCCGCCGATCTCGTAGGCGGCCTGTGCGGGCTGGTACCGGGAAGCCAGCTGCAGGCCGGGCAGGTGCGGTGGATGGTCGGGGAGCAGGCTGCGCTGCAGCGTCTCGGCGGCATTGCGCACGCTCTGGTGGGCGCGGGCGTTGTCGATGCACACGGCGGTGCGGGAGGCCAGTTCGGTGGCGATGGCGAGGTCGTCCTCGTCGAACGGCCGTGGATCGCGGGCGCGGGTCAGCCCCAGGAAGCCGAGGATGGCGCCGCGTGCGGCGAGCGGGACGGCCATGTAGGAGTGCACCCCGGCACGGGCCAGCAGCGTGGCGGCACGCTCGTCGCGGGCGATGCGTGTCAGGTCGGTTCCCTCGGCGTGGGGGATCAGGACGGGCCGGCCGGTGCGCACGCATCGGGTGGCCACGCGGTCGGCGTCGTACGTGGCGATGCGGCCGGGCGGATCGGCGGCCTCGAGGGCTTCTGTGGGGTAGGCGGCCTTCAGCGCGAGGGCGCGGAAGATGGCGGCACCGACTCTGGTGGGAGGCCGGTGCTCGTCGATGACGGAGTCGAGCACATCGACGGCGACCACGTCGGCGAGCTCGGGAACGGTCACCTCGGCCAGCTCCCGGGCCGTCTGCTCGACGTCCAGGGTGGTGCCGATACGGGCGGAGCCGTCGGCGATCAGGGCCAGGCGCCGCCGCGTCGCGGTCGCCTCCTTCGCCGACTGGTAACGCTCGGTGACGTCCGTGACCAGTTCGGCCACCCCGAGCACGCGGCCCTGGGTGTCCTCGAGCCGGTACACCGAGATCGTCCAGGCGTGCTGGTGCTCCGGGTCGGCCGGGCTTCGGCCCACGATGGTGGACTGGTCGATGAGGGGGATCCCGGTGTCGAGAACCTGCAGCATCGCGGCCTCGGGCATCGCGAACTTCGTGGCCTTCATGATCTCGCGGTAGTGGCGACCGAGGTGCGCTTTCGTGGAGATGCCGTGCATCCGCTCCAGTGCGGGGTTGACGGCCAGGTACCGCAGGTCCGGGTCGAGGATCGCGATTCCGATGGGTGACTGGGAGATCAGCCGTGTGGACAGGGCGACGTCCCGCTCCACCTCGCGCAGCGTGGGCGAGTCGGTGCCGAGTCCGAGGGCGTAGAAGTCGCCGTGGTCGTTCAGCAGCCGCATGTTGCGCAGTTCCACCTGACGAGTGCTTCCGTCCTGCCGCCGGACGGGGAACGTGCCGCCCCAGCTCTGGCCGGTCTCCATGACCTCGGCGAACTTCTTGATCACCCAGTCCCAGTGCTCTTCGTTGACGAGCAGCCGTACGGCGAACTCTCCGAGCGCTTCCTCGGCGGTGTAGCCGTACAGCTCCTCGGCCTGAGGGCTCCACAGGACGACCCGTCCCTCGGAGTCCAGCAGCACCGCCGCCACGCCGAGAAGGTCCATCAGCCCGCTCGGCTGCGATGGTTCGCCGTTCGGTCGGCCGCTGAAAGCCTGGCCGATGTCCCCGAGAGGCCATTCGGCTTCGGTCATCGCAGGCACTCCTTCCGCCTGCCGACGCCACGTGAGCCATCCCTTGACCTGGAGCGCGGCCTGTCTGCGCCTGCGGGCGCTTGGACTCCCATGGTCCCCCGGACCACCGGAGAACACACCCCATTGATGTGGCGGGGCCTGGACGGGAGGGGTGGTGTCGATTGCGCCGTGGCCGGGGCGGGAGGGGCGGTGTTCAGTGCCCCGCGGCCTGGACGGGCGGTGGGGCGCAAGCGCCCACGCCCGGGCGGGCCGGGGAGCCGGCGCCGCAGGACGGCCGGGACGACCCTGTTCATCCCTGTTCATCGTCGGTTTTCGCGGGCTCGTCGCGGGCTCGTCGCGGGCTCCTCGCCGGCGCCGTTTCAGCCCGGCGGTGCCGTCAGATGGATCAGGATGCCGCACACCTCGTCCACGATCTCCCGGGCCTCCGTCTCGTCCCCGCAGTCGCCCAGCTCGCGCGCCGCCCCTCCGATGACGGTGGTCAGCACGCTCACCCTTACCCGGCCGGCGCGTCGCCGCTCGTCCACCTCCAGGAGCCGGGCGTTGCGCCGCACCCACGCGCGGTCCCACTTGCGGCGCAGTGCGTCGAAGCCCGCGGGGCCGTCGTCCTCCACGAGGAGCCTGCCGAGCCGTCGGTTGTCCCAGGCGCCCTCCAGGTAAGCCCTTGCCCCCGCGACGAAGAGTGCGATGGGGTCGTCCACGCCATGGTCGCGCTCGACGGTCAGCGTGGCCGCGGTCCGGCGCTCCTGTTCCTCCCGGAACTCCTCCCACAGGGCCAGATACAGCCCTCGCTTTCCACCGTAGTGCTGGAAGAGGCTGCCCACCGGGTTACCGGAGCGCGCCGCGATCTCGGTGAGACCGGCGTCGGTGTAACCCCGCTCGGTGAACACCTCCAGCGCGGCGTCCAGCAGCGTGCGCCGCAGGGTCCGGTCCTGCCCGGCGTGCCCCTCCGACAAGCCCGGGGCCGCCTTCGCGTCCGGGAGGCCCGCGCCCTGCGCGTCGGGCAGCTGATGTGCCGACCCGGTCTCGGCAGACTCCAAGATGCCGCTCACTGGTCATCCTCACGTTCTCCGGCCCCGTCGCGGATGGCGAGGGCGACCAGCAGTTCCAGGAGGTCGGCGATCCGGCGCGGATTGCGGCCGGTGCGTTCCTCGATCCGGCGCAGCCGGTAATGCGCCGTGTTGTGGTGCACCCGCAGCCGGTCTGCGGCCAGCCGCAGATTGAGGTCCGCCTCCGCGAAGGCCCGTATGGTGGCGGCCAGCGTGTCGCCGCGTCTGCGGTCCTCCTCCAGCAGCACCCGCACCCGCGGATCGACCAGCTGGCGGGCGAGGTCGTCGGCGCGCAGGGCCAGGTAGGCGAATGGGGACAGCCGAGGCAGCGCGGCCACCCCGCCCCCGCTCGGCACCAGATCGAGAGCGGACCGCGCCTCCTGGTAGGCGCGCGGCAGGTCGCACGCGCCCTGTGCGACCGTACTGATCCCCATGGAGAGCAGGGTTCCCTCCCGGGCCAGCCGCTGCTGGACGGCCTCGAAGTGGGCGCATATGTCCTCTGCGTTCATGCCGGCCCGGACCACGGGCACGGCCACCACCTCGCCGTGGCGCACGACGACCAGGGTTCTGCCGGCCCAGGGCCCGGCGACGCTGATCGACGCACTGGTGGCGTACCCGTTCTCGGCCGAGGTGACGTCCCCGGTGCGCGTGTCGCCGACGCACACCGCCACGACCGCCATCATCGGCGAGCGCGGTCCGATGCCGTAGGCCTGGGCCGTGGCGGACAGCGGACCGCGTGTCGGTGCCACGCCGGCCATGAGCTGGTCGAGGAGATCCCGGCGCTCCCGGTCCGCGTCCGCCACCACGCGCTGCTGGTACTCGACGTAGGCCTGCGCGGCATGGGTGCTGGCGTAGTCGACGTACCGCATCAGCGGTGTGACGAGGGACAGCGCGGCCTGCTGTGCCTCGGCGGACGTGCCCGCGCAGTCCAGCAGCGCGTCCCACATCACCTGTCGGCCGACCCGGAAGGCACTGATCCAGTCCTCCAGGGCGAACCCCGCGCGTGCTCTGCGCATCGCTGCCGCGCGGCTGAAGACCAGGTCCTCGGCGGCGATGTCCCGGTCTCCGGCCAGCGCGGCCAACTGCATCCGGTAGTGCTCGAGCACCTGGTCCCGTACGTCGTCGAAGAACCGCTCGTCCTGGAGTGCGTACGACGGGATCTCCGCGCGCATGACGTCGACGGCGGTCTCCGCCACCTCCTCGACCTGGTCGTGGACGGCGTGCAGGATCCGCTGCCGCTCCCGGCGGAGCGGTTCGGAGAGCTGAGGAGTGCCCAGGGCAGCACCGCGAGGCATGGCGCCGATCGTCGCCGTCCGCATCGTGCTCCGTCAACAGGCCTGGCGTGAGACATCTGCCGACACCTGTGCGCGGCGCACAGTTCGACGACCGAGAAGTTGGGTGCTCACACCCAATGTGCGCCTGGAACGCCCCCACCTACTGTGACGCTCGCCCACCCCCCCCAGCACGTCGGAAGGGGCGTCACTCATGCTCGCGGTCGACGGTATCACCGTGCGCTTCGGCGGGATCACGGCACTGGACGGTGTCGCATTCACCGTCGAGCCGGGCACCGCCGTAGGGCTCATCGGGCCGAACGGAGCCGGCAAGACCACCTTGTTCAACTGCCTCACCAGGCGCTGCACCCCCGACGGGGGAGACGTGCGGTTCGAGGACGAGGACCTGCTGGCCCTCCCTCCGCACGCCGTGGCCGGGCGCGGCATCGCCCGCACCTTCCAGAACCTGGGCCTGTTCCCGCGGCTCACGGTCCGGGAGAACGTCATGGTCGGCGCCCACAGCCGGGGGCGCACCGGACACCTCGCCGCGGCGCTCCGGCTGCCCCGCGTCCGGCGGGAGGAGAGGGAACTGCGTGACCGGGCGGGCGACCTGCTACAGCGGCTGGGCCTGGCGGGCGTCGCCGACCACCCCGCCTCCGGCCTGCCGTTCGGCACGCTTAAGCGCGTCGAACTCGCCCGGGCACTCGCGGTACGGCCCCGACTGCTGTTGCTCGACGAACCCGTCAACGGGCTCAGTCACGGCGAGGTCGACCAATTCGCGGATCTGGTCCGGTCGGTGCGCCAGGACTTCGACCTCACCCTCGTGGTGGTCGAACACCACATGGGGTTCGTGATGGGCCTGTGCGACAAGGTGGTCTGCCTCGACTTCGGCCGCAAGATCGCCGAGGGCTCACCGGAGGAGATCCAGTGCGACCCGGCGGTCGTCGAGGCGTACCTGGGGGTGGCTGCCTAATGCTGGTGTCAAGCCACGAGACGCAGGGGTGGCCGGGCCTGGAAGGGCTGGCGGTCACGGAGCATGGCGTAAAGGACGTTGACCTTGCGGCGAGCCAGGGCGATCAGGGCCTGGTGGTGCCGTTTGCCCTCGGCTCGCTTGCGGTCGTAGTAGGTCCGCGAGGTGGGGTCGCGCTGGATCGAGCAGAACGACGCCTGGTAGAAGACGCGCTTGAGGGCTTTGTCGCCTCCGGTCGCGGAGCGCGAGTAGCGCACCTTCCCGGACTGGGTCAGCACTGGTGCGAGGCCGGAGGCCGCCGCGAGAGCGTCGGCGCTGGTGAAGCGGCGGATGTTGCCGACCGATGCGATGAACTCGGCAGTCAGGACGACCCCCATCCCCGGCAGGCTGCGGACGAGGGCCCCGTCAGGGTGGGCGGTGACCAGCTCCTCGATCTCGGCCTCCAGGGCTTTGATCCGGGCTTTGCCGGCCGCGAGTTCGTCGGCCAGCTCGCGCACGAGTGCGGCCGTGCGCCGCTCTCCGGGCAGGGCCACGGTCTGGGCACGTGCGGCGGTGACCGCTGCTTCGGCCAGGGTCTGGGTGGTGGTCTGTTTGCTGACGCCGTGGCGTCGCAGGTAGGCGGCGATGCGCGCGGTGCCGGCGCGGCGGATCTCGCTCGCGGTCACGTAGCGGCCCAGAAGGATCAGGGCGGACTGCCGGGTGGGGTCCGCCACGCGTTCCAGCCCCGGATGGATACCCGTCAGCAGGTCACGCAGGCGCGCGGTGCGGGCCGTGGCCTCCTTCACCAGCGTGGTGCGGTGGCTGACCAGCAGCCGCAGTTCGACGGACTGCTCGTCGGGGAGTTCGACCACGCGCAGGTCGTCACGGAGCATGACCTGCTCGGCAATGGTCTTCGCGTCGCGCGGGTCGGACTTGTTCTCCCCGCCCCGTGTTCCGCGCCGGGCCCGGTTCACGGCCAGGCCGGGGACGTGGACACAGCGCACGTCCTGGGCCAGCAGTATCGCGGTCAGCAGGCAGGCGATGCCGCCCAGGATGTCCAGCCCGACGGTCACCTGTCCGTGTTCGTCCTGGACGGCGAGCAGTTCGGCGACGGCCTCTTCGATGGCATCGGGTGTGTTGTCGACCCGGTGGCTGACCAGTTGGCGCCCGCGGTCGTCGGTGACCGCGAGCCAGTGGAAGTCCTTGGCGATGTCGAATCCGGCCTGGGCTGTCACGGTGGCGCTCCCCTCGCTCGGCGACGTGCAGCGCGACTCCTCCCGCCTGTCCTCGCCCTACCAAGCGATGGTCCGCAGAGCCTAATCAGCAGTCCGGAAGAAGTGGCGGGACAGGGGGATCAGCCACCCGAGCCATGGACGGCAGCCAGCATGAAAACCATCCCTGCCCCACCCGCGCAGTCCCAGAGTCGCGAACTCTCAGGACGCACTCAAGAAGGTAGGGCCGCATGAGTGAGACCACCGCCGACCGCACCGAGGCTGAGGCACGTGTGGAGCCGGACTTCCTGAACGTGTCCGACCTGCACGCCGGATACGGCCAGGCTCGCGTGCTGCAGGGCCTCGGCTTCTCTGTCGCCCGCGGCGAGGTGTGCGCGATCCTCGGGCCCAACGGCGCGGGCAAGACCACGACGCTGCGGGCGCTGTGCGGCATGGTCCGCGGCCGCGGCTCGGTCACCCTGAACGGTACGGAGCTGCTGGGCCGTTCGCCCGAGCAGGCCGCCCGGCTCGGGGTGGCGCATGTGCCCGAGGGCCGCGGCACCTTCAACGACCTGACCGTCGAGGAGAACCTGCGCATCGGCGCCCACCTGCGCACCGGTCTCCGGCGGCGGGGCCGTGCCGGGCGTGCGGCCGTGGAGGCCGATGTGGACCGCATCTACGGCTACTTCCCCAAACTGCGCCAGCGGTCGCGTCAGGCCGCCGGCAGCCTCAGCGGCGGGGAGCAGCAGATGCTCGCCATCGGCAGGGCGTTGATGCTGCGGCCCTCGCTGCTGCTCCTCGACGAGCCGTCCCTGGGACTCGCCCCGCTGGTCACCCGTGAGCTGTTCGAGATCGTCCGTGCCGTCAACGAGGAGGAACGCACCACCGTGGTCGTCGTCGAGCAGAACGCCCAGCTGGCGCTGGACATCGCGCACAGGGCGCACGTACTGGAGGCCGGCCGCCTGGTGCTGTCCGGACCGGCCGCCCGGATCCGCGAGGACGGGCAGGTCGCCGAGGTGTACCTCGGTGTCTCCGTCCGCTCCCGGAAGGCCGGGTGAGCGCTGTGACCGATCTTCTCCAGCAAGTGGTGGAAGGACTGGGCTCCGGCGCGGTGTACGCCAGCCTGGCGCTGGCCCTGGTACTCATCCACCGGTTCACGGGAATCGTCAACTTCGCGCAGGGCGAGTTTGCCATGCTCTCGACGTACGTCGCCTGGCAGTTGGTGGCGTCCGGGATGCCGTTCTGGCTGGCGCTGCCGGTCACCCTCGCGGTGTCCTTCGCCGGCGGGATGCTGGTGGAGCGGATCGTCATCCGTCCCGTGCAGGGAGCACCCGAGCTGACGGTGGTCATCGTCACGGTCGGCCTGTTCATCTTCGTCAACGCGGTGGCCGGTCTGATCTGGTCGTTCACCGTGAAGGACTTCCCGCAGCCGTTCCCCGACGGGGGCCTCGACCTGGCCGGGGTGCGCGTGGACTGGGCGACGCTCGGGATCATCGGCGTGGTGGCCGTCGTGATGGGCCTGCTGTATCTGCTGTTCCAGCACACTTCCATCGGCCTGGTGATGCGGGCGGTCGCCTGCAATCCGGCCTCCGCCAGGCTGTCGGGCATCCGGGTGGGCCGGGTTCTGATGCTCGGCTGGGGGCTGGCCGCGACGGTCGGCGCGGTGTCGGGCGTGCTGGTCGCCCCGCTGTTGTTCCTGGAGCCCAACATGATGGGCGGGGTGCTGATCTACGCGTTCGCCGCGGCCACCCTCGGGGGCTTCGACAGCCCGGTCGGTGCGGTCGTCGGCGGCCTGTTCGTGGGCGTCGCCGAGACGCTGACCGGGGCGTACGTGGACGTCATCGGTGCCGACCTGAAGGTGGGCGTCCCCCTGCTGATCATCCTGGCGGTGCTGCTCGTACGACCCCAGGGCCTCTTCGGACGGGCGGCGGTGGAGCGCGCATGAGCACGATCATCGCAACACTCGGCACCGACCGCGCCCGGCTCCTGCGGGCCACGCTCACCGTGCTGCTCGCGGCGGTGGTCGCCGTCGGCGCACCGTTCTACTTCGCCCCTTTCCAGGTCTTCCAGCTGACCATGGTGCTTGTGTACGCCGTGGCGCTGTCCGGCCTGAACCTGCTGGTCGGCTTCGGTGGGCAGATCTCGCTCGGGCACGGCGCGTTCTTCGCGGCGGGCGCCTACACGGCGGCGGTCATGCTCGACCGGTACGACACCGGGCACCCGGCCACGCTGCCGGTCGCGGCCGGTGGATGCTTCCTGCTGGGACTCGGTTTCGGAGTGCCCGCGCTGCGGCTGCGCGGGCTGTACCTGGCCCTGGTCACCCTCTCGTTCGCGGTGTTCCTGCCGCCCCTGCTCAAGCGGCTGGAACCGGTGACGGGCGGCTCCATGGGCCTGACCGTGGACAAGCTGCAGCCGCCGGCGTGGAGCGGGCTGGCCGAGGACCAGTGGATGTACTTCGTCGTCCTCGCCGTCACCGCGGTGGCCCTGCTGCTCGCACGCAACCTGCTGCGGTCCCGGGCCGGCCGGGCACTGCTCGCCGTGCGGGACAACGAGAGCGCCGCCGAGGTCATGGGCGTGCGGCTGTCGTTGCACAAGACCCTCGCCTTCGCGTGGAGCGCGATGTTCGCGGGTGTCGCCGGGTGTCTGTACACCTGGGTGATCGGCTTCGTCTCGCCCGACTCCTTCAGCTTCGTGCTCTCCATCACCCTGCTGGCCGGACTGGTGGTCGGGGGGTTCGCCTCGTTGTACGGACCCCTGCTGGGCGCGGCGTTCGTGATGTACGTGCCGAGCGTGTCCCAGGACGTCAGCGAGGCGGCTCCGGGAGTGGTGTTCGGCCTGCTGATCATCGCGGTGATGTGTGTGGCCCCGACGGGACTGGCCGGTCTGCCGGGCCGTGTCCGGGCCGCTGTCGCCCGCCGCCTGCCCCGTACGTCCGCCGCCCCCGACCAGACGCCCGAGGCCGCATTCGCGCCCGATCCGGAGCCGAAGTCCCAGGCCGCATCGGGACTGTCGGGCCCCTCCGCGACCCGGGCCTCAGCGGCCCCCGCAGTTGTCGAGACCGAACCCGTGGGCGCACCGCCCCGCACGGAGAAGGAATGAGTCACATGCGCAAGACGACCGCACTGCGGGCGGCCTCGGCCGCGACCGCCGCCCTGCTCACCGCGACCGCCTGCAGCAGCCAGCGAGGGCAGGAAGACCAGGGCACCGCCGCCGCCGGTGCCTGCAAGGGCCAGCAGACCACGGGCATCACCGACAAGACCGTCAAGCTGGGCGGGATCTACCCGCTGTCGGGGCCGGCCTCCGCCTACGGCACGATCAGCAAGGGCGTGGCCGCCTACTTCAAGTACGTCAACGACAACGGTGGCATAGACGGCCGCAAGGTGCAGTTCATCGTCCGCGACGACGGCTACCAGCCGCCCAAGGCGGTCGAGGAGGCCCGCAGACTCGTCGAGCAGGAGAAGGTCTTCGCCGTGTTCCAGACCCTGGGCACCCCGTCCACGGCGGCCGTGTGGGACTACCTCGACAAGCAGAAGGTGCCGCAGCCCTTCGTCGCCACGGGCGCATCCGTCTGGGGCACGGACGACAAGCACCCCTGGACCATCGGCTGGCAGCCCAATTACATCGCCGAGGCACGGGTGTACGCCAAGTACCTCAAAGACGCGAGACCCGAGGCCGAGGTCGCGGTCCTCTACCAGAACGACGACTTCGGCAAGGACCTGCTCGGCGGGTTCAAGAAGGCCGTCGCCGGCAGCGGCATCAAGGTAGTCGCCCAGGAGAGCTACGAGGTCACCGACCCTTCCGTGTCGGCACAGATGGCGAGCCTCTCCCGCTCCAGGGCGGACGTGCTGCTGGACGTCACCACCCCCAAGTTCGGCAGCCAGGCCCTCGCCGCCGACGCCAAGAACACCAAGTGGAACCCGCTGCACATCGTGAACAACGTGGCCTCGTCCGCCGCCGTGCTCCAGCCCGTCGGGTTCAAGAACGTGCAGGGCGTGGTCTCGGCGACCTACTTCAAGGACCCCGCCGACCCGCAGTGGGCGAACGATCCCGAGATGAAGACCTACACGAAGGCCCTGCACAAGTACGCCCCCGACGCCGATCCGGCCAACCAGTTCAACGCCTACGGCTGGGCCGTCGCCTCCAGCCTGCACAGGGCCCTGGACGCGATGAAGTGCCCGACCAGGGAAGGGCTGCGGGACGCGGTGCGCAGCCTGAAGAACGTGAAGGTGGGCCTGCTGCTGCCCGGCGTCACCATGTCCACGGGCCACGGCGACGCCTTCCCGCTCGAGACGATGCAACTGATGCGGTTCAAGGGCCAGCGGTGGCAGCTGTTCGGCAAGCCGGTGGACACCCGGAAGGAGTTCGGCCCGCTGGCGAACTGAGCCGGCGGGGGCGGTCCCGGTCGATGCCCTGAGCCCTGAGCGCCGGGGCCGCCCTCGCCCGTCACCGGAGCCGGGAGCATGCCTGCCCGCCACTACAGCCGGGAGCAGGGCGGGCCTGCCGGTACGTCGACGGCCAGAAGTCTGTCGGCCCGTCGGGGAGATGCTCCACCAGGGGGATCGCCGCCCGGGATATGTCGACGTGGCACACCCTGGTGCGTCGGCTCGCCTGTGGCCCGGAGGCGAGCCGGTCCACTGCCCGCCTCTCGCCGGCCGCCCGCACACGGTCAGCGACCGCACCACCAGAGAGGTCTCCCGGGGTTCGGACTCGTCGCCGATGAGGCGCTGGTCATCGCGACCCGCTGTGATGAGGAAGGCGCCGGTCGCCCGAGCCCCCGTCAGGCGGCGTGAGCGTCTGTCCGTTCGCCGCGAGCACGAGACGGAGGCAGCCGCCCCGCCCCGCAGACGCTGGTCGAGGCAGAGCCGGGTTCCGAGCCGCCGATGAGCGGGCCCGGCGTGCCGCCGTCACCCTCGTGCCCGCCACGCCGCGCCACGCGATGGGCGGCGCCGCAGGCCCATCACGTTCCATAGGCTTACATGGCATCAGCAGGTCGGCGTGCATCTGTCAGCCCAGCCACCGGCCCGGACGCCGTCACGCCGGTCATCGGCCGTGTCGGGACCCGAGGCAGAACATCGGCGGCCGAGTACAAGGTGGTGCCCAGCGGTGGAGAAGCGGATGACGGAGCTCAGTGAAAGCCATGACGATCCGTTCGCCCCGCACCTGGCCGCCTTGGCGGTGCTCGACGACCGGGGAACCGTGACCGGGTGGCATTCCCGGGCCCAGGAACTGCTCGGCCACCCGGACACGGCTGTGATCGGTCGTCCGGCGTCCGAGGTCCTTGTCGATCCCCGCGATCTGCCGGCTGTCCGGGAGGCCGCGGCGACCTGCAGGAGAGCCGGCGGCTGGTTCGGGTTGCTCACGGTGCGGCACCGCGACGGGCGGCTCGTGGAGATGGGGCTCAGGGCCCATCCGCTCTCACGCGATGACCGGGTCCGTGAGTGGGTTCTTGTCGGGGCACTCGCGGTCGACGTCCTGGAGTGGCAACGGGACCGCGCGCTCCTCGACGGGTTGTACCGCCGGTGCCCGATCGGCCTGGTCGTTCACGGTCCCGATCTCAGGGTTCTCCGGGTCAACCGGGCCATCGAACGATTCAGCGGCGTCCCTGCAGCGTACTTTCGGGGCCTGCCCACCGGCTATCCGCTCCTTCCCGATGACGCACGCAAGGCCGTGGACCGGGTGCGCCAGGTGATCGAGACCGGAAAACCGCTCGTCTACTCCGAGCAGTTCGCTCGCCTGGAGTGGGATCCGACGCGAGAGCATGTCGCGTTGGTCTCGTCCTTCCCGATGGAGGATCCCTCCGGCCGCATCCTGGGTGTGGCCGAGATGATCGAGGACGTCACAGAACGCCATCGGGCCCAGCGTCGGCTCGCTCTCCTCGACCAGGCCGGCAGCCGAATCGGAACCACCCTCGACGTGGCGGAGACCGCTCGGGAACTGGCCGAGGTGATGGTGCCTCACCTCGCTGACCACGCCTCAGTGGACCTGCTGCAGCCGGTGACGGGCGGTGAGGAACCGACGCGGGCCCCGGCGGGGCCCTTGGTACGACTGGGGGCCTGCAGCGTCGGTGCCCAGCAACCCGGCCCGCCCCACCCCCACGGCGAGCCGGTGGAGTTCGGACCCGACACACCCCAGGGCAGATGCCTGGCAGAAGGGCGGCCCGTCCTGGAACCGGTTCTGACGCCCGACTGGTTCTCTCCGGAAGGCCACCAGGGGGTTCACGCTCCGGACCTGGGCGTCCACTCGCTGATCGTGGTACCTCTGGCCGCACGTGGCCTGGTGCTGGGCGTGATGACCCTGTGGCGTTCGCGCCGCCCCGATGCCTTCGAGGCGGACGATCTCACCCTGGCCCAGGAACTCGCCTCGCGCGCCGCCGTCGCCGTCGACAACGCCCGGCGGTTCACCCAGCAGCAGCAGACCGCCTTCACCTTGCAAAGCAGCCTCCTGCCCCGGAGGGTCCCGGACCAGTCGGCCGTCGAGGTGGCATTGCGGTACCTGCCGGCCGGCGGGGCCGCGGGCCTGGGCGGCGACTGGTTCGACGTCATTCCCCTGTCCGGGGCCCGGGTCGCCCTCGTCGTCGGCGACGTGGTGGGACGCGGTATCCACGCTGCCGCCACCATGGGCCGGTTGCGCACCGCCGTACATACCCTCGCCAGCCTCGACCTGGAACCGGACGAGCTCCTCTCCCGCCTGGACGACCTGGTGAACCTGCTTGCGGCCGAACAGGAGGCAGCCGGTGAACGGCCCGTGGGTGAGCAGGTCGTCGGCGCCACCTGCCTGTATGCCGTGTACGACCCGGTCTCCCGGCGCTGTTCCGTGGCCCGCGCCGGTCACCCGCCGCCGGTGGTGACCACGCCGGATGGACAGGTGGCTCCGCTCGACCTGCCGGCCGGCCCACCGCTCGGCCTGGGCGGGCTGCCCTTCGAGGCCCAGGAGTTCGAACTGGCCGAGGGAAGCCTCCTGTGCCTGTACACGAACGGACTCATCGGTGAACGTCACATCGATGCCGATGCCGGCATGACCAAGCTGTGCGTGGCGCTCGCCCGCCCCGCGGACGCGCTGGAACGGACCTGCCAAGCGGTGGTCGACTCGCTTGTGCCATCGCGCCCCAGCGACGACGTCGCGCTGCTGATCGCCCGCACCCGCATGCTGCCACCGGACGATGTCGCCGCATGGCAGCTGCCGCTGGAGCCTGCAAGCGTGGCCCGGGCCCGGGCACTGACCTCGGCGAAGCTGACCGAATGGGGTCTGGAGCACTTGGCGTTCACCACCGAGTTGATCGCCAGCGAACTGGTCACCAACGTCTACCGCTACGCCGGCGGCCCCGCGACCCTGCGGCTGATCCGGGAACGGTGTCTGGTGTGCGAGGTCAGCGACACCAGCCACACCTCACCACACCTGCGCCGCGCCCGTACCACCGACGAGGGCGGGCGCGGCCTGTTCCTGGTGGCCCAGATGGCCGAACGCTGGGGTACCCGCTACTCCCGCGAGGGCAAGACCGTGTGGACCGAACAGGCGTTGACCGGCACACTCACCTGACCGTCACAGGCCGTGCCGGGGTTCCGGTGGGGAGGGCCCGGAGCGCCGATGAGGGCGTACGGCGACCGGGCCGTCCGACGGAGCCGCGATCCAGCCCCGGCTGATGGCATGAGGGCAACGGGTCTCGACTCGCGGCTGCCATGAAGGGCCTGTGCGATGCGACCTGAGGCTCTGGGCGGACTACGGCCGCGGCCGCGAGGCCGCCTGCGCAGTCCGCCCCGACGCCGTGGTCACTCGGCTGCGGCGAGCAGCCGGGCCTCGCTCTCCTCGTACAGCCGCTGGTTCTCGCGGCTGCCGGCGGTGCGGCGCCGGTGGTCCATACGGCTGCCCAGCCACCCCGCCAGGTAGCCGAACGGGACGGAGACCAGTCCGGTGGACTGCATGGGGAACAGGTCGAAGTCGGCGTCCGGGAAGACGGCGGTCGGCGTACCCGAAACGGCCTTGGAGAAGACCATGAGCAGCAGCGCGCAGGCCGCGCCGCCGTAGAGGCTGGCCAGCAGGCCGGTGCGCGTGAATCCTCGCCAGAACAGGGAGTAGGTGAGCGCGGGTGCCACCGCCGATGCCCCTATGCAGATGGCCAGAGTGGTCAGCACGCCTACGTCCCAGTTCTGGACCATGGTGGAGAGCCCGATGGCAACGGTTCCCACGGCCACGCTCGTCCACGCCGCCACCGTCATCTCCGTACGCGGCTCGGCCTGTCCCCGCCGTACCGCATGGGCGAACAGGTCGTGGGCGAGCGACGAGGCAGCGGCCAGGGTCATCCCCGCGACCGACGACAGCAGGGTGATGAACACCATGCCCGCCACGGCCGAGTAGAGAATCGTCGCGCCTGCGGAACCGGGGGCTCCGCCGAGCAACTGCGAGAGCATGAGCACAGACGTTCTCCCCTGCGGGTCGGCAGCGGTGATGTACCGCGATCCCACCAGCGCTGCCGCGCCCGTACCCATGATGATCACGAGCAGGCAGAACGTGGTGACTGTGCCGACCGCCCACGACATGGAGCGACGCACCGCCGGCACATCCTGCGCGGAGTACAGACGCATCGTGATGTGGGGCAGGCAGGCCACACCGAGGACCACAGTGATCTGGAGACTGACGAAGTCCAGCCGGTCGACGGCCGAGGTGCCCAGCTGAAGGCCCTGCTGGAGGAAGGCTGGGCCTGCGCCGCTGCCGTGCTGGGCGGCCCTCAGGACGGCGCCGGGGCTCCAGTCGAAGCGGTTCAGTACGAGAGCGGCGACGACGACGCTGGTGCCGAGCAGGATGATGATCTTGATCATCTGAATGAGAGCGGTGCCTCGCATGCCGCCGATCGCCGCATAGATGATCATCAGGCTGCCGACGATGACGATGCACGCCGTCCTGGCACCCGCCACGTGGGGGAGGTTCAGGATGAAGGTGAGCAGCGAACCGGCCCCGGAGAGCTGGACGACCAGGAAGGGCAGGGTCGCCGAAAGTGTCACCACGCAGGCTGCGATACGCACGGCCCGTCCGGGCATGTTGCGCGCCAGGACGTCACCCATGGTGAACCTGCCTGCGTTGCGCAGGGGTTCGGCCAGCAGGAACATCAGAATCACCAGAGACAGGGCGGTGCTCACCGCAAGGACATAGCCGTCGTATCCGGCGAGCGCGATGATGCCGGTGGTGCTCAGTACCGTGGCCGCCGAGATGTAGTCGCCCGCGATCGCCAGGCCGTTCTTGAGCGGCGTGAGCGAGAGGTAGCCGGTGTAGAAGTTCGTCAGGTCGTCGCGGTCCGGTCCCGCCATCACGCACATCAGCAGCGTGACGGTGACCAGCGTGGTGAACAGAATCAGGACAGTGGCCTGTGTCCCGGTGCTGAAGTCGTTCATCTCGTCACCCCCGCGTTCCGGCCGGTGGGGACCGCCCGCTCCCTGACGGCGAGGGCCAATGGATCCACCGAGCGTTGTGCGCTGCGCCCGTACCAGAAGACCGCCGCGAAAGTGACGACGAGCTGGAGGACTCCCAGGGCGATTCCCAGGCTCAGCTCTCCGGCGATCTTGGCCCCCATCAGCCCAGGCGCATAGCAGGACAGCACGACATACACCACGAAGGAGCCGAGCGCGGCGAGCGTGGAGATCCGGCGGAGCAGGCGGTAGGCCGAGCGCAGGGCGGCGAGGTCGGTGAGGTCAGCGCTGCGCCGCTGAGTCTCGTGCGTGTGCGGCTGGTTCCAAGGAGCTTGCCCGTACGGCTCGTCCCAAGGGGTTTGCCCGTACGGCTCGTACCGAGGGGCGTCGTGTGCGTACGGGTCGTACCGAGGGGCGTCGTGTGCGTATGGCTCGTACCGAGGGGCGTCGTGTCCGTACGACTGCGGTGCGGTGTGGGGCCGCGGCCGTCCCGGTGTTGGTGGCGGGTACCGGTTCTCGTCGGCGTATGTCATGGCCTGGCCTTCCGCTGCGGCTCGGATCCGTGGAGGTGAACGGGGGGATGGCTCGGCGGCGCACGATACCGACTGGTTGGAATGCCTGTCAGCCCGCTGCGGGTCACGGTTCGGGGTCGGCGCGGTCGGTCTCGGACGGCTTCACGTCCACAAGAGGCCGACGCGGAAGCAGCGCAGCGCTGGGCAGTCGGTACAGCAGTACGGTATGTGCACACAACGCCGGGGGTGTCATGGGTAGCGGAAGCAATGGAGCCGTCGACGCCGGCGTCTTCGTCACAGCCCTCGTACTGCTGCTGGTGAGCGTGGCCGGGCCTTTGTCGGGCTGCCATTTGTCGGCGTACTCGTTGAAGTCGACAGGCCGGCGATGACCGCGTCCAGGTCGTGCAGGCGGCCGTCGGCGAATTGCCGCAGGTGAGGAGGGTCGTCCTGTCTGACCTGCTCGATCCATGTGGCGAGGTCTTCGCTGCGGTGTTCGTGCATGAGACCGGCGAAGGACCGGACGTGTTCGACGGTTGCGTCGAGTTCGGGGCAGGCCGCTCGGATTTCTTTGAGGCCGATGGCGTCGTCGGGCAGGAGGTTTTCGGGGTGGGGCATGATCCAGCGCAGGGCTCGTCAGGGTTTGGATGGTGCCGGCGGCGGGGCTGTGGTCACGGTGCCCTCTTTGAGCTGGCGGATCTAGTAGTTGACGCCGGTGCGGCTACCTCGGACCCCCTGGTTGCGGAGAGACGCGGTCATCACGAAGTGTCGTTGTCGTGGTGATGGCCCGTCTGTGCGAGCAGCACGGCCTGGTGCTGCCCGAAATCGACCTGGGCGGCAGCCACGACATCGCCTACCGCCCCGGCGAGGAGAGGCCCTGGACCTGACGGCGCTGGCCTGCGAGGTCCGCGCGCAACTCGCCGACGCCTGCGCCACTGCCGGACTGCCCGTCCGTGCCGGCTCATCGAGCAGGGCCGGGCCATCGCGGGCCCCGCCGGGACCGCTCTGTAACGCGTCCTTGCCGTGAAATACACACCGTGTCTGGGGCCTGGACGCCGGTATGAGCGACAACTCGCGCGCGGCCCGCCCCGCGATCGCCGGGAGCGGGGCTGGCTGCGGCAGGGCGCAGCACCTTGGGTTGACGGGCGGTCGGCTCCCGCGGTGGTCGGTCTGCACCTGGACGTGGGCCGACCGCGCCGGTCATGCGATCACTCGGGCGGCAGCGGCTTGGCTTTCGACTTCTCCACCGCCGTGGCGCGGGCTGCGTGGAACGCCTCGGCCGGTTCGCCGTACTTGGACCACACCTGGGCGCCACACCAGGGGCCGATGAGCCGGAACTGTTCCAGCGCCGCCTCGTACATCCCGGCCTTGCCGAGGTAGTAGGCCAGCAGATGCCGGAGCGCGGGGAGTCTGTCGTCGTCGGCCCGGGCTGTCGCCAACGCGTCGGTGACGGCCGTCAGTCGCTTCTTCGCAGCAGCACCGGACGGGAGGGCGGAGCGACGCTCCTCCAGCTCGGTCAGCGCATGGAGGTAGATGCCTGCGAGTGGGCTGCCCGCCGGGGCGTTGTCCATGGCCCGTTCGGCGAACGCCATCATCTGCTTGTTGGAGCCGTACCACTTGGCGCACCAGTACTGCATGCCCTGCCAGTGGCCCTCGTAGTGGTGCGGAGCGCGTGCCACGAGGCCGTCCCACAGGGGCTGGAAGCGGTCGGGCTTGTACTGTGCACCACGCGCCGCCGTCACCATGACCACCCACGGTGCCGGGTTCTGGGGGGCCAGGAGCGCGGCGCGCTGTGCCGCCTCGATCGCCGCGGGCAGCAGCGCGCGGAACTTGGCCATGTTCTCGGCCGGCACTTCGCTGGCGTAACCCCGGCCCCGGATCGTCCAGGCCCGGTGCACCATCAGGTCCGCCTCCAGGGCTGCCGCGTCGCAGTTGCCCGGATCGGCCTCGCGCCAGGCCGTCAGCCATGCGTCGTCCTCATGTGCGATCGCCCGCAACAGCTCGAAGCGCGACCAGCGCTCGTCCCAGTTGCTTCCGGCCGCCTCGATGTGGGCTGCAGCGAACTGGCAGTCGCCTCCCCACGCGGCGTCCGCCAGCGCCTGCGACTCCTTGCGGACGCGGTCGGGTGTCGGCGGCCCGGCCCGGCGCGGGTCGAGCGCCTCGCGGGGCGCGAGCCCGTACGCGGCGGCATCGAACGATGCCGGGGCTCGACGGACGGGAGGGGTCTTGGCCGGAGAAGGTCTGGCGGTTCTCCCGCGGGAACTGCGTATCAGGGCGATGATCAGAACGATGACCAGTGGGGGCAGGTTGTGTGTCACGGGTGAAGATCATCGCGGGTTGATCGGGTGGACGGCAATGCCGAATCCGACTCCCGTGTCGAGCGGTTGCCCGCACGCACTGCACACTCGCCGTGGGAGACCATTGATCGCCGCAGGCGCCGGGGGCAACCCCGACGGAGTAGGACGTTGTGTCCGGTCGTCTCCACCGGACACCGCCGGACATCGCCGTCTCGCATCGTGCCGTCGCGGCGGGAAGGGAAAGCATGGGGAGGGAAAGCCTGCGGGATCTGCCCGAGTCGGCGACGGAGCCCGACGGCTCCGTGGTCGTGCGCGTGCTCAGTTACAACGTCCGCTCCATGCGCGACGACGTCGAGGCCCTCGCCCGCGTGATCCGGGCCTGTCGTCCCGACGTCGTCTGCGTTCAGGAGGCGCCGCGGTTCTTCCGCTGGCGCACGGCCGCCGCCCGCCTCGCCCGAACCTCCGGGCTCGTGTACGTCACAGGCGGCGCCACGGCTTCCGGCCCCATGATCCTCTCCTCGCATCGCGCCCTCGTGGAACGCACCGAGGACGTCCTGCTGCCCCGTACACCCGGCCTGCATCAGCGCGGTTTCGCGACGGCCGTGCTGCGGTTGGGCCGGACCCGGCTCGGGGTGCTCAGCTGTCACCTGAGCATCAACGAGCAGGAGCGCTACGAGCAGGGGCGACTCCTCCTCGACCGGCTGTCCGCCCTGGACGCGTCGTACGCCGTCGCCGCGGGCGACCTCAACGACCGGCCCGACGGGCCTACCTTCCGCCTGCTCGCGAATGCCCTGCAGGACGGGTGGGTGACGAAGCCATGGGGGCGGGAGCACACCACCCGGCTGGGCGACCCGCTGCAGCGGATCGATGCGGTCTTCGCGGCGCAAGGGGTGGAGGTACTGGGGTGCGGGGTGCCGATGGGGCTGCCCGGGGTCCTGGAACGAGACCTCCGGGCAGCCACGGATCACCTGCCGGTGTTGGCCGCATTGCGGGTGCCCGCCGAGTAACCGGGATTCCGCCACGGTGCCTGGTCCCGGTGACTCCTGCCGTGGCGGCCGCCGCGCCGATGAGACGTCGGATCATGAGCGCTGGATGCCGCGAAGTGCCACCACCCGGCCGCCGACGAGACCGTCGTCGCTGCCCATGCCGACTCGGCGATCTTGAGATCCTGGTCGCCGCGCCGAGAACGCCCGTGCCACCCCTCTGGAGCTCAGGCCTGGTCGGTGATGAGCGGCGTCTCGGTGTGCTCGGCCTCCGTTGCGGCCGCCCCGGTCCGGGCCGCCGTCTGCATGCGGCCGCGGGGAAGGATCACGGCCACGACGAGCGAACCGGCCGCGGCCACGCACGCACCGGCGATCATCGGTGGCGTCACGTCGTTCAGCGCCCCGGTCGACGTCGTGCTCGCCGCGGCGCCCATGATGGCGATGCCCAGGGCCCCGCCGAGGTTCATCGCGACGTCGGCGACGGCCGATCCCGCGCCCGACTGCTCCGGCGGAGCGGCACCGACGACCGAGTCGACCGAGGTCGGGGCGCCGAAGCCGATGCCGAAGCCGAGGAGTCCGAGCGAGATGAGAATCCGCAGGCTCGACGGATCGTCTCCGAACGCCAGGACCGCCATGGAGACGGCGACCAGCAACGGGCCGAGCGCGGACACCGGTCCCAGTCCGAACCGCTGCACCAGCTTCGGTGCCATCGGCGCGATGAACATGACCGTGCACATCCCGAGCATGTGCAGGCCCGCGGTCAGCGGACGGTAGTCCAGGGTGAACTGCAGGTACTGGGTGATGACGAAGAGGCTGCCGAAGACCCCGAAGAAGACGGTCGAGATCGTCACAAGCGGTCCGCCGAACCGGCGGTCGCGGAAGACGGCATGGCTGAGCATCGGGCTGCTGGTGCGCTGCTCCCACCAGATGAAGGCGCCCAGGATCGCGACGCCGCCGATGAGGAACGTCAGTGTGCGCGGCGAGGTCCAGCCGTGGGAAGGGGCCTCGATGATGGAGTCGATGAGCGCGAGCGAGCCGACGGCTGTGAGTACGAGGCCGAGCAGGTCGAGGCCGGCGTGGCGTTCGTTGCGGGATTCGGGGATGAGTACCAGGCATCCGGTGACCGCGACGGCGATCATCGGGATGTTGATCAGGAAGACCGATCCCCACCAGAAGTTCTCCAGGAGGAGGCCACCGACGATCGGGCCGAGTGGAATGCCCAGCGAGGCGACGCCGACCCAGATACCCATCGCCTTGGCCCGCTCGTGGGGCGGGAAGACCTGGCCCAGGATCGCGAGCGTGCAGGGCATGATCATTGCCGCGCCCAGGCCCATGCCCGCGCGGGCGGCGATGAGTGTTTCCGCGGATCCGGCGAATGCGGCCGCCGTCGAGGCGGCGAGGAAAACGAGCAGGCCGGTGAGCAGGCCGCGTCGGCGGCCGAAACGGTCCGCGAGCGCACCGGCGAAAAGGATCGGGGCGGCGAAGGCCAGCGAATAGGCGTCCACCGTCCACTGTAACTGTCCTGGTGTCGCGCCGAGTTCAGTTCTGATCGACGGGATCGCCATCGTGATGATCAGCATGTCCAGAGACGCGATCACCAGCGCTAAGCACATGATGCCGAGGATGACCCACCGACGGGGGTGACCCTGAGGGGTGTTCATAAAAGGCCTTCCTGCAGTGGTCGAGGCCGGGAGCGTTACTGTAGGACGGTCAAGTTGACAGCGTCAACCTGCGTAGAGTTTGTCACGTGGGAACAATCAGTCGAGGCGACACGGGTGGTGCCCGATCCGCGCTGGTCGCGGCGGCGAGCGCGCTGCTGACGCGCGGGGGCCCGGAGTACGTGACCCTGCGTGCGGTTGGCGCGGCGGCGGGTGTGTCGCGGACCGCGCCGTATCGCCACTTCTCCGACAAGGACGATCTGCTGAGCGCGGTGGCCGCGCGGAGCATGGATCGTCTCACCCAGGCGATGCGGCACGGGGCGGCCGACGAGGCTGCAGGGGGGACGCCGCTGTACCGGGCGTGCCTCGCCTACGTGCGGGCCGCGAGGGAGATGCCGGCCCATTATCGCCTCATGTTCGGCGACATCGCGATCGACACTCCGAGCGAGGAGCTCGAGCGCGCCACCGACGCGTGCGCGAAGGTCCTCTGCAATCTCGTCATCGAGGCGAAGGGCGATGGCGTGCTCGCCGCCGGCGGCGTACGGGAGGCCGGCACCTTGCTGTGGGCGGCACTGCACGGCCTGGTGGACCTCACGCTCTCGGGCCGCCTGCGCGAGCCGCGCACGGTCGACGGCGTCGAAGCCATGCCCGACCTGGTCGCGCTGGCCCTGCGGAACTGGGTCTCCGTGCAGGGCTGAGGAGTTCCCCCTTTGCTGCCGCCTGAGTGACGAGCGTCACAGCGTCTCTGGTTGACGATGTCAACCTGGGCCCGTCACAGTGAATGTCAGTTGACGTTGTCAACCTCAGGTCGCCGCGGCACCTCAGCTGCCGGCAGCACCTCAATCGTGGATCAGGGATCCAGTAAGAGAGCGCGCCTCGGAGCGCGCTCGGAGCACACGGTCAATTACGGGGAGAGTACTGTGTCGACCGATTCCCACACGCACGACCGCAAGCGCATCCAAGAGTTCGTGATCAATCAGATCGAATCCATCGGCGTCGAAAAGGAATCCGTTTCCCTCGACGACACCCTAGACACCCTCGGTCTCGACTCGCTCGACGTCGTGGAACTCAGTCAGACCGTGAAGAAGAAGCTCGGTATCCCCGTCAAGCCCGGTGATTTCGTCGACACGGTGACGATCTCGGACGTGCTGTCCGTGATTTGCGAGCGCGCGGAAATAGCGTGAGGCGGCGCGTCGTAGTCACCGGAATGGGAGCGGTCACCCCCCTCGGAGCCGGGGCCGAAGCACTCCACCACGGTGCCGTGCGCGGGGACAGCGGTATCACCGACGGACTTGGCCGGTGCGCCGACTTCGACCCGATGAAGGTGCTGAGCAGGCGCGAGGCGTTACGCATGGACCGGTTCTGCCAGCTCGCGGTGGCGGCCGCGGACGAGGCCGTCCGGCAGGCAGGCTGGGGCGATGCTCCGCCCGCCCCGGCACAGCGGGTTCACTGCGTCATCGGCACCGCGATCGGCGGGCTCGACACGCTCGAGGCCCAGCTGAACGTCCTGCGGACAGAAGGCCCTGAGTACGTCTCGCCATTGACGGTTCCGCTGCTGATGGCCAATGCCGCACCGGCGCACCTGTCGATGCGCTTCGGCCTCGCCGGCGAGACATCCGCCCTGGCCACCGCCTGTTCCAGCGGAGCACAGGCGATCGTCGCCGGCGCCCGGGTCATCCGCTCAGGAGAGGCCGACGCCGCGATCGTCGGTGGCGCCGAGGCCGCGACGAGCGACTTCACCAAGGCGATGTTCACCTCCAGCGGGGCACTGTCGCCGACCGGGACATCGGTGCCGTTCGACCGCACACGGGACGGCTTCATCCTCGGCGAAGGCGCGGGCGTCCTCGTCCTCGAAGAGGCGTCGACCGCCCGGGCCCGCGGCGCCCCTGTACTCGGGGAGATCCTCGGCTACGGCGTGACGAGCGATCACCACCACGTCACAGCCCCGGAACCGTCGGGCGCCTTCGCCGCGGCCGCGGTGCGCGCGGCGCTCGCCGACGGCGGGATCGACGTGCGGGACGTGGCGTACATCAACGCGCACGGCACCGGAACCCGGCTTAACGACGCCGCGGAGTCGACCGCGCTGCGCCGCGCACTGGGGGACGCCCTGGCGGGCATCCCGATCTCCTCCACCAAGTCCTACGTCGGGCATCTGCTCGGCGCCGCGGGCGCGGTCGAGGCCATCGCGACCCTGCAGGCGCTCCGGTACCGGACCGCACCGCCGACCCACGGACTCACCGAGCCGGACGAGGAACTCGGCCCGCTCACACACGTGCAGACCGCGCTCGCGCTGAAACCGTCCGACAAGGGGTGCATCGGGCTCACGAACTCGATGGGCTTCGGCGGCCACAACGTCACCATCGTGATCGGGGCCTGAACGTGCAGACCACTCGACAGATCACTCGACCCGCCGACCGGGTGTCCGGCCGAGCCGCGACCGCCGCACCACCGTGGCCGGCATACACACCGGACGAGCTCGGCCTGAGCACCACCACGACCGTCGACCGGAGGTGCGCGCACAAGGAGTCCGGCGAAGACGTCTTCATCAACGACGTCGCACGCCACCAGGACACCGGCATGCTCACCGCGGCCGGCACCCTGCCGAGGGCGCACCGCTATTTCAATGACTCGGTGATCGACCAGTACGACGCGCTGCACCTCGCCGAATTCATGCGGCAAGGCCTGGAAGTCATCGCGCACACGCTGCTCGGCGTTCCGCTGACCCATCAGTTCGTGCTGCGCACCGTGCACCTTCTGATCACCGAACCGGCTGCCCCCGTCGGTGCCGAGCATGCGGTCATCGCCTTCTCCGAGAAACTGGTCCGTCGTAACGCATCCGGTGTTCCCTATGCCGCAGCGGGGCCAGTTCACTGCATCGTCGACGGGCGGCCCATTGCTCGGTGCGACGGCCTGGTCGGATTCCTGGCGCCGGAAACCTACAGCGCGATGAGGGGAGAGGACGGGCGGAGACGACCTGAGGCGCCCATGGGCCGCGTCGTCCCCGAGCGGCCGCAGAGGGTCGGCAGGCGGTTCCCGGAGAACGTCTTCATCGGTCGGGTCACCGGGCCTGCGCGGGAGGCGAGTTGCCTGCTGGTGCCGCACACGCCTCCCACATTCTTCGACCGCCCGCTCGACCACTATCCGGGCATGATGATCGCGGAGGGCGCCCGGCAACTGGCCGTACTCTCCTTCGCCGAAGCCACCGGTACTCCGGTCGACCGGGTCCACACGCACGACGCCGCGCTGGACTTCACCAGCTTCGCGGAGTTGGACACGCCACCCGCGCTGCGGATCGTGTCCTGGGCCGCGGACGAGGCCGCGGGCGCCGGCGACGCGGGCGCCGAGATCACCGTCGCAGCACGTCAGGGTACGCGGACCACATCGACGTGCACGTTCCGGGTGTTTATCGGGACCGAGACCCCATCGGAAGGGAGGCTGTCATGAGCGTCGTCGTCTCCGGAGTGGGCGCGGCCCTGCCTGCCACAGCGGTCGAGAATGATGCCTTCGCGGACCTGGGGGTCTCGGACGCGTGGATCCTCGACCGGACCGGCGTGCGCCGCCGGTACCACCTCCAGCCCGGTGAACGGGTCGTCGAGCTCGCCGCCGCGGCGGCCACGCAAGCGCTCGACGACGCCGGCGTCGGCGCGTCGGACGTGGACTTCATCGTCGCGGCGACCAGCACGCCGGACCGGCTCTCGCCGGGCCTCGCGCCGGCCATCGGCCACTTGATCGGCGCCGGGTCGCCCGGCGCGGTCGATGTCAACGGCGCCTGCACCGGGTTCCTCTACGCACTGGACTACGCGGTCTCACGGGTCAGCCATGGTTCGGCGGACCGCGTCCTGGTCGTCGGCGCGGATGCCATGTCCCGCCTGACCGACCCGGCGGACCGCAATACCGCCGTACTGTTCGGCGACGGCGCAGGAGCCGTCCTGGTCGAGGCACAGCGCGGTGCCGTGTGCGATGCCTGCGTTCCGTTCCTTTCGTTCGGGTCCGCGGCCGAGTACGCCGACGCCCTGTACGTCGACCATGACGACAAGGTCGTCCGAATGGACGGCGCTCAGGTCTATGCCTCCGCGGTCGAGGCCATGACCGACGAGGTCGAGTCGGCCCTGGCCGCGCACGACATCACCCAGGACGATGTCGACCTGCTCGTCTGCCACCAGGCGAACAGCAGAATCCTCAAGGCGGTCGTCCGGCAGTTGGGCTTCAGTCCCGAGCGCGCCGCCTCCTATGTCGATCAATTCGGCAACACATCAGCGGCCTCGATTCCGCTCGCCCTTCGTAAAGCGCAGGACGACGGCCGGCTCAAGCGGGGGCACACCGTCGTGCTCGGCGCTTTCGGTGCCGGATTCACCTGGGGCGCGGGCGTGATCGGGTGGAAGGCGTGCAGGCACGCGTGACCTGTACGGCGACTGTCCGAAACCGGTTCTGCGGAACCGGCTCCTCACCCCTTTCACGCCCCTGGCCCCGAGGCCCATCGATTTCCTTGCAGACACGGGGGATCCGTGTTGCGTCCAACCTCATCGAGGAGTGGAGTGCAATGACCAGTTCGAACGCGGCCGCCACCATGGTGTCGCCGCCGGCAAGTGAAGAAGACGCCGTGCTACTGCGCGGCTACCGGAAAATGGTCATCGGCCGCCGATTCGATCAGCAGGCCACGAACCTGGCCAAGCAGGGCAGTCTCGCGGTCTACCCGTCGTCGTTGGGCCAGGAGGCCTGTCAGGTCGGCGCCGTGACGGCATTACGGAGCACCGACTGGCTGTTTCCCACCTACCGTGACTCGGTGGCCGTCGTCAGCCGCGGCGTCGGGCCCGGCGAGGCGCTGACGCTGCTGCGCGGCGACTGGCACTGCGGCTACGACCCCAAGGCCACCCGCACCGCGCCGCACTGCACGCCACTGGCGACACAGGCCGCCCATGCGGTCGGACTGACGATGGCGGCGCGGCTGAGCGGGGACGACGTGGTCGCGATGGTGCTGTGCGGCGACGGGGCCACCAGCGAGGGCGACTTCCACGAGGCCGTGAACCTGGCGGCGGTGTACGACGCGCCCGTGGTCTTCCTCGTGCAGAACAACCGCTACGCGATCTCCGTGCCCCTCGCCAAGCAGACCCGAGCCGAAGCGCTGTCTGCGAAGGCCGCAGGCTACGGGATCACCGGCGTACAGATCGACGGCAACGACTTCGGCTCGGTCCACCGGGCCGTGGCGGACGCCGTCGAGGCAGCCCGGGCGGGACGCGGACCGACCCTGATCGAAGCGCTCACCTACCGGATGGCACCTCACACCAACGCCGACGATCCCTCCCGCTACCGCGACCCCGCCGAGCCCCTGGCCTGGCGGGAGAAGGATCCCGTCGCCCGCCTCGCCTCGACGCTGCGCGCCCAGGACCTGCTCGACGACGCCGTGCAGCGCGCGATCGACGAGGAAGCAGCAGAGTTCGCCGCGCGGACCCGGCAGGAGGTCACCCGCTACGAGACACCCGCGCCCGCCGAGATGTTCGCGCACGTCTATGCCCGGCCGACGCCCCAACTGTTGGAGCAGGCCCGTGAAATCGCCGAGAGGGAGATCGCATGACGACCGAGACGCCGGCCCAGATCACCACGGCGCCGGTGACAGCACCGGCGGTCTCGATGGTCACCGCGATCAACTCCGCGTTGAGCGACGCGATGCGGGACAACGAGCGCGTGGTCGTCTTCGGTGAGGACGTCGGGCACCTCGGCGGCGTGTTCCGGGCGACCGACGGACTGCTGGCCGAGTTCGGCGAGCACCGCTGCTTCGACACGCCGATCTGCGAGGCGGGCATCCTCGGCGCGGCGATCGGGATGTCGTTCTACGGCGCCCGGCCCATCGTGGAGATGCAGTTCGACGCGTTCGCCTACCCGGCCTTCGAGCAGACGGTCAGCCATCTGGCGAAGATGCGGAACCGGACCCGGGGCACCCTGGCGGCCCCGGTCGTCGTCCGCATCCCCTACGGCGGTGGAATCGGCGCCGTGGAACACCACAGCGACTCGTCCGAGGCGTACGCGGCGCACACGCCGGGCCTGCATGTGCTCACACCCGCCACCGTTGCCGACGCCTACGGCATGCTGAGGCAGGCGATCGACGGCGCCGACCCCGCGCTGTTCTTCGAACCCAAGCGGCTGTACTGGGAGACCGCCCACGTCGACCTCACCGCCGAGGTCGAGCCCATCGGCCGGGCGGTCGTACGCCGTACCGGAACCGACGCCACGTTGATCACCTACGGGCCCGCGCTGCCGATCGCCCTCGCGGCAGCCGATGCCGCGGCGGCGGACGGCTACGACCTCTGCGTCGTGGACCTGCGCTCACTCGTGCCGTTCGACGAAGACACCGTGTGCGAGGCGGTGATGCGTACCGGCCGCGCGGTGATGGTGCACGAAGCGTCCGGCTTCGGCGGCTTCGGCGCCGAGGTGGCCGCCCGCGTGACCGAACGCTGCTTCGCCTACCTCGAGGCGCCGGTGCGGCGCGTCACCGGCCTGGACATCCCCTACCCGCCTCCCCAACTGGAGCGGTTCTACCTGCCGAGTGTCGCCAGGGTCCTGGACGCCGTCGCGGCCACCTTCAAGGATGCGTGAGCGCCCGGATGACGACACGTGACACAGCCGAGACGGCGACCGAGGACACGACCGAGTGCGTGTTCGTCCTGCCGGACCTCGGCGAGGGCCTGGTCTCGGCGGAGATCATCGAGTGGCTGGTCGAGGCCGGCGACGTGGTCGAGATCGACCAGCCGGTGGTGGTGGTCGAGACGGTCAAATCGACCGTGGAACTGCCCACGCCGTACCAAGGACGCATCACCGCGCTGCATGCCGACGTCACCAGGATGGTCCCGGTGGGCGCACCACTGGTTTCCCTGCTCGGACCACGGGGCCAGCAGCCGCCCGCGGGCGGCGCCACCCACCTCGTCGGTCAGATACCGGCTCCGGCGGCCGGGGCGGGCGAACCCCCGGCCCGGCGGCTGCCCGCGAAGGCGCAGCAGCGGGGGCGCGTCACGGCGGCTCCCGTGGTACGGCGGCTCGCTCGCGAGCTGGGTGTGGAGCTCAGGGACGTCATGGGCACCGGCGACGGCGGTGTGATCACGAAGGATGACGTCCGTGCCGCCGCGGCCACCGCCGGTCAGGAGGAACCCAGTTGAGCACGAACCAGGCCTTCGCCGCGCACCGGGTCGTGGTCTGCCATGACTGAGGGGCCGGCCGTATGCCGTGAGATGTTCGGCGACGTGGTCGTGCTGACCATGAACAGGCCGCAGCGGCACAACGTCCTCGACACCGAGATGACGGACGCGTTGGTGAGCGAGACGTCCGCGCTCGCCCGCAACGACAAGGCCGGCGCGGTCGTCCTCACCGGTGCGGGTCCGCACTTCTCGCTCGGCGGTCCGCTGGACGAGTTCGACGAGGTGCTCGGCGGCGACGACGAAGCGGTCCGCGCGCACTGGCTGCGTCGCACCGAGGCGCTGGCAGCCCTGGTGGAGAACCTGTACACGATGCCCTGCCCGGTGATCGCCGCTGTGCACGGCCAAGCCGCGGGCGCCGGCTTCTCGCTGGCCCTGGCCTGCGACGTGCGGATCGCCTCCGACCGGGCGAAGTTCAACTTCGGCTACGGTGCGCTGGGTTCGTCGACCGACGGAGCGATGAGCTGGCTGCTGCCCAGGGTGCTGAGCCCCGCGAAGGCCGTCGAGCTGCTCCTCGAGCAGCCCGTCATCCGGGCGACGCGCGCGCAGGCCGACGGGCTCGTCACCACGGTGGTGGCGGCCGCGGACCTGCACGAGCGGGCTCTTGAGATCGCCACCGGCCTCACCCGCAGCGCCCGCCATTCCGTGACAGCGGCCAAACAACTGGTGCATGACTCGGCCTTCGCGACTCTTGCCGAGCACATGAGGAACGAACACCGCGTATTCGTCGAGGGAATGCTCACCGACGACATGCGCCATGCGCTGGCAGCCCGCCGCCGCGGCGAACTGCCCACCTTCGGGAGCGTGCGATGACCCGGTCTCCGGCGCCGTTGTCGCGCAAGCGCAACTGACCCGCCGGCAGTCACCGCGGGACATGAATCCAGTGAACAAGTGATGAAGCAGAAAGGGCGCTGTGCATGACGCACGACCTTGATATCGACGCCGTCGTGACCGAGAAGGATGCCGCGGTCGTCGGGGAAATGCTGGCCGCGGCGAGGCGGAAGGAATGGGACCGGGTGGCCGAACTGCTCGACCCCGAGGTGGTCTGGTCCCTGCCCGGGAACTCGCGCATCTCCGGCGACGCGGTGGGGCCGAAGGCGGTGGTCGAGCGGGCCCAGGCCATCGACGCCGCACAGCTCACCACGGACCCGCAGCACCTGCACATCGGCAGCCGCAGCATCGTCGCGACCATCCACAACACGGCCGAAAAGCCCCTCCCGCTCGACGAATGGCTGGCGCTGGTCTTCACGGTCAGGTCCGGGCTCATCACCACCATCGACACCCACCTGACCGACGTCCCGATGCTCGAGCGGTTCTACGCGGCCACAGCCTGAGGCAGTCGAACTCGCCGCGCACCAAAGAAACGCACACCACAAGAAGAGGAAACCGAGTGGACGTCAAAGAACTCATGGACACCCTGCTGAGGGCGTGGCAGACGCACGACGACGACGAGCGCCGCGCCCTGGCGGAGAAAGTCTTCGCACCATCCGCCGTGCACCGGGTCGCGGGGGAGAACCTCAAGTTCACCGGGCGCGACGCGATCCTGGCGAACATGGCTCAGGTGAACCGGGAGCAGATCCAGGGAGCCGGTGTCGCCTTCAACTACGGGACAACCGTGGAGAACGACAACGGCATCTACCAGGAGTGGACCATCACGGCACCCGACGGGAACGTCCTTCGCTCCGGCCGGGACTTCTACATCCGTGACGACGAGGGGCAGATCACCGCCTTCTACATGTACGGCGGCGCGTGATCCGTGAGCCCCGCCGCGGCGCCCGCGGCGGGGCTCACCCCCTGCGCGGCGGAGTGCCGCGTCGAGATCCCTGCCATGGCAGCAGCGTGAGAGGTGACACCAGGCGTGACAGAAGTCAGTGTCGTGGAAGAACCAAAAGAGTGGCGGCTCGACGAGGATGTCGCCCTGTCATTCGACCGCACGATCGATCGCCGCCGGGTGCACCGGTCCGCGGTGTCCGAGGTGTTCATCACCGACGTGCGCGCACTGGGAGACGGCCGCGTGGCCCTTGCCGCACAACTCCCGGCCTACCACGCGTACTACAACGACCACGGGTCGACGATGACGGTGGACCCCTTGCTCATCATGGAGATCTGCAGGCAGGCGGGATCCGCGACGGCCCATGAACTGGGCGTCGAGGCGAACGTCGTCGCGATCCCGGAAGACTGGCATCTGCACATCGCCGAGCCGGCCGCGTGGCCCGGCGACGAGCCCGTGATCGATCTGCGTATCGCCGGCGAGTTCCCCTTCACCCGCGTGCGCCGTGGCCGCCCGCGCGCCGGGATCTGCAAGCAGCGTGTCTTCGCCGGCGGCCGGCAGGTCGCGACCCTCCAGGCCAAGGGCCGGTTCCTGGACCACGCGGAACAGGAAATGCTGCGCACCGCTCAGCGGGACACTCCACCGCCGTGGACATCCGACATGGTCTACCGGCCGGATCCCGGACTGGCCCAGCCGCACATCGTGGGCAGGCGCGATCCCCTGAACGTCGTCCTTGCCGATCTGGTGCACGACGCGGGCGGGATGTCGGCGCGGGTCGCGCTGCCGCTGGCCAATCGCGCGCTCTTCGACCACCCCTACGACCACGTGACGATGTCGGTACTCACCGAGGCCGCACGGCAGTTGATCGTATCGGTCGTGGACGCCGCTGGACACGCCATGCGGGGCTGGCACCTCACCCGGCTCGCCGGACGGTTCTCCCAGTTCGTGGAGTTGGACGCGCCGGTCACGGTCCGTGCCGCGCTGCCCGCCTCCGAGACCGGCGAGTGCGAGATCCCTGTTGCCATCGAGCAAGGCGGTGAACAGGTCGCCGAGATCGGAGTGACCCTGACCCGCGGAGTGGAGGAATCATGAGCGCATACCCGGTCACGACGGTGTGGACCGACTTCGGCGGCGTCCTCACCCCTCCCATCGAGGAAAGCCTCGCCAAGTTCTGCGCGGACAACGGGCTCACCCCGCAGGAGTTCATGGGTGCGGTACGGACCGTCAGTGCCCGATTCGGCACCTCGGACCTCCTCGAGCCACTGGACACGCCGATGATCGACGAACCGGCATGGCTGCACCTGGTCTCCGAAGCGCTCGGCAGGCCCGTCGGAGTACGCAGTTTCGGCGAGGCATGGTTCGACGGCCGGCCGGCCAACCGGGAGTGGGTTCAGACCCTGCGCGCGATACGCTGGCGCGGTGTCGGGGTGAGCCTGATGTCGAACATGGTCCCGAGCTGGGACGAGCGCTGGCGCCGCATGGTCGACGTCGACGAGTTGTTCGATCACGTCGTCCTCTCCTTCGAAGTGGGATGCCGCAAACCGGGTCCCGAGATATTCGAGCTGGCGGCGAGCCGGGCAGGAGTACCGCCCGAGGCTTGCGTGCTGATCGACGACACAGAGAAGAACTGCATGGGCGCACGGGCCGCGGGCTGGCACGCCATCCACTTCACCGACGCGCAATCGGCCGCCGAACAGCTGTCGCAACTGATCGGCGAACAGCCGAAAGTGAGCGGCACGTGACGCCACGTCGAGCCGTGACCCGAAGAACTGAGGAAAGCGACCAGAAAGTGGTCGTTCCGCACGTCGGCTGTGCTTTCGTGACCGGCGGTTCCCGAGGCATCGGCGCGGCCGTCGCACGCGCACTCGCTGCCGACGGGCGGCCGGTCGCGGTGGGGTTCCTCCGCAATCGCCAAGCCGCGGAGTCGGTCGTGTCCGAGATCGAAGGCGCGGGCGGCACGGCGATCGAAGTGGCCTGCGATGTACGCGACCCGGAGGCGATCGACCGGTCTTTCGGGATGCTGGAAGAACGCTTCGGGCGGGTGGCCGTCCTGGTGAACAACGCCGGCATCCGTGCCGACGGCCTGCTGCTCGCCATGAACGACGACGAATGGCGCCAGGTGCTCGACGTGAACCTGACGGCCGCCTACCACGCCTCGGCGCGCGCCCTGGGACCGATGATGCGGGCGGCGCACGGCCGCATCATCAACGTCACGTCGATCCTCGCCCAACAGGCCCTGCCCGGCGCCGCGAACTACGCCGCGGCCAAGTCGGGCCTCGCCGGCCTGACCCGGGCCCTGGGCGTCGAAATGGCACCCAAGGGAATCACGGTGAACGCGGTCGCTCCCGGGCTCATTCGCACGGACCTCACGCATGAAGTAGGGCATTTCGAGGATTCGGCCCGCAAGAAGGTACCGATGAGACGACCGGGACACGTCGAGGAGGTCGCGGCCTGCGTCCGGTTCCTGGCGAGCGACGACGCATCGTATGTCACCGGACAGACCCTCACGGTGGACGGCGGCATCGCGGCGTCGGCCTTCAGCATCACGTGACGCGGAGGCAGGCGGCGCGAGTCTCCTCGGATGGGCCCGCGCGATGGCCCGTCACCGTCCGGGGAGCCGCTGCTCGGCCACGCCACGCGCCCGGGCCAGGTCGCCGGGCGCGCCGACCGGCCACAGCCCGCACCTCGAAAAGCGGTGCAGGAGGCCGTGGCGACGTACCGCTCCCGGCTCCGGCAGCGACTGCGGGAACCGGGGCCCGCCGGGGACGCCCACCGTGGTGCCTGAAACCCGGAGGCACAGTGGTGGGGCCGGCGCGCCGCCGGAGGGACGGCCGGGTCAGGCCGGCCACAGGGAGCCGCCGTCGAAGTACCTGAGCAGCCACTCCGCGCCCGCGGAGCGGGACGGCGGGTGGAAGGCGAGGGCGCGCACCGCCGCCGCGACCTGGGCCTGCTCGCTGACACAGATGAACGGCATGCCGCCGAGCAGTTCCAGGGCGCGCGATGCGATGTCCGGCAGAGCCTTCTGGACGGCGCAGCGGGCCACGAGGACGCGGGCCATCGAGTCCTCGTCGCCGGGAGCGGGAGCTGTCGCCCGGGCGACGCTCTCCAGGAGCGCGACGGCGGCCTCCATGTCGACGGCGAGGGCGGCCCGTTCCGCCGCCGTGCCGCGCTGGTGGTCGAGGACCTGCTCCACGAGCCACATCGCGCCGCCCGCGTAACCGGCCGAGATCAGCATCTGGAACCAGACGAACCCGGTCGACCGCAGGTCGTCGAGGCGGGTGGGGTCGTCGGCACCTGCCCGCACCATGAGGCCACTGGGCACGAACACGTCGGTCAGGCGCACCTCGTCGCTCTCCGCGCCCCCCAGCAGGGCGTTGGTCCACAACGGGTGCACGCTCAATCCGGGCGAGTCGGCGGCCACCAGGGCGAGCGCCGGCTCGGGCTCGCAGCCCTTGCCGCCATGGATGGCGACGCTCGCGGCGAGCAGCTTCATCGAACGCGACAGGCTGCAGGGCTTCTCGGCGCCGGACAGCAGGAACCCGTCCTCCACCGGGCGTGCGACCACGGCGGGCTCGTGGACGTTCCGGGCGGTGCGGCCCTGAGCCCAGCCCGAGGCCAGCACCAACTGGTCGGGCACGATCCGGTGCAGCAGCGCGCTCTGTTCGTCGGCGAGCCGGCCCCCTTCGGCTGCGAGCGAGTACAGCATCGCCACGGCGCGGTGGTGCATGGAGACCGCCGTGACCAGCGAGGGCGACACCGAGCCGAGCGCCAGCTGCACCCAGAGCGCGTCCAGCGGGTCGGCTTCGTGGCCCCCGTACCTCCCGGGTATCAGAAGGCCGACCCCGCCATGCATGCGGAACAAATCGACGGCCGGGCTCCCGGGCCGCTCGCGCTCGAGGTACGGGCTCTGCTCGAGCTCCTTGAGCAGCCAGGGGTGAATCCGCTCGCACACGGAGCGGGCGGTGTCGAGTGACCGCACGGGAAACCTCCGGAAAGGACGTGCGGAGCCGGCCTCACGTGCCGAACACCGCTTCGTACGGGCTGACGTCGCGGCTCACTCCCTGGACGCGGGAGGTCTTGAGCATCGGATGGTCGGCCTCGCCGGAGATACGGCAACTCCTGGAGCAGGTCTTCAGTCTGTCCATCAACGTCATAGCTGCTCGACGTGCGCACCGCCGGAACCTGCTCCGGGGACCGGGCCGCTGCCGGGGCCGTCGCGCAGGCACGGGGGCCGACCGGGCGGGCCGTGCGGCGGAGAGGGCAGGATTCGAACCTGCGTGGACCCCGAAGGGTCCGACCTCGAGACGCGCTCGTTGGTCCCCGATCAACCACTCCGGGCACCTCTCCTCGTTTCTGGCCCCGGGGTGGTGCCCCGTTGCCTTCACACGGAAAAGACTGGCAGGCAGCACTGACGCGGTGCTGACGGCGCGCTGACCGCAGCGTAGAAATAGACCGTCCGGTGGTCCGGATGACCCATGTCAGCTCCGCCCCGACGGCCCGCGTCACACCGGCAGGACTGCCAACTCCCCCGCAAGGAGGCGTTGGTGCGGGTGAGTATCGGGAGGGGCTCATGGCCGGTCGGACGGTGCGGCAATGCGGAGGGAGTGGGCCTATCAAGCAGCTCGTGGACCAGGGCATGTGCTGCCTTCTTCCGCTCGGCCCGCTGGCCGACGGGCGCCGAGTCGTCCTGCGGTCGACCGGAAGCCTCTCCGGTGGCCTCCGGCGACATGCCGCTGGGCGAAGAATTGCGCAGGCCGCCGCGATGGGCGGCGACGCAGGTTTCCACGGCTCGGCCGAGGCCCTGCCACAGAGTACTGGTGAGCCGTCGGCGAGGTGCCTGCTGAGCAGGTCCTTTTCCCACGGCCCCCAGTCCGAACGACGCATGCGACTTGTCCAGGGAATTCACCCGTGAGGCCGTCGAGGCCGCGGCGGACGAAGCCCGCGCCCGGGACAACGCTCCGATCGTCATTGAGAGACCGTTCTTTTCGGGATTGTGACTGCTTGCAAGCTGGGGCCGCGGTGCACCAGGGTGTCGGTGTCGTTCCGTCAGTGCGGCTCCACGAGAGATTGAAGTGCTTGTTGGTCAGGGGGTGTCGGGAACCGTTGATACATGCCCGTGCTCGGCGGGCGGGGGAAGCCCTGGTGTCAACGCACCGGCTGTGACAGGTAATCGCGCATCTGCCGGCTTGGCGACGTATTCCATGCGGGCTATTCGGTCACTTCCTGACACGATCCGGTGCGAGCCGGCGGGAGCAGGAAGAATCCGGACCCGCTCGCCGCAGTGGGGCGGGGCTTTCACCTGAGCTGGCGTGGTTGTTGGCTGGTCACGTCGACGGGCGAACCTCCGTGCCACCACGGACGGAACGGTGCAATCAGAGCGCCGGCCCCGCAAGATCGCTACGTTCCTGAAACAGTGCTGCGAGCGATCGCAAGCCGTCGGGACCTGGGTATATGGGTTGTGTGCTCCCGCGCCTGGTTCTGGCTCGTGACATCTCGGGCGGGGTGTCTTGTCCTACCTTCGCCGACCTCCAGCGTGGGAGCACTGCCACCGGACTGCTCCGAACGTGTCTTGAGGGTGTGTGCCGCGAAGTGGGCACTGTCTCATGGCTGATCGCTCTGTCGGTCCGGTGGCGCAGACCGGCAGGCTCATAGAGCAAAAGGCTCCCCCTGGCGATCCAAAATGCGCCGATGTGGCCGGTTGTTGGGGACGAGGTCGTCCTCGGTGTCGACGCGCATTGGGACGTCCATGTGGCTGCAGTGCTTTCCGTGCTGGGAGCGGTCATGGACACCCGGTCCGCGGGTTATCGCGAACTCTGGAGGTGGGCCAGCCGCAGCCGAGTTGAACTGAACGGGTTCGGACGCGTACAACAACGACACCAGGGTCTCCCGGCACTGCTCGGTCAGATTCGCATCCCCGAGCTACCGATAGGCCTTGTCTTCATGCGCGTACACGGGGAAGATCACCCCGGCGGGAAACCTGTTCGACCCGCACGTTCCATGATCGGTTGAGATACGGCTTCTTAACCCACCCTGACTCGCGCACCACGACAGGTTTTGCAGTCCGCCGGCGAACCAGTCGGTCAGACGACGGCGTGACGGGCGGTTGCATCTGACAATGAAAACCGGTTGAAGCCCACGTCCTACCCGCACGGAGCAACCATCATGCCCATCACCACCAAAACCAGGATTACTGCCGCACTAATCGCCGCCACTGTGCTGTGCGGGATCGGCGCTGGTGATGCGGTGGCCGACTCGCCTCCCCCGCCACAGCCGACCACCGGCGTCGGGGCACCCGTCCCTGGAGGTTGTTTCCTCGTCCAGGTGGATCCGAATTCCGCCGATCTCACTTTTGCTGGTGTCTATGGCAGGGTCAGTTTTCCGGAAGTCCCCTACAAGGTCCAGGCAGGCATCAGCATTCCCCTGCAAGTGCAGGGTGACGGGGCTGCGACCTTCTATCCCGTAGGAGAGCCACCAACACCTCACACGTCAGCCGTACACATGAAAAGGGCTCCAGGTCGGCCGCCCCGTCGGCAAAACCCGCCACAAAAAGGAATCCCCTCGGCCTTGACCGAGAGGAAGCCTTTAAATCTAAGCTTAGCTGTCATGAATGTCGACCACGTGGCTAAACGGTGACCACGCTGGGCAGCTAGCAGGGCACCGGCTCTATTTTCCACTCGCCGTCCGGCACGTTTGTTCCGTCAATGAGGATCGGGGCATATGAGGTGACAGTCGTCCCCCATTCTTTGGTTCCAAAGACGTTGTACGGGTACGTGGCATAAAGCGTACCCTTCGTTTTCGCTATGTAGGGCGTGAACTGGAGGTATCCCTTAGTGTACGGGGGTACTTCCTCGCCGACCCTAGTCGTGGAGGTGTAGGAAGTACTGTCGGAAACCGTATGCTGATACTGGAAAGCTGATTCCACTCCCAGCTCCAAGGCCTTCCCGAGCTTCAAGGATGCCTTAGCCGAGGTCTGATTCCCATACATGTCCGAAACTGTATGGGTTACCGTCTTAGAGTATATGACGTCGATCTTGCCCGACGTGGAATTTTGACATTGGTTCATGGTCTGGGACACCTTCATTGGCATCCCATCGACTATTGCGGGTGGCCCGGACGCCTGGAATCGGCATGAGGTGGGGTATTGATACCACACAAGCTCACCGAGCGGGGGCAATGGATCCCTTCTATAGGCCCCACCGGCTATCCCGGAGTTGCAGTCAGAAATAACTGCCGTGTACGGCGGGTTTGCGTATCTTTCGCAGGAGCCATACGAGTTGGGGTACCCAGGCACAGCACGTACGCATATTTTGTCCACATCCGTGGCCTGAGCTGAAGTCCCGGTAAGCGGTATTAGTGCCACGGCGGTGAGCACTGACACTCCGACCAGGCGGCCTCGCCGCAATGGTGCCCCTCTGGGGTGATGCATAATAAACGCCAGTCCTTCCTGGGCTAGTAGATGAGCGTCGGCAATCGATGACGGCAGGGCCGTGGCCCCGCGTGGCTAAATTGGCCTGCGGCCACGCCTCGGAAACGGCAGGCGCATGGCGGGAAATTGAGCCGCGACACGGAAGAGTGCGCAAGCAGCTGATATTATGATGGGTGGCTTGTGTGCTGGTATCAAAAACCGTGTCGCGCAGTGGTGCAATCAGATCGGTGGTTCATCTGCGTGGGCAAAATATGGACACGCAAAAGATATTTGTCCATAGCCCAACGCCCTCACTACCCAAATGGGCAGCCCGCACCTGCGTTCCGTTCGCTGGTTGCCGCCAGGGCCTGGCCCAATGGCCAGACTCTGTTGGTGATGTTGGCTGGGTCATGCGGCGGCGGCGCACAGCGCACGGAAGTGGCTTGCTCGGCGGCGGGCTGTGGGTGGGGTGGTGATCCAGTCCGCGATGCGGGCGATGCTGCAGGCCAGCGCGGTGAGTACGTGCTGGACGTGGGTTTTCGCCAGCCTGCGGTAGCGGGAGCGGCGCAGTCTGTAGGCGCGGACATTCTGGGAGAGGGGGCCTCGATGCCAGCCCGGATCGCGTAGCGGTGCTGCCGCTCTGCGGTGGTCTGCTCCAGCCGATTGTGCATCTGGATCTCATGAGGTTTGCGGGTGGGCAGCAGGGCTGAGGGCTCTTGGCCGGGTGGCGGAGGTGGTGCACTGCGGGCGGACTGGGCAGGCCAGGCAGTCGGCCTTGGCCAACTTGACCTGGATGTAGTCGTGTCCGCTGATCCGTAGCGGCCTCCACTCCCGGCTGACCGCGCCCTGGGGGCAGGTGGCCTGCCGGCGGTCCCAGTCAAAGGGGAAGGACGACTTGGCAAAGTCCGAACCGGCCTTGGCCTGGCGGCTGTTGTCGGCCACGACCGGGCCGAGCAGGTTGATGCCGTGCACTCGGGCCCTCTCAATGTGCGCCGGGGTGACGTAGCCGCTGTCCACGACATGCTCGCGGGGTAGCAACTCCCGCTCGGCGAGATCATCATGGATGATCGCGGTCATCTCGATGTCCTGCACAGTGGAGTGCGTCGTGGCCACGTGGACCACCCACTCGGGGCGTGTAGGTTCTCGTCTTCTTGGCCAAACCCAATGCTCTGACCTGGGGATCCTCGGCCGTCTCCGTGGTGGCCAACCCGGTTCCGTCTCACGATCTTGGCCAATCCCCCCAAGGCCCTCATCCAGTGGGCGGTTCGGTGGTCCATGAGTCGTTCTGGTGTCGCTTGATGGTGTGGGCGGAGCCGGAACGTTCCGGTCCGGTGCAGGTGGCCTGCTGGGATCGGTGGGGTGAGTGAACGCAGGCTGTACCAGAGCGACTTGTCCGACGAGCAGTGGGTGTCGATCGCGCCAACGTACTACCAGCGCCGTTGGCATCGCTCTGCTCGACCAAGTCGCCGTCGCGGCCGGCGGCTCGGTCAGCAAGGCCCTGGTCGACCAGGGCTTCAAGAACCAGGTCGCCACGCACGGGGCCGCCCTCGGCACCGACGTCGAGATCGTCGGATCCGGCTCTGCGGCGATCACGAGGGGGTGATCGAAGCCGCCCGGCCGATCCGTACGGGCTTCAGGACATGCTGCCCCGGCACACCGTCCCCAGAGCCGGGGTGCGGCCCGTGCGGAGGTAGTGGTCGACCGTCTCCGTGACGCAGCGGTTCTGCGGGTATGTGCCGTGGCCCTCCTCCTGGGCCGTCAGGAGGACGCCGACGCCGTCGCCCAGGGCGCGGGCCATGTGGCGGGCGCCGGGGTAGGGGGTGATCGGGTCGCCGGTGCCGCCGACCACCAGGACGGGGGCTGCACCGTCGGCGTCCACCCGGAGCGTGGCGCGCTCGCCGTCGAACGGCCAGTCGTAGCAGAGGTAGACGCCGGTGGACCATGCTGCGCCGAAGACAGGTGAGGCAGCTTTGATGCGGGCCTCGTCCCGGTCGAGGCGTTCGAAGCCGGGACGCAGGCTGGAGTCCGCGCAGGTGATCGCGGTCAGGGCGGCGCGGCTGCTGTCGCGCGGGGTCGCCGCGCGGTCGGCGGAGCCGATGTCGTCGGCACCCTTGCTCAGTGGACGGCCGTCGTTGTGGTCGATCAGCGCGGTGAGGGCCTTGGCGAGCGGCGTCCAGCCGTCCGTGCCGAGCCTGAGATGGTCGCTGACGGCGTACGCGAGGTCGTCGGCGTCGAGGTTCCTTCCGCCGCCGGCCGGGGCGGGCTTCTTCTCCAGGCGGTCGGCCAGGCGCGCCATGCGTCGCGCGGCCTCCTCGGGGCCGTCGCCGGTCGGGCAGTGGCGGATACGGGCCGCGCAGTGCGCGGCGAATCGGTCGAACGACGCCTGGACCGCCCTGACCTGCGACACCTGCTCCTCGTCGAGGTCCTCGGTCGGATCGACGGACGCTTCGAGGACGAGCCGTCCGACGTGCGGCGGGTACAGGTGGGCGTAGACCGCGCCGAGCGCCGTTCCGTACGAGACGCCGAAGTAGTGCAGCCGCTCGTCGCCGAGGAGGTAGCGCATCAGGTCGAGGTCGCGCGCGGTGTGCGAGGTGCCGATGTACGGGAGGAGCGCCCCGGAGTGCTCGGCGCAGGCGTCGGCCCCGTGGGAGCCGGTGTCGTCCGCGGTCTTCCCGCAGCGCACGGGGATGGTCGCGCCGACGCCGCGCGGGTCGAAGGAGACCAGGTCGTAGCGGTCGAGGAGCGGCTCGTACTGGTTGAGGCGTTTAGGCAGTCCGCTCACGCCGGACACGCCGGGGCCGCCGAAGTTGAGGACGAGCGAGCCGATGCGCCGGGCGTTCGGCCCGGTGGCCTTGCGGCGGATCAGGGCGACGTCGATCGTCCTGCCGTCCGGTTTCCGATAGTCGAGGGGGGCCTTCATGGCGGCGCAGTCGTAGCCCGTGCGCGCGGTGGGCGGCGAGGTGCAGCGGGACCAGTGGAGGTGCTGGCCGGTAGTGAGCGCGGTGGGCAGACCGGCGGGCGGGTTGTTCGCGGTGAACTCCGTACGCGGCTCCGCACTCCCGCGGGGAGCGTCGTGCTGGAGCCAGGCGGCGACGGCGCCGATCGCGGTGAGGACGACCACGGCGATGATGCGCGCGCCGACCGAGAGGCCCGGTCTGCGGCTGCGTATCGGATGTGCGTCACTCATCGAAATCCCCGTGCTCCCGCCCCTGGACGCGCGCCCCGTCCCCGCATGCCCGTACCCGTGATCGTCCGATCGCCGAATGCGTTCAGGATACAAGCCTCGACTTCGACCGCCTAAAAATCACCTGTCCCCAGGGCCAGGTCAGCGCAGGCTGGCACGGCCCCTGCCCGACGTCCTCGCCCACAGCCAGTTCTACCCCAACACCCCACTCACCCCCTCGTCGGCGAGGACGACACCTGCAACGGCACGCTGTATCGCGGGGTGTTCGATGAACACCTGGCCGCGGAAGCCGGTGCCCTGGCCGAGGGACGCACGGCGAGCGTCTGTGAAGTGTCCGTCCACGACGACGCACTTCAGGCGGGCCTGGCCTGCGGCGGGTAGGCCGAGATGCTGCTGCAACCACTCGATGCGATTCCGGCCCGCTGGTGGGATCTGCTGGGCGAGGGAGCCGACGCGGCACTGATCACCCGGCTGGACGAGGACCAGACGCAGGCGCCTTCGCCGAGGTGCTCGCTGCTCTGGACGGGCGTGAGGCCCGGGTCCTGCGTGAGGGGGCCGGGCCGATCAACGTCTGAGCGCGACGGCCAGGGTCATACGGCCGCGAGGCGGTCCGCCACATGCCTGTTCCTGGCTCCGACGCACGGTGTGGGACGTGGGCGGCCGGCCGGTCCTGCGGCTACGCTGCCACGCGCCGCCGCCCGTACCGCGACCCAGGACGCCGACGAATGCCCCACACCGAGACCACGGCGCTCGTGGTGATCGACATGATCAATACCTACGAGCACGAGGACGCCGAGCTGCTGCTCCCATCGGTGCGCGAGGCGCTGCCGGGCGTGCGGCGGCTGATCACACAGGCCCGGGACATCGGCGTGGACGTCATCTACGTCAACGACAACTTCGGCCGTTGGCGATCCCACCACGACGAGATCCTCGAGATCGCCACCGCGGGGCCCCACGCCGACCTGGTCGAGCCGATCAAGCCCGACGAGGACTCGCTGTTCGTCGTGAAGGCCCGGCACTCGATCTTCTTCCAGACTCCGCTGGAGTACCTGCTGGGCGAGCAGCGGATCGGCCGGCTCGTCCTGTGCGGGCAGGTCACCGAGCAGTGCGTCCTGTACTCGGCCCTCGACGCGCACATCCGTCACATGCCGACGACGGTCGTGCGTGACGCAGTCGCCCACATCCACCCGGACCTGGCCGAGGCTGCACTGCGGATGATGGAACACAACATGGGCACGCAGATCTGCGCCGCCGTCGAAGCACCGCTGCACGCATAGCGGGCTCAGAGCTCGAGGCGGGCAGCAGAGTCCTTTTCGCCCGGTCGGGGCTACCGAGGAGAGGCTTTAACTGCGGTTTTGCAGTTCTCGTGCGTGATGGTCCCGTGACGGCATGGGGAGAATGCCCGGGAGCTTCAGCCCTCGATCGTGGTCGCTGATTCGGGTGGATCGTGGCGGGTCGCAGATGGGGAGTCGGCCTGGAGCGCAGTCTTCCGGCGTGCTGGAACAGTCGAACAAGCCGCGACCGAGGCGGCCTGCGACCAGGCGACGTTCGCTGAGCAGGTCGGTGGGTTGACCTTCCGGCACGGGCGGCGAAGTGCCGGCCTGCAGGCAGTACCTGAACGCGTCGCGGTGCTGCTGGCAGGCCGGACCGGCGCCTGCTTGTCCCAGACCCTGACGGCCGGAGTGAGCAAGTCGACGCTGCTGTGGTTGATCCGCCGCCTGCCGGAGCCCGAGACGACGACCCCGCGAGTCCGAGCCGAAGCGGCCGACCGGCGTGTGGACGAGGTGAAGAGCGCCGGAAGCGGCCGCCCGAACCGGGACGACCTCGCCCACGCCGAGTGCCATCTGGTCGACGCGCACAGCGCGCATCGCCACGGCTGCGGTTTTCTCGTGTGCGCATCTCCCCCCACACACATCATGGAGACTTCACGCGCCGCGTTGCCTTTAGAACTCCTATCGGAATGACTTCAGGCGTCGCCAGCAGATGAGTGCGCATCCGAGAGTGAGGAACGCTTCGTGGATGTCGTCGCGGATCTCCCAG
>NZ_JBIWPP010000045.1:0-63252 GCF_044768335.1 Streptomyces sp. NPDC101151 | reverse complement strand
CGGTTCGGCGCCGGCGACCTGAGGCAGGCCTTCTGGCTCGTCGACCTCCTGGAGTCCGCCGGGTACGAGGGGCCGCGCCACTTCGACTTCAAGCCGCCCCGTACCGAGGACATGGAGGGCGTATGGGCGTCGGCGGCCGGCTGCATGCGCAACTACCTCATCCTGAAGGAGCGTTCGGCCGCCTTCCGCGCCGACCCGGAGGTCCAGGACGCGCTGCGAGCCTCGCGCCTGGACCAGCTGGCCCGGCCGACCGCCGCGGACGGGCTGCAGGACCTGCTCGCCGACCGCACGGCGTTCGAGGACTTCGACGTGGAAGCGGCCGCAGCGCGCGGTATGGCCTTCGAACGGCTCGACCAGCTGGCGATGGACCACCTGTTGGGCGCACGGGACTGAGTGCGCACGCGCGCGGGAGACCGATTCCGAGCCGCGCACCCGCGCGCGTGCCCGGCGCCTTCGGGGGCCTGCACCGGTGCGTGCCCGCCGTCCTCGGGGAGTCGGAGAGGCGGTTGTCCCGCTGACCGTTCTCCGCGCGAGATACGACGGAACGGTGCCGTCCGCGGCATGAGCCGGTATCAGCTTCCGTGCGCGGGTGGTCATGTGACCGGGCGGTGGCGACTCTGGACGGTATGTCTCTGCCTCCTGTCCCTCCTGTGCCGCCCGGGCCGCCGCACGGCACTCCGCCTCCGCCCGGCGGTTTCGGGCCGCCGCACGGCGGCTACGGCCCACCCCCTTCGGACGAGCCGGCCCGGTCATGGCCCCCGGAGCCTCCGCGACGCAGGCGCAGCCCGCTGTTCGCCGTCCTGGTCGTCCTGGTGGCTGCCGCGGCCGTCCTCGTCGTGGTGATGATGGCCTCCGGGAATCACGGCTCGGGAGACGAGAAGGGGCCGAAGGAGAGCGGCGCGAGCACGAGCCGTGCTCCCCGGCCCTCCTTCAGCCTCCCCACCGAGCTGCCCAGCCGGCTGCCGTCGCGGCTGCCGACCGAACTGCCCTCGGGCTTCCCGAGCACACTGCCGAGCGGCCTGGAGACGTTGCTGCCCTCTCTCCCGGACGAACTGCCCTGAGGGGGGCTCCTCTCACAGTCCTTCGGGCAGCCGGACGTAGGTCACGGTCGTCTCGATCCCGCTGTCGACCAGGCGGCCCTGGGCGTCGAACGCGCCCGCGCCGTCGGTCATCCCGAAGTCGTTGTCGTTGATGAGGGCGAGCGTGTCGTGATCCACGCGCGCGATACCCTCGATCTTCCCCGGCACACCGCTCACCTTGCCCAGGTCGACCACGAGGCGCTTGCTCAGCACCGGCACCCCCGCCGCGGCCGGGTCGTCCAGCTGCTCCAGCGACGGAGACGTCGCGTCGTCGTCCCAGGGGCCGCCGAGGATGTCGGCCCTGTGCCCCAGCCTGACCAGCTGCAGCCGGGCCGCCTTGTCGGTCCGCTCCTCCACCAGCAACCGGTCACCGCCCACGGCAACCACCGAGGAGATCTTCAACTCGGACGTGTCGTCCTCGCTGGGGTCGACGACGTTCACCGGGTCGAAGCGATAGGCATACTCGGCGGTGACGGCCTTCTTCCGAGGGGAGAAGCGCAGCAGTCGAGTCGTGCGCGAGGCGTCCCCGGCGTCCTCGTCGGGCAGCGAGAGCGGGCTCTGCAGAGCCAGCACCAGGTCGCCGCAGGGAAGCTGCGCCAGTCCTTCGAAGCCCCGGTTGATCTTCCGGTGCAGCAGGATGGACGGCAGCGCCTCCACCACCGGGTAGTCGGCTCCCGTGAGCTTCAGCCCCTTGGGTACATAGCGGGTGAGCACCTTCCCGCGCGCGGAGACGTGGATGAGCGAAGGGCCATACTCGTCCACGAGCCAGAAGGTCCCGTCCCCGGCCCGCACGATGCCCTCCGTGTCCAAGCCGTTCGGGTCGAACGAGAGCGCGGTTGCGGCATCGTAGGTGTACGGCGCCTCGTCGCGGCTCTTCTGGTCGGGCAGCCCGGAGACGGCCTTGCCCGAGGACGTGGTGAGCGGGATCGCGTCCAGCACCTCGACGTGGTTGCCGGAAACCCTGATCTTCACGATCGAGGGGTCGAATCCCGGCACCGGGAAGGTCCGGCGCTTCTTGCCGTCCACCTTGATCTGGCCGTTGGGACCGCGGTCGGTCACGGTCCAGTACTCGCCCTTGCGGCCCGCCGGGTAGATGTCGCTGCCTATGCCCCCGAGATCCACTCCGTGGTCGTCGTCGACGCTGCGGGGCAGCAGGGCGTTGCTGAACGGGCCGAGCGGAATCTCCCCGAGGGTCGCCGTGCGGATGACACGGGCGTCACCGGACGGCGCCGCCTTGGCGGTTCCCGCGGCCACGAGGGCGGCCGCCAGGGCCAGCGGAAGGCCCGTGGTGACAGAACGGTGGACGCGGCGCCGGCCGGTGGCGTGCGGGGACATCGGGGCCTCCTGGGGGCAAGTTCGTTGACTGCGGCCACATTTGGGCCCCAGGAGGAACGCCGTACGACCCCAGGGTGAACGGGCGGCGTCCACCACTCGTCGGGTACCCGCCACGGGGTGACAGCCTGTCAGGAGCCTGCCTGCGCCGGGTACTCGGTGCGGACGCGGGCCGCTTCCCATGCCGTTGCGGGATCCCGGTCCGCGCCACCCGCCGGAACCCAGCGGCCGCCCTCCTCGCGGTACGGCCACCAGCGGAGGTCCTGGCCCAGGCGCAGCTGAACCCCTTCGTCCGGGACGGTCCAGCGATTGCCTGCCAGCCGGAACGACGGCCGCTCGTCCTCCTCCCAGGCCGCTTCCAGGGCCGCACACGCACGTGCGAGTGCGGAGCCCTCCACCTGCCACTCCTCGTCGAGCACGGCCAGGGCCGCCACACCTCCGGCGCGCCAGGCACGGACGGCCGTCACCAGCCCGTCGGGGCCTCGCCCCGCCCCTTCCGCGAGTCGGTCGGCGACCGCACTGGGCGCCGTCCCGTCGGCGAGCCGCACGACATCCTGAGCGGCCGTCAACTCCGTGAAGCTTGCGCCTTCCTGACCATCGGAGCTGAGTGCCTGCCCCAGCATCCGGTGGGCTTCCGCGGCCGTACGAGCGGCGAGATACTCCAGCGCCGAAGGGTCGATCCCGGATACCGGACCCGCCCCGGTGTCGAGCGACGGCGGTCCGCCGGGTACCTCCGGGAGGCCGGGCGTGGCGGGCAGCGGAGGCAGGATGTCAGCGGTCGCCCATGCCTCCGCCGCGTCAACCCCCGCTGCCTCCGCTGGCTCGTCCGGAGAGGCGGCACTCCGCACGTTCAGCTCGTCAAGGAACGCGCTCTTGGCCCGGCCGCGGACAAGCAGGAGTACGAACGGATCCTCGTCCAGCAGCCGTGCCACCTGATGGCACAGCGCAGCGGTGTGCCCGCAGTGGTCCCATGCCCCACAGTCGCACTCGGGCTCCAGATCGCCCAGGCCCGGCAGGAGTTCGATCCCCCTGACCGCCGCATCCTCGATCAGGTGCGAGGGCAGTTCCCCGTCCAGGAGCGCGGCCAGGTGTCCCGCCTGTTCCACCGCCAGGTCCAGAAAACCGCCCCACTGCTCTTCGGGCAGTTCCGGCACCAGGACGTCGGCCCGGTGCGCCGCGCCTTTCGGCTCGCGGACGACGGCGGTGACCCGGCCCGGCCGTATGGTCACCGCGCCGACTCCGCCCGCGCGCGCGAGCCGGCGCCCCGCCTTCACGGCGGCGGAATCCAGTGCCGCGTCCTCCAGCGCCCCCAGCCAGACGCGGCCCCACCAGCTCTGTGCGAACCCGCGCCCGCGCGCGGGCGGCAGCGCGGGAAACGTCCGCTCCAGGCCTCGGTCGTGCTCATGGTCGTAGCGGGTCATCGCGCCTCCTCGCGCAGTTCCACCAGCGCGGCCAGATCCGCGTCCGTCAGTTCCGTCAGTGCGGCCTCACCCCTGCCGAGCACGGCGTCCGCCAGTTCCCGCTTGCGTCCGAGCATCTCCGCGATGCGGTCCTCGACGGTCCCCTCGGCGATCAGCCGGTGGACCTGCACCGGTCGGGTCTGGCCGATGCGGTACGCGCGGTCGGTGGCCTGCGCCTCGACCGCCGGGTTCCACCAGCGGTCGTAGTGCACGACATGATCGGCCCGCGTGAGGTTCAGGCCCGTTCCCGCGGCCTTCAACGACAGCAGGAACACCGGCACCTCGCCCGCCTGGAAGCGCCGCACCAGCCCCTCGCGCTCGGCGACCGGGGTACCGCCGTGCAGCAGATGCGAGGGCACTCCACGGGCCGTCAGGTGCCGTTCGAGCAGGCGGGCCATCCGCACGTACTGCGTAAAGACCAGCACGCCCGAGCCCTCCGCGAGAATGGTGTCGAGCAGCTCGTCCAGCAGTTCCAGCTTCCCCGAGCGTCCCGTGAGCCTCGGATCGTCCTCCTTGAGGAACTGTGCCGGGTGATTGCAGATCTGCTTCAGCCCGGTCAGCAGCTTCACGATCAGGCCCCGACGGGCCATGTTGTCGGCGGCCGCGATCCGGTCGAGGGTCTCGCGGACCAACGCCTCGTACAGACCCGCCTGTTCATGCGTCAGTTCCACCGGGTGATCGGTCTCGGTCTTCGGCGGCAGTTCCGGCGCGATTCCGGGGTCCGACTTCCGGCGCCGCAGCAGGAACGGCCGCACGAGCCGCGCGAGATGCTCCGCGGCCGCGGGATCCCGGCCGCCCTCCACCGGATGCGCATAGCGCGCGCGAAAGGTGCCGAGGCGGCCGAGCAGCCCCGGTGTGGTCCAGTCGAGGATCGCCCACAGCTCCGTGAGGTTGTTCTCCACCGGTGTGCCCGTGAGCGCCACACGCGCGCGTGCGCCGATGGACCGAAGCGCACGCGCGGTCGCCGCATAGGGGTTCTTCACATGCTGCGCCTCGTCGGCGACGACCATCCCCCAGGGCACCGCGGCGAGCCGCTCGGTGTCCAGGCGCATCGTGCCGTAGGTCGTGAGGACGAACTCCCCGTCCGCCAAGGAGCCGAGGCCGCGCCCGGATCCGTGGAATCTGCGCACCGGGACACCGGGGGCGAACCGTTCTATCTCACGCTGCCAGTTGCCGAGCAGAGAAGCCGGGCACACCACGAGCGTGGGGCCGGCCGACGAGGCGTCCTTCTGCCGGTGCAGGTGCAGTGCGATCAGCGTGACGGTCTTGCCGAGACCCATGTCGTCGGCCAGACAGCAACCCAGACCGAGGGCCGTCGTCCGGGCCAGCCAGCCGAGGCCCCGCAGCTGGTAGTCCCGCAGAGTGGCGGCAAGCGCCGACGGTGGGGCGACGGGGTGTGCCGCCTCGGGATCCGCGAGCCGCTCCCGCAGCTGCGCCAGCCACCCCGTGGGCCGTACCTCGACCCGGTGGCCGTCGACCTCGGCCGAGCCCGTCAGAGCGGCGGCCAGCGCCTCGACCGGGGCCATCGAGCGGTCCTGCCGGGCACGGGCGCGCTCCGCCTCCCGAGGGTCGACCAGCACCCATCGGTCGCGCAGCCGTACGAGGGGACGCTTGGCCTCGGCGAGCCGGTCCAGTTCGTCGCGCGACAGCTCCCGCCCGTTCATCGCGAACCACCAACGGAACGTGAGCAGGGCGTCGGCCGAGAGGAACGACGGCAGCGCCGAAACCTCCGCGTCCGGCGGACCGACGGCCGCGTGCGCGGTGAGCTCGCGGGACAGCTCCTTCGGCCAGTGCACGTCGACTCCGGCGGCTGCCAGCGCCAGGGCGCCCTCGCCCAGGAGTTCGGCGATCTCGTCGTCGGCAAGGTCCACGACGTCGGGAACGGCGGCGGAGAGCAGGGGCGTCAGCGGTGGCCACGACCGGGCCGCCCGGCGCAGTGCCAGCAGCGTGTCCGTTCGCGCACGCGGGTCGAAGGCCTGGTGCGCGGGTCCCGAACCGGACCACAGGCCGGCGGCGTCCATGACGTCTGCCGCCCCGCTCAGGCCGTGCACCTGGAGCACAGCACGGAACCGCACCGGGTTGCCGTCCTCGTCGGCGCTGTCCGGAACGCCGGGCGCCTCCACACGCAGCGACAGCCGCACGCCCGCGTCGTGGCCGGCGGCGATGTCGTCGGCCCATGCCCGCAGGCCGGGCAGATGCTGCGGTTCCGGTGCCGTGTACGCGGCACCGCCCGTCACGAAGGGTGCGGCCGGGGAGCGGGGGAGTGTGTCGGCGACGGCGTCCAGGAAAGCGCGGAGCAGCCGCTCGGGGTCGGGCAGCCGAGGCCGGCCGACGGCGGCAAGCGGCACGGCGTGCGCCTCCGGCGGCATGGCCGCGGCGAGTTCGCGGACCAGCTCCGTGTCGCGTGCGGACAGCGGCCCCGTCCGCCAGGCGTCGTGATCGCTCGGGGAGAGACCCGGCAGGAGGAGGCCGCGGGCCAGGAAGTGCAGGGCCAGCAGGCCGGCCGCGCTCCAGAAGACGGTGGCCCGGTGGCCCTCCGGCTCGGCACGCGCGCGCATGAGCACCGGCAGGGCGGCGCGCACCGGCAGCAGCAGAGCGGGCCGCTGTACCCGCTCGGCGGCCCCGTCGGGCGCGGACACCACCACGTCCAGCTGGGAGACGGAGCCCCCGGTGAAGGCGGGCAGAGCCTCGCCGTCCGGCTGCCAGAAGGCCATCAGGCCGGCGCGGGCGGGGTCGGACGGTACGAACACCACGCAGCAGCGGGCCAGTTCGGACAGGTCGGAGAGTGGTGCCGTGGGATACCTCTGCACAGCTCTGCCCGCACTCCTCAAATTTGACTAGTCGCTCGGAACGGTCGAGGTTACAGCACACCGACGGCGCACCCTGAAGGCTTACGCTGTGACCCGGACCACTAGGGGCGTGTCTCAGGGATGTCTCGGGGTCGGGCTTCGGAACCGCCGAGAGCGCGGGGCCGTTTTCAGAGCAGAGAGCGGCAGTGGCCGCGAAGGAGGCGACGCTCATGTCCAAAACCGCGAAGATCGCCGCAGGGGGTGTGGCGGTCGGTCTCATCCTGCTGATATGGCTGCCTTGGTGGGTGGCGTTCCTGATCGTGGTGGGGGTCCCCGTCGCCGCGTATCTGACGCTGGACCCCTCGCAGCGGCGCAGGCTGCGCCGAGTCACACGCAAGGAACTCGGCCGCTGAGAAACGGGCGGACGGATCAGATCCGTTCGCCGGGACGGAGGCAGGCGGACCCCGGATCGTCGGGGGCCGCGCTTCCGTGACGGACGCGGCCCCGCGGGGTCAGCTGGGCCGCACGGCCAGCTTGTCGAGCGCCTCCAGCAGGCCGGGCAGTTCGGCGCCCCGGCCCACCGGAAGGACTTCCCCAGGTTCGTCGTCGAGCAGGACGAAGGCGATGTCGTCGGTGCGCGCCACCATCGACCATCCGGGGCCGTCGGCGCGCAGCGTACGGGCGTCGCCCGGGGCGAACGAGGAGCGCACCCGGCCGAGTGGCGGCGGCGAGTCGACGTAGCCGCGTGCCTCCGCCAGTACGCGCCGGATGCCCTGGTGGCCGCCCTTCTGAGCGTTCTCCTCGCCACGCGCCGCTGCCTCCGCCGTCTTCGCCTGCTCGTCGGGCGAGGGGAAGTAGCCGTCTGCGATCTGCTCCCGCCAGACAGCCCACTGCAGCGCGATCTCGTCGGCGCCCAGTCGCCGCTGGGCCGGTCCCCAGGAACTGGTGTCCGGCGGGGTCAGGGCGGGCCCGTCCGCGACCTCGGGGGCGGGGTCGTGCGGCGCGGGCACACCGGGCGCGGCGACGGCGACCGCCAGCGGCCAGCCCGGCAGGGCGGCCACGACCGTGCGCTCGTCCGGCGACAGTTCGTACTCCATGCCGCAGTCCCAGGACGCGATCGCCACGGCGACCAGCGAGACGTCGTCGATGACGACGGTCCAGCGGGCGCCGTCCCCGTCCTGCCCGAGCACCAGGCCGTATCCGTCGGCGCGCGGCGCCAGGTCCAGCGCCGCGCAGGCCGCCGGATAGTCGTCGCCCAGCACGCTCGGAAACTGCGCAGGCGTCAGCAGCACCGCCGTGAGCACATACAGCGCCTCGTCCGCGGTGGCGACGGCCTCATCGTTCGTCCCGGCCATCCCTGCCTCCCAGTGGTTCACCCATCGGCGCGCACCCTAGTGCGAGCGGAAGCCGCTTGTCACGACTCCGCACACCACGCGGAGCTGCAGGTTTCCACCTGGACGGGGGCGAAACGACCACGGTCGGCGACGTGTCCCGTTCAGGCCGCCGGCAGCCCGAGGAGGTCGCGGGCCACCGCCGCGGGCGACTCGTCGCGCTCCCGGGCGAGCGCGATGACAGCCCGGCACGCCAGCTCGCTCACCCCGAACGAGAGCGCCTCCGGCGACACCCACGCCGCCGCCTCGTCGATCCGCTCCTGGTCGTCCTCCGCGCAGGCCGCCACATAGGCGGCTGCCGCTTCGAACAAGTTGTGTGCGCGCCGAACGCGGGTGCCGGGCGATTCGGCCTGCGAGGAGGTACGGAATCTGGCAGCGTACTTGCGTATCACGTCGAACACGTGCACCACCTTCCCCCGAACGGGGTCTTCGATGATCGTCCATCTGCTGTTGTTCAACGTAGAGTTGGAACTTCGACGGCAGAAGGGGGACGGCGCGGTGAAGCGCTACGAGCGGCTGGAGCAGATCCGTCGGATGGACCCGGTGAGGGACGCCCTGGAGATCTACCGACTGAGCGTGGCGTTCGAATTCCCGTGGGACTACACACGGGCTCTGGAGCTGGCCCTGTACCGAACCTACGCCGTCCCTGCCATCGGACGGCTGCTCGCCCGGACGGCGGAGCTGACCGAGCGGACACAGAAGCGGTACGACGACACCGCCCTGCTCCTCGACGCCATCGTGGAGCACGGCTTCGACGCGGAGGAGGGCCGTACCGCGATCCGCCGCATCAACCGGATGCACCGCAGCTACGACATCGGCGACGACGACATGCGGTACGTACTCAGCACCTTCGTGGTGGTGCCCAGGCGCTGGATCGACACCTACGGCTGGCGTCGCCTGTCCCGGCACGAGATCGTCGCCACCACCGAGTACTACCGCACACTCGGCCGATACCTGGGCATTCCCGGCATTCCTGAGACCTATGAGGAGTTCGAAGCCTTCCTCGACGCCTACGAAGAAGCGAACTTCGCCTGGGACGAGCAGGCCCGACGGGTCTCCGACGCCACGCTCGGCCTGATGGCCTCCTGGTATCCGCGACCGCTTGCGCCCCTGCTGCGCACGGCCACGCTCGCCCTTCTCGACGAGTCGTTGCTGCGCACCTTCCGCTACGAGCCGCCCACCCGGGCCGCTTCCGCCCTCGTGCGCCGCGCGGTCCGGACGCGCGGCCGGCTGGTCAGGCTGCTGGCGCCGCGCCGAACACCGCACTTCGCGCGACAGAACTGGGAGATCAAGGGCTATCCGAAGGGCTATCGGCTGCCCGACCTGGGCACCCGCCCGGTCCCGGGGACGGGCGGCTGTCCGGTCCGGCACCTGGGCACCTCAGCTGCCGACGGCCTCGAGTGAGGCGAGAGTGTCGCGCAGCCAGGCGAGTTCGGCCCGGCTCGTGGCACGCGCGATCTTGAGGACCCCGCCCCGGAACGGATCGTCCAGCTCCTCGGCGCTCAGCGGTCGGTCGCCGTCGTAGAAGAAGCTCGCCGGTTCCTCCAGGAAGGCCAGCCGGCGCCGTAGCACGGCCGCCTGGGCCGCGGGGTCGTCCAGGTGCCGCAGGAACGCGAGCAGCGTGAACCAGTGGTTCTCGTCGGTGATCTCGCGCTGCCCGGGGTCGGCGAGCCGGCGCCGCAGCTCCCGCCTGCCCTCGTCGGTGAGCGTCAGGACGTGCCGTGGCGCGGCCACGGCGCCGGGCTCGGTGGTCCGTGCCAGCAGGCCTGCCTTCTCCAGTCGCTTGATCGCCGGGTACAGAGTGCTCTCGGCGACGGGCCGCACATGGCCGGTGAGCGCGGCGATGTGCCGGCGCAGGACATAGCCGTGCAGCGGGGCGTCGTACAGGAAGCCGAGGATGGCGAGCTCCAACATGAGCACATTCTCTCGCAGTCTCGCTGTACAGCGGTACTTCAATATTTCGCTACCGGAATACCTCGAACCCGATGTATGGTCTGGAGTGCCGCGACGGACATCAGGGAGGGCGCTGTGAAGCAGGCTGAATTCGACAGCAAGGGGAGCCGGATCCGGTGGACGGAGGTGCCCGGTGAGGAGCCCGCGCGCGTGTACCTGCACGGACTCGGATCGGTGTCCTCCGTGTATCACGCGCACATCGCGGCCCACCCCGAACTCGTGGGCAGGCGCAGTCTGTTCGTGGACCTGCCCGGACACGGGATCAGCGACCGGCCCGAGCACTTCGGCTACACGCTGGAGGAGAACGCGGGCGCCGTGGCGGTCGCGTTGGACCAGGCCGGCGTCACCGGCGCCGAGCTGATCGCGCACAGCATGGGCGGGGCCGTCGCCATCGTGCTCGCCCACCGGCGGCCCGACCTCGTCTCCCGGCTGGTCCTCACGGAGGCCAACCTGGACGCCTTCCCGCCGCGCACGGCCGCCAGCAGCGGAATCGCCTCCTACGGGGAGGACGAGTTCGTCGAAGAGCAGTACGCGCGCGTGCTGGAGGCCGTCGGGCCACTGTGGGCGGCCACCATGCGGCTGGCCGATGCGCGTGCGCTGCACCGCACGGCCGTCGGTCTCCGGCGCGGCTCGGACCCCATGATGCGCACGATTCTGGAAGGCCTGTCGATCGACCGGGTCTACTTGCAGGGCGAGCGCAGCGGCGAACTCCCGGGAAGGGAGGGCCTGGAGGCAGCCGGTGTCCGGGTGGTGACGGTGCCTGGCGCCGGGCACAACGTCATGTTCGACAGCCCCGACGCCTTCGTGGCAGCAGTGGCGGCCGCGGCGGGTCAGAACTGATCCGCCCCTGCCGTCAGCCTTCGCGCACCGCCAGCGCGAGGAAACGGGCGTCCTCGTCGACGTACGACGTCATGCGCCATCCCGAACGAGCCAGGAGGGGGCCGAGATTGGCCTCGGCTCGGAGGTCGTCGGGGGTGATCTGCCGCCCCTGACGCGCCGCCAGGGCTGCCCGGCCGATGGGGTGGAACAGCGCGAGCGTGCCACCCGGTCGCACCACGCGGACCAGCTCCCGCAGATTCTCGGTGGGCTTCGGCAGATGTGCGATCAGGCCCGCCGCGAACACGGCGTCCAAGGACCCCGACCGCAGGGGCAACGCGGCGACGTCCGCGAGGACGAGTCGCCCCTCCCGGTTCCGCCCGGCGCGTACGGCGGCCTGCAGCATCGCGGGAGTCAGATCGACCCCGGCCACCACCCCGGAGGGCCCCACGGCGGCGCGCAGGGGAGGCAGGGCGCGGCCGGTGCCGCAGCCCGCGTCGAGCACGCGGTCGCCCGGGCGCAAGCCCAGATTCGCGACAGCGGCCGAATAGGCGGGGCCGTCGTCGGGGAACCTGCTGTCCCAGGCGGCCGCGCGGGCACTGAAGAAGTCCTGGACGTGAGTGTGGTCGTCGCTCATGCTCCGCATGATCCCTCACCGACATAGGGGGCATCCCTGCGCGCATGTTCGAGCGGGACGCGATCGTTCCATTGCCTCTCTGTGTCATATTCCAACAGCTTTCGAAATGCGCCCCCGTTGTGCGCCCCTGCCCCGGCTAGCGTCCCGGGGCCATGGGACACCTGGACCACGCCGCCTTCGGCTGGCTGACACCCGCGCTGTCGTACCTGATGGCCTGTATAGGCGCCGCACTGGGACTGCGCTGCACCGTGCGCGCGTTGGCCACCACCGGCCGGTCGCGCCGCAATTGGCTGGTCACCGCCGCCTCCGCGATCGGAACGGGCATCTGGACCATGCATTTCGTGGCCATGCTCGGCTTCCAGGTCAGCGGCACCGACATCCGCTACGACGTACCGCTGACCATCCTCAGCCTCATCGTCGCCATGGTCGTCGTCTGCGCCGGCGTCTTCGCCGTCGGCTACAGCCGGGACCGAAACCGGGCGCTCCTCCTCGGTGGTCTGACCACCGGGCTGGGCGTCGCCAGCATGCACTATCTGGGCATGGCGGCGGTCCGCCTGCACGGCCAAGTGCGCTACGACCCCGTCCTCGTAGGACTCTCCGTCCTGATCGCCGTCGTTGCGGCGACCGCGGCCCTGTGGGCGGGACTGAACATCAGCTCACCCCTCGCGGTCACCCTCGCCTCCGTCGTCATGGGGGCGGCCGTCAGCAGCATGCACTACACCGGGATGTTCGCGGTGAGGGTGCGCGTCAGCCCCTCCGGCGAGGCGCTGCCCGGGGCCACGGCGATGCAGTTCATCTTCCCCCTCGCCGTCGGCCTCGGGTCCTATCTGTTCCTCACCTCGGCTTTCGTCGCCCTCTCACCCTCGGCCGGCGAGCGCGAGGCGTCCGCCTCGGCCCAGCGGCCCGTCCAGAGCATCGCCCGCTAGCGGGAGCCCGGCCCCGGAGCCCCGACCCACGTCCCGAGCGAGGAGGCCATGCGTCCACCCCGTAGTACCCCCAGAGCCGGCAGTCCGGCGCAGCCCCCGCCGCGCGGCCGACGCGCGCACGCCGGACCACCGGCCCACGAGGACGCGGACCAGTCTTCCGACACCCTGTCGCCGGACAATGCGCCCCCGCGCGCGAGTCGATGGCGCACCCGTCCCCGCACGGTGCGCGCCAAGGTGATCTGCCTGCTCATGGTGCCGGTCGTCTCTCTGCTCGCCCTGTGGGCGTACGCCACCGTCAGCACTGTCCAGGACGTCGCCCGGCTGCGCCAGTCCCAGCGCGTCGACGCCGAGCTGCGCGCCCCGGTGGCCGCCGCCGTCACCGCACTGCAGACCGAGCGCGCCGCCGCTGTCCGCTACGCCGCCGAACCGGACGCGGCACGCGGCGACGACCTCGAAGGCCTCGCGGCACGTACCGACCGCGCGGTGGCCAAGCTGCGGCTCGGCGGCGGCAACACCGTGGCCGACAGCCAGGACCTTCCGACTGGAGTAGGTGGACGCCTCGAGGACTTCGTGACCGGCGCCGAGCGTCTGCGCGCGCTGCGGACCGCCGTACTGGACCGCAAGACCGACTGGCGCGAGGCGTACGCGCAGTACACGCAGACCATTGCCACGGCCTTCACGGTGGACGGTGCCCTCACCGGTGTCCAGCAGGCCGACATCGGCTCCGACGCGCGCGTGCTGCTCGAATTCTCCCGTGCGGCCGAGGCGCTGGCCCAGGAGGACGCCGTCCTCGGCAGTGCGCACCCCGCTGCCGGCCTCCAGGGCGAACGGCTGCGGCTGTTCGGCGCGGCCGTCGCCACGCGGCGCACCTTCACCGAGACGGCCGTCGCCGACCTGCCCGGCAGCCAGCGCGCCGCCTGGCGCGACCTGGCCGGCAGCAGCGCCTACGCCGGCCTCACCGCCACCGAGGACAGGATCCTCGCCGCCGGTCCCGGCGCCAAGGCGGTCGACACCGCACCGGCGACCGCCTGGAACACCGCCCACGCGCGCGTGCAGGACGGAATGCGCTCCATGGCGACGGACACCGGCCGTGCCGTGGCGGGCCGCGCCGACCCGTTCGCACGCGGCATGCTGAGCCCGGCGGGCGCCGCGGTGCTCTTCGGTCTCGCCGCCGTCGCCGCCTCGCTCGTCATCTCCGTCCGCATCGGACGGGCCCTCGTGGTCGAGCTGGTGAGCCTGCGCAACGACGCCCTGGAGATCGCCCGGCGCAAACTCCCGGCGGCGATGCGGAAACTGCGCGCAGGCGAGGAGATCGACGTCGACGCCGAGGCGCCCGCTGAGCTTCCCGCGGAGGACGAGACCGGCCAGGTGGCCGAGGCCCTGACCACGGTGCACCGCGCCGCCCTGCGGGCCGCGGTGGAGCGCGCCGAACTGGCCAGCGGGATCTCCGGAGTCTTCGTCAATCTGGCCCGCCGCAGCCAGGTTCTGGTCCACCGGCAGCTCAGCCTGCTGGACAGCATGGAGCGGCGCTCCGACGACCCCAACGAGCTGAGCGACCTCTTCCGCCTCGACCACCTCACCACCCGGATGCGGCGCCACGCCGAGAGCCTGATCATCCTCTCCGGAGCCGCACCCGGCCGGGCCTGGCGCATGCCGGTGTCCCTCACGAACGTCGTCCGAGCAGCCGTCTCCGAAGTCGAGGACTACGCGCGCGTGGAGGTACGACAGCTCCCGGAGGCGTTCGTGATCGGCGCAGCGGTGGCCGACCTCACCCACCTGATCGCCGAGCTCGTCGAGAACGCGGCCCAGTTCTCGCCGCCCCACACGCGCGTGCGCGTCACCGGCGAACCCGTCGGCAACGGATACGCCCTCGAAGTCGAGGACCGGGGCCTCGGCATGGGCGCCGACACCCTCGCGGAGGCCAACCGGCGGATCGAGCAGTCCGAGGCCCTCGACCTGTTCGACAGCGACCGGCTCGGGCTGTTCGTGGTCAGCAGGCTCGCGTCCCGGCACGACATCAAGGTGCATCTGCGCACCTCCCCCTACGGAGGCACCACCGCGGTCGTCCTGGTGCCCACTGCCCTGCTGCACACGGGCTCCGCGGAACGCCCCCTCCATGAGGAGGCACACGCACGGCCGGAGCAGCGGCGCGAGTACGCACGCGTGCCCGACACACCCCCGCCGCCCGCCGCGGTCATCGCGCAGCCGGGCCGGCCCGTCCTCGCGGTCACCGCCCCGTCCCCCTCGCCCCCCGCACAAGAACCTCCGCCCCCCGGAGTCACCACCTTGAGGCTGCACCGCCCACCGAACGACTCCGAACCACCCTCAGACGACCTCCCGCGCCGCGTGCGCCAGGCGAGCCTCGCCCCACAGCTCCGTCAGCAGCGCCGAGAGGACCCCGCGGTGGAACCCGCTCCGCGCGGTGACGACGGGCGTACCCCCGAACTCGTACGCGACCGCATGGCGGCCTACCGCGACGGCTGGGCACGCGGCGGCGGCAGGAAACCCGGACGCGGCGCCGACCCGAGACCCGAAACGGGCAGTGACAGCACCGAAGGAGACCCGGCATGATCCAGGAACCGAGCATGAGGGCCGCCCAGCGATCCGGCGAACTCGACTGGCTGCTGGACGACCTGGTGATGCGGGTGAGCGAGGTACGGCACGCCGTCGTGCTGTCCAACGACGGCCTAGCGGTCGGCGCCTCCACCGGCCTCGCCCGGGAGGACGCGGAGCATCTCGCCGCCGTGGCCTCCGGTTTCAACAGCCTCGCCAAGGGTGCGGGACGGCACTTCGGAGCGGGCGGCGTGCGCCAGACCATGGTGGAGATGGACGACGCCTTCCTCTTCGTGGCCGCCGCCGGCGAAGGCTCCTGCCTCGCCGTGCTCACCGCCGTCACCGCCGACATCGGCCTGGTCGCCTACGAGATGGCGCGCCTGGTCAAGCGCGTGGGCGAGCATCTCTACACAGCGCCCCGTGTCGCCGCCCAGCCACCCGCCGCCGGCTGAGCCGGAAGGTCGGCACCGATGACCGAGCACCCGATGACCGAGCACCCGATGAACGGCCCGCGCGAGCAGGGCAGCCAGTGGTACGACGGCGAGGCCGGACCCTTGGTCCGCCCTTATGCCATGACCGGCGGGCGCACCCAGCCCGGCCCCACCGGAGTGCGCTTCGACCTGATCGCCCTCGTCACCCTCGACCCCGCCGCGCCTGCGGTGGGCGACGAGACGCTGCTCGGCCCCGAACACCGGGCCCTGGTCGACCTGTGCCGTACCGAGACGCAGTCCGTCGCCGAACTCGCAGCTGACGCGGACCTCCCGGTGGGCGTGGTCAGGGTGCTCCTCGGCGACCTCCTGGAGCTGGGCTGCGTCACGATCAGCCGCCCGGTGCCCCCGGCGCACCTGCCGGACGAACGCATTCTGCGCGAGGTCATCGAAGGGCTGCGGGCGCTGTAGATGAACGTTCAGAACCCAACGGGAGCCTCGCGGCAGCCCGTTCCGTGCCCGTTCCGGAAGCGACCGGGCGCGAAGCGGTCACATCAGGCGCATTTCGGTCCTGTCCCCCGGACGGGGGCCGGAGTTGTCATGATGCTGGCTTCCTGCCCCGAGTACCTCGACCCCGACCGCAGCCGGCCCTCCCGAGAGAAGTGATCATGGTCTCCGAGCAATCCGACGCCGCCGGCGACATGTCCGCCCTGGCGCTGAAGATACTGGTCGCCGGCGGCTTCGGTGTCGGCAAGACGACCCTCGTCGGGGCCGTCAGCGAGATCCGTCCGCTGCGTACCGAGGAACTGCTCAGCGAGGCCGGGCAGTTGGTGGACGACACTGACGGTGTGGATCAGAAGATCACCACGACCGTCGCCATGGACTTCGGGCGCATCACCATCCGCTCCGGCCTCTCCCTGTACCTTTTCGGCACACCCGGGCAGGACCGCTTCTGGTTCCTGTGGGACGAACTCTCGCAGGGAGCCCTCGGCGCCGTCGTCCTCGCCGACACCCGCCGGCTGGAGGACTGCTTCCCGGCGGTCGACTACTTCGAGCACCGCCGCATCCCGTTCGTGGTGGCCGTCAACTGCTTCGCCGGAGCCCGCGGCTACGGCGCCCACGACGTCTCCCGGGCCCTCGACCTGGACCGGGGAACACCCGTGGTCCTGTGCGACGCCCGCGACCGGGACTCCGGCAAGGAGGTGCTGATCCGCCTCGTCGAGTACGCCGGGCGGATGCACACCGCCCGGCTCCTCGACTCGGTGGGCTGAGTCTCAGCCGGTCAGGTCCTTCAGTGCCACCACCTTGTCCACGGTGACCCGGACCAGCAGTTCGCCCGGGACGCCGTTGCGGGCACCGTACTCCTCTGCGCGCTCCTCGCCCATGTAGCGAGTGGCGATGCGGGTGGCCCAAAGACGCACCTCGTCCAGCTCCTCCGACACCCGGGCGCTCCCGTTCAGCACCACGAAGTGAAACGGTGGCCGGTCGTCGTCCACGCAGAGGGCGATCCGTCCGTCACGGGCGAGATTGCGCCCTTTCACGGTCTCCTTACCGGTGTTGAAGACCACGTCGTCCCCGTCCAGCAGGAACCAGACCGGGGCCACATGTGGGCTCCCATCGGCGCTGACGGTGGACAACTTGCCGGTTCGGGTGCCGTAAGAGACGAACGCCCGCCATTCCTCATCGGTCATCTTCTGTGCCATACGCCCATCCTGCTTGCCCGGACGCCGGTCGTGGGGAAGGCTGGCGGACAGTTCCTCCAGCCAGGGGGAGACGTCACACGGGGAGACGGAACATGGCACAGAACCAGGGACTCGGTTGGCTCCTGGACGATCTGACCGAGCGGGTGGACCATGTGCGGCACGCGCTGGTCCTGTCCAACGACGGGCTGGTCACCGGAGCCAGTACCGGCCTTCGCCGCGAGGACGCCGAGCATCTGGCCGCCGTCGCGTCCGGACTGCACAGCCTGGCCAAGGGTTCGGGACGCCACTTCGGCGCGGGCCGGGTGCGCCAGACGATGATCGAGTACGACGACGCCGTGCTGTTCGTGACCGCCGCCGGCACCGGCAGTTGTCTCTGCGTGTTCAGCGGCGCGGAGGCCGACATCGGCCAGATCGCCTACGAGATGACTCTGCTCGTCAACCGCGTCGGCGAACACCTCGGCGTGGATGCGCGGCAGCCCGAGCGGTCACCCATATCTGACCTCTGACCTGCTCATCTTCCCAGCCCCGCAGAGTTATCCACAGGCCCGCCGCTCGACGTGCCGAACCGGCTACGGTGTGTGCACGGCGAACGCACAGGGCGTGAGCCGGCCACTCCACGGGGGAGTACGACCATGTCGGGAAGCACCTTCGCCCCATCCCACCGCGGCACCTGCGCGCCGAGCCGCGCGGCTCGTGAACTGGGTCTCAGGCGTGGGGAGTTCGACCTCGCCGTCCATCTCGGCCGCATCAGGACCGTGCCCGACGAGGGCGGCGGAGGAAGCCGCCGGGTCGAACGGGCCGAGATCGACAGGCTGCGCGCCCAGAAAGGCTTTCCGGACACCCTCCGCGAGCGCGTGGAGGTGGTGGGTACGGCGGAGGGCGCCGCGCTCATGGAGATCCCCGCGGGCAGGTTCACCCGGCTCGCCCGCCTGGGACTGCTGGTGCCGGTGCGCTTCCACCTGAACCGCTATCGAGCCGTGGTCTGGCTCTATCTTGCCGAGGAACTAGGGCAGTTCGCGTCCGGCGCCGAGAACGCATATCTGCTCAAGGGGCGTACGCCCGAGAGCCTCAGGGGCCAACTGGCGGCCGGGGTCGACCTGCGAGCCCGCAACTGGCGCGGACGGCACCTCGGGTTCCTGATCAGGCAGGCCGAGGACCCATGGGCGCGTGCCGGGGCCGGAGCGGCCTTCCTTCCGCCTGTCGACGTGGCCGACGTCGTCAGGGACCCCTACGAGCGTGCTCGGCTGAACCGCTTCCGGCCCGCCCCGTCCGGCCACGGTGCGCCGGGGTCACCCTCCGCGCACCTCGCCGAGCACCTCATGACGGCGCAGGACCCGGACGAGATCGACTGGTTGCGCAGCGACCTGGCGCACGCGGTGGCGCAGGCACGAGCCCACTCACCGGCCCCGCGCCCGGCCCCACGGCACGCCGGGCTCGCGGCGCCGACGCCGGTACGGCACAACCGGCCTGCGGTGCGAACCGTCGTACGGCACACCGGAGTCGAGCTCCACCCGGCCGCGCCGGACACCGCGCCCCCGGCGCCGCCGGCCCGGCCCATCCCATGCCGGGACCACGAGCCCGGACCGGAGACACCACGACCGGCCCGTGGACTGTGGACCTGGCTGCGCCGCAGAAATCGTCGGCCTGCAGCGGTCTGAACACCGAGCTAAACGGCCCGGAACAGACCTTCCTGGACGACCGAGACGAGCAGCCGCCCCTGCAGGTCGTAGATGCGCCCGCGGGCCAGACCCCGCCCGCCGGTGGCGATCGGGGACTCCTGGTCGTACAGGAACCACTCGTCGGCGCGGAACGGCCGGTGGAACCACATGGCGTGGTCCAGGGAAGCCATGTCGAAGTTCCGTGGACCCCAAAGGGGTTCGACCGGGATACGGACCGCGTCCAGGAGAGTCATGTCACTGGCGTAGGTCAGCGCGCACGTGTGCACCAGCGGGTCGTCACCGAGTGGTCCGACCGCGCGCATCCACACGGCGCTGCGCGGTTCGGCCCCCTCTATCTCCTCGGCCTGCCAGCGCAGTCGGTCGACGTAACGGATGTCGAAGGGCTGGCGGCGCGCCATCCGCTCCAACTGCTCCGGCAGCGCGCCCAGATGCTTGCGGATCTCCTCGGTCACCGTCGGCAGGGACTCGGGGTCCGGCACCTCACGGGCCGGCGGCAGCTGGTGCTCGAACGGTCCTTCCTCAGCCTTGTGAAAGGAGGCGGTCAGATTGAAGATCGTGCGGCCCTGCTGCACAGCCGTGACCCGCCGTGTCGTGAACGACCGCCCGTCGCGCACCCGCTCCACCTGGTACACGATCGGCACGCCCGGCCGGCCCGGTCGCAGGAAGTACGCGTGCAGCGAGTGCACCGGGCGGTCGCCCTCCGTGGTGCGTCCAGCGGCGACCAGCGCCTGGCCCGCCACCTGGCCGCCGAAGACCCGCTGCAGGGACTCCTGCGGGCTACGGCCACGGAAGATGTTGACCTCGATCTGCTCCAGGTCGAGCAGGTCGACCAGGCTCTCGGCCGGGTTCGTCATCGGTGACATTCTCCTCAGCTCACAGCTGGCCGACGTCGGTGACGCGGACCACCGCACGACCCTCCGCGTCGGAGGCCGTCAGGTCGATCTCCGCGCTGATGCCCCAGTCGTGGTCGTCGTTCGGGTCGTCGAAGATCTGGCGGACGCGCCAGAGGCCGTTCTCCGGCTCCTCCTTGATGACCAGCAGCTTGGGGCCACGAGCGTCGGGGCCGGTGCCGAGGTCGTCGTACTCGTCCCAGTACTTGTCCATCGCCTCACCCCATGCGTCGGCGTCCCAGCCGGCCTCGGCGTCCATCTCGCCCAGTTCCGCGACATGGTCGAGGGCGGCCAGCTCCACACGGCGGAACAGGGCGTTGCGGACCAGTACGCGGAAGGCGCGGGCGTTGGTGGTGACCGGCTTGACCTCGTCGGCCTTCTCCCGGGCCTCCTCGGCGGTCATCTCCTCCGGGTTGGCCAGCTGCTCCCACTCGTCCAGCAGGCTGGAGTCCACCTGGCGCACCATCTCGCCGAGCCACTCGATCAGGTCCTGAAGATCCTCGGACTTCAGGTCGTCCGGGATGTTGTGGTCGAGGGTCTTGTAGGCGCTGGCGAGGTAGCGCAGCACGATGCCCTCGGTGCGGGCCAGCTCGTAGAAGGACACCAACTCGGTGAAGGACATCGCCCGTTCGTACATGTCCCGGATGACGGACTTGGGCGACAGCGGGTGGTCGCCGACCCACGGGTGGCTCTTGCGGTAGGTGTTGTACGCGTGGAAGAGGATCTCTTCCTGCGGCTTCGGGTACGTGATGTCCTGGAGACGCTCCATGCGCTCCTCGTACTCGACACCGTCGGCCTTCATCGCGGCCACGGCCTCGCCGCGCGCCTTGTTCTGCTGAGCGACGAGAATCTGCCGCGGGTCGTCCAGCGTGGACTCGACCACGGACACCATGTCGAGAGCGTAGGACGGCGACTCGGGGTCGAGCAGTTCGAACGCGGCGAGGGCGAACGTGGACAGCGGCTGGTTGAGGGCGAAGTCCTGCTGGAGGTCGACGGTGAGCCGGACGATGCGGCCTTCGGCGTCGGGCTTGTCGAGCTTCTCCACGATCCCGCCGTCGAGCAGCGAGCGGTAGATCGCGATCGCCCGCCGGATGTGCCTGAGCTGCTGCCTGCGCGGCTCGTGGTTGTCCTCCAGGAGGTGGCGCATCGCCTCGAACGCGTTGCCGGGGCGGGCGATCACCGACAGCAGCATCGTGTGTGTCACCCGGAACCGCGAGGTGAGCGGCTCGGGCTCGGACGCGATCAGTTTCTCGAAGGTGTTGTCCGTCCAGCCGACGAAGCCCTCCGGCGCCTTCTTGCGCACCACCTTGCGGCGCTTCTTCGGATCGTCGCCCGCCTTGGCGAGGGCCTTCTCGTTCTCGATGACATGCTCGGGCGCCTGTGCCACGACGAGTCCCGCCGTGTCGAAGCCGGCCCGGCCGGCCCGGCCCGCGATCTGGTGGAACTCGCGGGCACGCAGCGTGCGCACCCGACTGCCGTCGTACTTCGTCAGCGCGGTGAACAGCACCGTCCGGATCGGCACGTTGACGCCGACGCCGAGCGTGTCCGTGCCGCAGATGACCTTCAGCAGGCCGGCCTGGGCGAGCTTCTCCACCAGCCGCCGGTACTTGGGCAGCATGCCGGCATGGTGGACGCCGATGCCGTGGCGGACGTAACGGGAGAGGTTACGGCCGAACTTCGTGGTGAAACGGAAGTTGCCGATCAGCTCGGCGATCTGGTCCTTCTCCTCGCGCGAGCACATGTTGATGCTCATCAGTGCCTGAGCCCGCTCCACGGCCTGAGCCTGGGTGAAGTGCACGATGTACACCGGGGCCTGCTTGGTCTCCAGCAGGTCGGTGAGCGTCTCGGTGAGCGGGGTGAGCTGGTACTCGTAGGAGAGGGGTACCGGGCGGGTGGCCGAGCGGACCACCGCGGTGGGGCGGCCGGTCCGGCGGGTGAGGTCCTTCTCGAAGAAGGACATATCACCCAGAGTGGCCGACATCAGGATGAACTGGGCCTGGGGGAGTTCGAGCAGCGGGATCTGCCACGCCCAACCGCGGTCGCCCTCGGCGTAGAAGTGGAACTCGTCCATCACGACCTGACCGACGTCCGCGTTCTTGCCGTCGCGCAGCGCGATCGACGCCAGTACCTCGGCGGTGCAGCAGATCACGGGCGCGTCGGCGTTCACGGAGGCGTCGCCGGTGAGCATGCCGACGTTCTCGGTGCCGAACATCTTGCACAGCTCGAAGAATTTCTCCGACACCAGCGCCTTGATCGGGGCGGTGTAGAAGGTGACCTCGTCCCGGGCCAGCGCGGCGAAGTGCGCACCCGCGGCGATCATGCTCTTGCCGGAGCCGGTGGGCGTCGAGACGATCACGTTCGCCCCGGAGACCACCTCGATCAGCGCCTCCTCCTGGTGGGGGTAGAGGGTGAGACCGCGCTCCTGCGCCCACGACTCGAAGGCTTCGTACAGGGCGTCGGGGTCGGCGGTCGGCGGCAACTGATCGATGAGGGTCACGCACCCATCTTGCCTGGCCTTCTGTCCGAGAGGGGAATCGGCTGTGGGTACGAAGATCATGGCAGCTACGCTGTGTCGCCGGCAGGACGTCAGTGCACCAGCTCAACTGGACAGCGGCACACAAGGAATGGGGCGGGAAGCGGCCATGATGGGACCAGCACACTCACTGTCGGGGGCCGCGGCCTGGCTCGGCGTCGGAGCCGCGGCCGCCGCGGCCGGGCACCCGATGCCCTGGCCGGTCCTGCTCGTCGGCGCGCTGATCTGTGCCGGCGCCGCGCTCGCCCCGGACCTCGACCACAAGGCAGCCACCATCTCGCGGGCCTTCGGGCCGATCTCGCGATGGATCTGCGAGATCGTGGACAAGCTGTCGTACGCCGTCTACAAGGCAACCAGGAAGAAGGGCGACGCACGCCGCACGGGCGGCCACCGCACGCTCACGCACACCTGGCTGTGGGCGGTCCTGATCGGCGCGGGCAGCTCGGCGGCGGCGATCGCCGGGGGCCGGTGGGCGGTGCTGGCGATCCTCTTCGTGCACATGGTGCTGGCGATCGAGGGTCTGCTGTGGCGGGCGGCGCGGGGCTCCAGCAGCGATGTCCTGGTCTGGCTGCTCGCGGCGACGAGCGCCTGGATCCTCGCGGGGGTCCTGGACAAGCCGGGCAACGGCTCCGACTGGCTGTTCACCGCGCCGGGGCAGGAGTACCTGTGGCTGGGCCTGCCGATCGTGCTGGGGGCCCTGGTGCACGACATCGGGGACGCGCTGACGGTGTCCGGCTGCCCGATCCTGTGGCCCATCCCGGTGGGCCGCAAGCGCTGGTACCCGCTGGGTCCGCCGAAGGCGATGCGGTTCCGGGCGGGCAGCTGGGTCGAGCTGAAGGTGCTGATGCCCGTGTTCATGCTGCTCGGGGGAGTGGGCTGCGCTGCGGCCCTCAACGTGATCTGACGGAGCCGGCCCCGTCAGCTCGCCTCGCCCGGCTCCGCCCCGCCGTACCGGCGCTCGAACCGGGCGACGCGGCCCTCGGTGTCCACCGTGCGGGCCTTGCCCGTGTAGAAGGGGTGGCTCTCGGAGGAGATCTCCACGTCGATCACGGGGTAGGTCTCACCGTCGTCCCACTCGATGGTCTGCTCGCTGCTCGCGGTGGACCGGGTGAGGAAGGCGTAGCCGGCGGTGCGGTCGCGGAACACCACGGCGTGATACTCGGGGTGCTTGTCCTGCTGCATGGCGGCTCCTCGCTCGGGGCGGTCGGGCAGGTGGCGCCCGGGTCAGCCGGAGAGGGAATCCTCGTCGACGATGTGCATCGCGGCCTCCTCGGCGGAGGCGGCGGCTCCGTCGATGCCTATATCGGTGGCGACGAGGGCGCTCTCCTCGTCCTCGTGCGCACCCTCGTCGGGGGCGACCAGGCGGCCGGAGCGGAGCGCGCCGACCTCGTTGTCGAGGAGTTCACCGTCGGTGCCGTCGCAGTCCCCGATCCCGTCGCCGTCGGGCGCGACCGTGTCAGGCAGCTCCTCGGCGAGCCGCTGGTCCAAGGTTTCCCCGGTCAGGCGTTCGCCCGCCGTCACCCCGGTGTGCTCGACCGCCCACGGCCGCTCCGGAGGGGACCAGCCGCGGTCCAGGGGGTCCTCGACGCCGTCGAAGTCCAATGTGTCCTCGACGTCGAGCACGCCCGAGTCCTCCCGGATATCCGAGGGATCGGGCTGGTAGACGTCATCCCCCCATCCGTCGGCGCTGTCCACGGGTACCTCCATATGGTGAGGACGGCCTCGTGCCCCCAGGAGGGGCAGCGCGCCGCCGGCACGCTCGGCAAGGGTTTCGCATGGCGGGAACCGAAGGGTTCCCGACCGTTCCCCGAGCCGGTGCCGCTATCCAGCCTTCCACCCCTGTTCGGCACTGCGCAACGGCACGGGCCTTGGCCTGGGGCTGCGCACCCCTGTCCGGCCCTGCCTCCGCACTTCTGCCCGGACTCGCTCGCCCAGCGATATCAGGCCCCGCCCGCGCACTTCGGCCCGGACTCGCCCGCGCGCCACTGCTCCGCCCCGGCCGCGCACCCCGCACGGATCGCTGCCGCAGCTAGCCCCCGCACGGGACGAATGGGGTGGCGCTACCCGGTTGCCACGGGAACCGGAACCGGCACCGGCACCGATACCGGCACAGCCCGCGTCACCGCGGACGCGGCGGTTGGCTCCCCCGGCCCCACCCGCTACCGCTCACCCGTGCCAGGAACGCCACAGCGCCGCGTACGCCCCGTCCGCCGCGACCAGCTCCTCATGGCTGCCCAGCTCGCTGATGCGGCCGTTCTCCACGACGGCGATCACATCGGCGTCGTGGGCGGTGTGCAGGCGGTGGGCGATGGCGACCACGGTGCGGCCGTCGAGGACGCGGGCAAGGGAGCGCTCCAGGTGGCGGGCCGCACGCGGGTCGAGCAGCGACGTCGCCTCGTCCAGGACCAGTGTGTGCGGGTCGGCCAGCACCAGCCGGGCCAGCGCGATCTGCTGGGCTTGCGCCGGGGTCAGCGCCAGCCCTCCGGAGCCGACCTCGGTGTCCAGGCCGTCGTCCAGGGCACGTGCCCAGCCGTCCGCGTCGACCGCGCCCAGCGCCGCCCACAGCTCGGCGTCGGCGGCGCCGGTACGGGCCAGCAGGAGGTTGTCGCGCAGGGAGCCGACGAAGACGTGGTGCTCCTGGTTGACCAGGGCGACGTGCGCGCGGACGCGTTCGGCCGGCATCCGGGACAGTTCCGCGCCGCCGAGGGTGATGCGGCCGTCCCGGGGCGCGTAGATGCCGGCGAGCAGCCTGCCCAGCGTGGACTTGCCGGCGCCGGAGGGGCCGACCAGGGCCAGCCGGGTGCCCGGGGCCACCTTCAGCGAGACCTTGCGCAGCACGTCGACGCCCTCGCGGTAGCCGAAGTGCACCCGGTCGGCGTGCACGTCCCGTCCGCCGGGGGCCAGCGAGGCGTCCCCGGCGTCCGGCTCGATGTCCCGGACGCCGACCAGGCGGGCGAGCGACACCTGGGCGACCTGCACTTCGTCGTACCAGCGCAGGATCAGGTTCACCGGGTCGACCAGCATTTGCGCGATGAGCGCGCCCGTCGTCAGCTGGCCCACCCCGATCCAGCCCTGCAGCACGAATGCGCCGCCGGCCATGAGGACCGAGCCGAGCACGACGAGATGGACGGCGTTGATCACCGGGAAGAGCACGGACCGCAGCCAGAGGGTGTAGCGCTCCCAGGCGGTCCACTCCTTGATCCGCCGCTCCGACAGGGCGATGCGCCGGGCGCCCAGACGGTGCGCCTCGATGGTGTGGCCCGCGTCCACGGTCTCGGCGAGGGCGGCGGCGACGGCGGCGTACCCAGCGGCCTCGGAGCGGTAGCCGGAAGGTGCCCGCCGGAAGTACCAGCGGCACCCCATCACCAGCACCGGTACCGCGAGCAGCACGGCGGCCGCCAGCGGCGGGGCCGTCACGACGAGCCCGCCGAGCAGCAGCAGGGCCCACACGACACCGATCGCCAGCTGCGGTACGGCCTCCCGCATGGCGTTGGCGAGGCGGTCGATGTCGGTGGTGATCCGCGAGAGCAGATCGCCGGTGCCCGCCCGCTCCAGCACGCCCGGCGGCAGCCCCACCGAGCGGACGAGGAAGTCCTCGCGCAGGTCGGCCAGCATCCGTTCGCCGAGCATCGCGCCCCGCAACCGCACCTGCCACACGAACACGGCCTGCACGAGCAGTGCGACCAGGAACAGGCCCGCGGTCAGACCGAGATGGAGTTCCCCTGCATGGTCCGACACCCGCTCGACGAGGTCGCCGAGAAGGTACGGGCCCACCATGGAGGCGATCACGGCCACGGTGTTGACCGCGATCAGGAGCAGGAAGGCCCGGCGGTGCCGGCGGAACAGCTCGGCCACATAGGCGCGCACGGTCGCGGCAGCTCCGACGGGCAGGGTGGTGGCGGTCGTCGGGGCCGCCGGGTCGTACGCCGGTGGCGCAACGCCGATCATGCGCTCTCCTCGATCTCTTCCAGCTTTTCGAAACCGTCCAGGGCGGCGCTGTCTGCGGCCAGGTCCACGTCCGTGTCGGTCGCGGCCTGCTCCTCGTCGGTCTGCCGTGTCACCACGACCCGGTACCGCGGTTCGGTGTCGACCAGTTCGCGGTGCACGCCGACCGTCACGACCTCGTCCCCGTGGACGAGGGCGACCCGGTCCGCGCGGTCCAGCAGGAGCGGCGAGGAGGTGAACACCACCGTCGTGCGTCCCGAGCGCAGCCGCCGCAGCCCGTCCGCGATCCGGGCCTCGGTGTGGGAGTCGACCGCGGAGGTCGGTTCGTCCAGCACCAGGACCACCGGGTCGGTGACGAGGGACCGCGCCAGTGCGAGCCGCTGGCGCTGGCCGCCCGACAGGGAGCGGCCGCGCTCGGTGATGCGGGCGTCCATGGGATCGGCGGCGTCCAGCGACCCCTGCACCAGTGCCTCCAGGACGTCCTGGCACTGGGCGGCCGCCAGTGCGTCCTCGGCGCGCACGGCACCGGAGGAGGGCACGTCGAGCAGCTCGCGCAGCGAGCCCGACAGCAGGACCGGGTCCTTGTCCTGGACGAGGACGGCGGTGCGGGCGCTGTCGAGGGGGAGGTCGTCGAGGGGTACCCCGTCGAGCAGGACCGTGGGGCCCGGCTCGGCGGGGTGGCCGCCCAGCCGTTCCGCGAGCCGTCCGGCCGTGTCCGGATCGCCGCACACCACCGCGGTGAACCGGCCGGCGGGCGCGAGCAGACCGGTGGCCGGGTCGTACAGATCGCCGCCGGGCACTTCGGCTTCGCGAGAGCCGTCGATGTCCGTGGACCGCTCCAGTGACAGCACGCGCGCGGCCCGTCTGGCCGAGGGCCGTGAGAAGGAGTACGCCATGGCGATCTCCTCGAAGTGCCGCAGCGGGTAGTTGAGGACCATGACCGCGCTGTAGACGGTGACGAGTTCGCCGATCGTGATCCGGCCCTGCCGGGCCAGGTGGATGCCGTGCCAGACGACCGCGATCAGCAGCAGTCCGGGCAGCAGCACCTGGATCGCGGAGATCAGCGACCACATGCGGGCGCTGCGCACGGCCGCGTGCCGTACCTCCTGCGAGGCGCGGCGGTAGCGGTCGAGGAACAGCTCCTCGCCGCCGATCCCGCGCAGCACCCGCAGTCCGGCGACCGTGTCCGAGGCCAGCTCGGTGGCCCGGCCCGCCTTCTCGCGCTGGACGTCGGCGCGGCGGGTGGCCCGGGGCAGCAGGGGCAGGACGGCGAGTGCCACGACCGGCAGACCGACGGCGAGGACCACGCCCAGGGCGGGCTGGTAGACGACCAGGCCGACGCAGGCCACGACGACCGTCAGCGCGGCGGCGGTGAAGCGGGACACGGCCTCGACGAACCAGCCGATCTTCTCCACGTCGCCGGTGGAGACGGCCACCACCTCACCGGCGGCGACCCGCCGGGTCAGCGCGGAGCCCAGCGCGGAGGCCCTGCGCGCCAGCAACTGCTGGACACGGGCGGCGGCGGTGATCCAGTTGGTGACGGCGGCTCGGTGCAGGAAGGTGTCGCCGACCGCGATGCCCGTGCCGCACAGCGCCATCAGACCACCCGTCAGAGCCAGCCGGGTGCCGGAACGGTCGATGACCGCCTGGACGGCGAGACCGACGCAGAAGGGCAGGGCGGCGACGCAGACGAAGTGCAGCAGGCCCCACGCCAGCGCCTTGAGCTGGCCGCCCAGCTGGTTGCGCCAGAGCCACCACAGGAAGCGAGGACCCGAACGTGCGTCCGGTACGCCCGGGTCGGGATACGGAAGGTCTTGAATCTGCATGACGTCCCACTGGCTCGTGTCAGGGAGGGCGGAAAGCGGTGACAAGCCGTGAAAGGGTCGCGTCGCAGAGTGCTGAAATTCAAACGGTTTTCCACGACGGCCTGCGAAATCCGCAGCGTTCCGGCCATGAATCTCACCCGGTCGGGCCGTTGTCCGGCAGGCCGGTGTTCCCAGTCGGGTGAGGGTCCGGAAAAGTGCACAATCAACCGGTACGCGATGCCACCATGGTCGCGTGCACATGAACAGCGTGCGGCGTGCGACGGTGGCGGTGGCGGCCTGCGGCACCCTCCTTGCGGTCCTCTCCGCCTGTGGCGTCGCGGCCGTGCCCGCCGCGGCCGACGCCGACGAAGCGAAGGGTCCCCCCGGCCGGGGCAAGCACAGCCCCGACGGGTCGCCCGCTCCGCAGGCGGATCCGACCCGGATCCCAGGGGTCGGCGAGCGCCTGCACCGGCGGATTCCCGCTGCTTCCAGCCAGGTCGTGGCCGTCTACGGCGAGGGCAGGAACTCGGCCGAGTCCACGGTCGTGCTGTACACCCGGCACGGCGCCGGCTGGCGTACGGTGGGCGACTGGCCCGCTCACAACGGCCGCCACGGCTGGACGACCGATCACCGCATGGGTGACCAGCGCAGCCCCATGGGCGTGTTCACCCTCTCCGACGCGGGCGGTGTGCTCGCCGATCCGGGCGCCGGGCTGCCGTACGACCATGACGGGGCCGCCTATGCGCCCCCGGCCGGGTGGGACGCGGCGCATCAGCACGACTTCGACTACGTCATCGCCATCGACTACAACCGCGTCAGGGGCACTCCGCCGCGCGACGCCACCCGCCCCCAGGGAGCGGACAAGGGCGGCGGCATCTGGTTGCACCTCGACCACGGCAGCGGCACCTCGGCTTGCATCAGCGTCTCCAAGGAGGTCATGGCGTTCCTGCTGCGCACACTCGACCCCGCCCGTCATCCGGTGGTGGTCATGGGGGACCGCGAGGACCTGCACGCCTGACGCGGCCCCCGGAGCGGACCGGCCGATCCACCCGAGGCCTCATTGCGGGACGGCCCGTCTCCCCGTAGAACACCGGCCATGAGAAGACGGATAGTCATGTCCATGCTCGCCGGAGCGACCCTCCTGGCGGGTACGTTCTTCGGCACCGGGGTCACGGCCGCGCAAGCTGCCGTCCGGACCGCGGACGTTCCGGCCGAGTTCGGCACCGACTGGCACGACCCGATGACGGCCGCCCCGCCCGTCGAGCGTCCGCACGCCAATTCCTGCCGGGTCACCCTGGCCGAGGCTCAGTTCCGCGACTTCACTCCCTACCGGGGTTCGTACGCGCCGCCCCGGGGCTGTGGCGACCACTGGAGCAAAGTCGTCCTGCGGCTCGACGGGAAGGTGAAGGGCCGGCAGTACGATCGCCTCGGCTATCTGCATGTCGGCGGGGTCGAGATCCTGCGCACTTCGACGCCCGAGCCGTCTCCGGACGGCATCGAGTGGCACGTGGAGAAGGACGTCACCCGTTATGGCGACACCTTCCGTGCCCCGCAGGACGTCGAGATGCTCATCGGGAACGTCGTGGACGACACCTACACCGGCGTCATCGACGTCAAGGTGACGCTCACCTTCTACGCGGGCCGCCCCGACACCCCCGCCCCCGACCGCGTGCTCACCCTCGCCGACTCGCCCGACGGCACGACCCTCACCACCCCGCGCAACAGTGAGCGCATCGTCGCCGAGGCGTACGCCACCGGATCCGGCGGCGGCTGCGAGGAGTTCTGGTACCTGACCGTGGCCGACCCGGCGTCGTACTCGTGCAAGGCCGACCACGGGCCGTACCGCGAGGTGCAGATCAAGGTCGACGGACAACTCGCCGGAATCGCCGCGCCGTTCCCGAACGTATGGACCGGCGGCTGGTCCAACCCCTTCCTCTGGTACGTCGTCCCGGGCCCGCGTGCCTTCGACGTCAGGCCCGTCGAGTACGATCTCACGCCCTTCGCAGGGCTCCTGAACGACGGCCGCCCGCACCGCGTCGAGGTCTCCGTGGTGGGCGTGCCCGCGGGACAGTCCGGCTGGAGCGTGCCCGTGAACGTCCTGGTCTGGCAGGACGCGCACCGCACCCATGTCAGCGGCGCACTCACCGCCGACAGGACGACGGCCATCGCCAACTCCTCGACGTACACGCCTGGTTCGGAGAACCGCGTGGACACCGAGGGTGGCCACCGGCTCACCGTGTCCGGATACCTGAACACCTCGCACGGCCGTGTGACCACGACTGTCACCCGTACACTCGCGAACACCTCCGCGCACCGCTGGACCGAAGGCGAGAACACGGACGGGCTCGACGCGACCTGGTCGGACGACGAGACGGTGGGCGTGCACGGGCCGGGCATCGCACGGACCACACACACGGACCGGACGTACACGATGAACGGCGCGACGACCCTCGGCGGGGACGACCGGCTGCGCACCGTGCTGACGCTCGGCGACCGGGCGACGGTCGTGGAGCGGCAGGGCGGCCGGCGCACCGCGTGGTCGCGGCTCGACGACACCTACAGCGGCGACGCGGCGTACACGGTCAACGTCCCGCGGGACCAGCGGCATGCGGTCGGCATGTCGAGCGAGCGCTACCGCCGCTTCGGCTCGGACGGCTGCTACGACCGTTCACTGGCCACGGTTCAAGGGGTTCTGACGGAGGATCGCAGCCGCTGCTGAGTCCGGCGGTGTGCGGACAGCGCCACTCGCGGGCGTGATGTGCACGGCTGTGACACGGGTGTCCCGGGCGCGATCAGCGGCTCTCCAGAGTGATTGACACGGAAGCTGCTTTCCGTATCGCAGAAGTCCCGTCCGGCTTCTGTGTGGCGGCCTCCCCCTGGGAGCGCCCGTGCCGCAGTCCGTACCGTCTCTGCCGCGACGCGTCGCACGCACACTGCGCACCCCCTCTTCACACAGGTCGCCTCCACGGCCGCGCTGCTAGTCGGTCCGGCCGCCGCGAACCTGGTCGGACCCGGTTCCGGTCTGCACGTCGATCCGGCCGGGCTCGACGTCGGGGCGCTCGACGAGCAGACCCGGGGCGGATCGCTGCCGACCACCACCGAGTTCATCCTCAACGTGCTGCCCGACAGCTTCGTCGGTGCCTTCGCCGACAACGCCCTGCTCCTGGTGCTCGTGCCGGCCTGCCTGGTGGGCACCGCACTGCTCCACCTCGGCCTCATCAGGATGCCGAGGATCCTGCCCGCCATCGAGCAGGCGCAGGGGCTCATGCTGACCAGCAAGGGCATGGCGGGCGCAGCGGATTCGGCCTTCCTCGCGCTGTCCGCGATTGCGGGTTCCCTCGGCGTCGTCCCCGCCGGGGCGGTCGCCCTGCTGCTCGGAGTCGACCGGATCATGGACTCGATGCGTGTCACGACCGACCTGCTCGGCAAGTGCGTCGCCGTCTTCGCGGTGTCCCGCTGGGAGGGCGCGCTGAACGCCGAACGGGCGAAGAAGGTGTTGGACGGCGAGATCGTCTCCGTTCCGGAGGAGGGGCCGGAGGCCGGGGCCGCCGTGCCGGTGTCGTCCGTCAAGGAACCCGCCCCAAAGGTCGGCTGACACTCAGCCGTACCGCACGCGCCCTCGCTCCGATCCGGTGGAGCGGGGGCCGCGGCCGTTCAGCAGCGCTTGGCCGGCTCTCCGTCGATCAGTGTGTCCAGCAGCACGCCGAGCACCGCGCGCTCCTTCTCCGTCAGCGGAGCGAGGATCTCCTCGGCGGCCGACCGGCGCGCGCCGCGCACCTCGCGCAGGGCCGCCCGGCCCTCGTCCGTCAGCTCGATCCGGGTCACCCGCCGATTGGTCGGGTCCGGCACCCGCCGCACCTTGCCGCTCGTCTCCAGTCCGTCGACCAGCGTCGTCACCGCGCGCGGCACCACCTCCAGGTGCTCGGCGAGGTCGGCCATGCGCGGGGGCGAGCCGTAGTGCGCGAGGGTGCGCAGCAGGCGCGACTGGGCCGGGGTGACGCCCAGGTCACGCCGCTCCAGATGGCGCTTCTGGATGCGGTGCACCCGGCGGGTGAGCCGCAGCAACTGCTCGGCGAGCAGGCCCTCGGGATCTGGGGTGGTCATGCGGGAACAATATCAGGATGCCGTTCATTGTGAGTATAGGTAACAATGAGCTACGATCCGTCAGTCGTCGTCGGCCGCTCTCCGTGCCGGCGCCCGCTCACTTCCGTAGGAGCCCATGCATCCCGACCGTGAACCCACCTGGACCCCGCCTGCCGACGCCAGGGAACAGCCCCGGCAGGTCCGTCGCATCCTGAAGCTCTTCCGCCCGTACCGCGGACGGCTCGCCGTCGTCGGCCTCCTCGTCGGAGCCTCCTCGCTGGTCTCGGTGGCCACACCGTTCCTCCTCAAGGAGATCCTCGACGTCGCGATCCCCGACGGCCGCACCGGCCTGCTGAGCCTGCTCGCGCTCGGCATGATCCTCAGCGCGGTCCTCTCCAGCGTCTTCGGCGTGCTCCAGACGCTGATCTCGACCACCGTCGGCCAGCGCGTCATGCACGACCTGCGCACGGCCGTCTATGGCCGCCTGCAGCGCATGTCGCTCGCCTTCTTCACCCGCACCCGCACCGGCGAGGTGCAGTCCCGCATAGCCAACGACATCGGCGGCATGCAGGCGACCGTCACCTCCACCGCCACCTCCCTCGTCTCCAACGCCACCAGCGTGGTCGCCACGATCGTCGCGATGGTCGCCCTCGACTGGCGCCTGACGGTCGTCTCCCTGCTCCTGCTGCCGGTCTTCGTGTGGATCAGCCGCCGCGTGGGCAACGAGCGCAAGAAGATCACCACGCAGCGCCAGAAACAGATGGCGGCCATGGCCGCCACGGTCACCGAGTCGCTGTCCGTCAGTGGCATCCTGCTCGGCCGCACCATGGGCCGCTCCGACTCGCTCAACGCATCCTTCGCGCAGGAGTCCGAGCGACTGGTCGACCTCGAGGTGAAGTCGAGCATGGCCGGCCGCTGGCGCATGGCCGTGATCACCATCGTCATGGCCGCGATGCCCGCCGTCATCTACTGGACCGCGGGCCTCGCCCTCCAGCTCGGCGGCCCCCAGGTCTCGCTCGGCACCATCGTCGCCTTCGTCTCGCTCCAGCAGGGCCTGTTCCGCCCGGCGGTGAGCCTGCTGGCGACCGGTGTCCAGATCCAGGCCTCCCTCGCGCTCTTCCAGCGCATCTTCGAGTACCTGGACCTGCCCGTCGACATCACCGAGCGCGACCAGCCGGTCCACCTCGACCAGGTCAAGGGTGAGGTCCGCTTCGAGGGGGTCGAGTTCCGGTACGACAACGGCGACGACGGCGCCAGGACCCGCCCCGTCCTCGACGGCGTCGACGTCACCGTCCCGGCCGGCGGCAGCCTGGCGGTGGTCGGCCCGACCGGCGCCGGCAAGTCCACGCTCGGCTATCTGGTGCCCCGGCTCTACGACGTCTCCGGCGGACGGGTCACCATCGACGGCGTCGACGTGCGTGACCTCGACTTCGACACCCTCGCCCGTGCGGTCGGCGTCGTCTCGCAGGAGACGTACCTCTTCCACGCCTCGGTGGCCGACAACCTCCGCTTCGCCAAGCCGGACGCCACTGACGAGGAACTGCACGCGGCGGCCCGGGCCGCCCAGATCCACGACCACATCGCCGCGCTGCCCGACGGGTACGACACCGTCGTCGGCGAACGCGGGCATCGCTTCTCCGGAGGCGAGAAGCAGCGGCTCGCGATAGCCCGGACCATCCTGCGCGACCCGCCGGTCCTCATCCTCGACGAGGCGACCAGCGCCCTGGACAACGGCACCGAAGCCGCGGTGCAGCAGGCCATCGACGCCCTGTCGGCCGACCGCACGACCCTCACCATCGCCCACCGCCTGTCCACTGTCCGCGGTGCCGACCAGATCATGGTCCTGGACTCCGGCAAGGTCGGCGAACGGGGTACGCACGAGGAACTGCTGGAGCTGGACGGCAGATACGCGGCCCTGGTGCGCCGGGACGCGCAGTTGGAACCGGCGGGCTGACGCGGAACCGTAACCGACAAGCTGACGATATGTCGGGTTTATGGCTATAGGCGTATTACCGTGCCCGCATGCGTATGAACACTCCGCCACGGAGCACGATGCGACTGACGCGCCGGGGCAAGCTCGTCCTCGTCGTGACCGGCGCCGTCCTGGCCGGCACCGCCGTGGCGGTGCCGCTGCTGCACCGGGACGGCGGTCACGGGCAGGCGAAGCCGACCCTGAAGCTGGTCATTCCGGAAGGCTGGCGCGCGAGCCAGATCTACGATTCCGTCGACAAGGCCCTCCAGCTGCCTCAGGGCAGCACACGGAAGGCCATCGGCAAGGCCCCCCTGAAACTGCCGAGCGACGCCCAGGGCAACCCGGAGGGCTACCTCTTCCCGGCGACCTACCCCTACCAGAAGGGCGCGACCCCCGAGACACTGCTGCAGTTCATGGTCGACACCGCCGACAAGAAGTTCAGCCGGGCGCCGGTCGCGGCCGGGGCGCAGCGCAACGCGATGAACGTCTACCAGGCCGTCACCATCGCCAGCATCGTCCAGGCCGAGGCCTCCACCAAGGCCGACATGGGGAAAGTGGCCCGGGTGATCTACAACCGACTGCAGCGGGGCATGCCGCTGCAGATGGACTCCACCCTCAACTACGCGCTGAACCGCAACTCCGTGCACACCAGCGTGGACGACACCCGCACGGAGAGCCCGTACAACTCCTACCAGCGCATGGGTCTGCCGCCCACCCCGATCGACAACCCCGGTGAGGAGGCGATGCATGCCGCGATCACCCCGCCGCCGGGCGACTGGCTGTACTTCGTCACGATCAAGCCGGGCGACACCCGCTTCACCGCCGACTACGCCGAGCACCTGCGCAATGTCGCCGAGTTCAACGAAAGCCACCAGTCACCGGCACCTCAGTCACCGGCACCTCAGTCACCGGCACCTCAGTCACCGGGACAGCCTCAGGGGCCCGCCCCGAGCGCGCAGCAGCTGCCGGCCACGCAGCCGCCCCGCTGAGCCGACGGGGCGTCACGCGGCGACCGGCTCCTCGGCCAGCAGCCGCCTGATGTCCCGTACGGCCGCGCGGCCTGCCCGGTTGGCGCCGATGGTGCTGGCCGAGGGGCCGTAGCCGACGAGATGGACGCGCGGATCGGCGATCGCGCGGGTCCCCTCGACCCGGATCCCGCCGCCCGGTTCGCGCAGCCGCAGCGGCGTGAGGTGATCGAGGGCGGCCCGGAAGCCGGTGGCCCAGAGGATGACGTCGGCGGCGATGTGTCGACCGTGCCGTCCGTCGGTCCACTCCACCCCGTCCGGGGTGATCCGGTCGAACATGCGCTGCCGGTCCAGGACCCCGTCGGCCAGGCCCTGCCGGATGGCGTCGTTGAGCGGAAGCCCGGTGACGGAGACCACGCTCCTCGGCGGCAGGCCCTGGCGTACCCGCTCCTCCACCAGCGCCACCGCGGCGCGGCCCGTCTCCTGGTCGAACGGGCCCTCGCGGAAGACCGGGGGCCGCCGGGTGACCCAGGTGGTGGCAGCCGCGTACGGGGCGACCTCCAGCAGGTGCTGGGTACCCGACGCACCGCCGCCGACGACCACGACCCGCTGCCCGGTGAACTCCTCGGGCCCGGCGTACTGCGCGGTGTGCAACTGCCGTCCGCGGAAGGTCTCCTGACCGGGGTAGCGCGGCCAGAACGGCCGGTCCCAGGTGCCGGTCGCGTTGATGAGCGCCCGTGTGGACCAGATGCCGTCCGAGGTCTCCACCAACAGCCGCCCGTCGTCCCCCTCGCGTACGGCCCGCACGTCGACGGGGCGCCGTACCCGCAGGTCGAAGGTGCGCTCGTAGCGGTCGAAGTACTCGCGGACGACCTCCGCCGAGGGCCGCGCGGGATCGGCGTCAGTCAGCTCCATGCCCGGCAGGGAGTGCATCCCGTGGACCTTGCCGTACGTCAGCGACGGCCACCGGTACTGCCAGGCGCCGCCCGGACCGGGGGAGTGGTCCAGGACCACGAAGTCGCGGTCCGGCTCGAAGCCGGTGCGCCGCAGGTGGTAGGCGCTGGACAGACCGGCCTGACCAGCGCCTGTGACGACTGCCTCGACCTCGCGCGTGTTGTTCACGCTTCCACTAACAGAGTCGTGACCGTGGATCTTCCCGGGTGGGTCACGGGCCTCAGGAGGTCCTGGCCGGGGTGGTCGAGGGCGGCAGGCCGCCGTTGAACCGGGGGTCCACGAAATCGCCGAAGCCCACCCTCCCAGGGATGAGCTTCAGCTCGGTGAAGGTGTCGGCGATCTGCTGCTCGGAGATGACGAGCTGCTTGTCGACGGTGACCGGGACACGGGTGGAATTGCTGCGCTTCACCGACGCCAGCGCCACCTCGTACGGCAGCCCGGTGTCCTTCGCCCACACCTCGGCCCACCCCTCCTGATGGTCGTACGCCCAGGCCTGCGCACGTTGCAGTCGCGCGAGGTATTCCTTGACGGCGGCGGCCTTCTTCGGGTCCCGCAGCGCGGTGGGCGCGACCACCTGGAAGGTGAGCCCGTGGGTGATGCCGTCGCCGGTGGTGAGCACCCGCCCCTGCTTGGCCTGCAGGATCTGGGAGGTGTATGGGTCCCAGACCGCCCACGCGTCGACCTTGCCGGAGGTGAAGGCGGCGAGCGCGTCGGCCGGCCGCAGATACATGACCTGGACATCGTTCGGGCTCAGCCCGGCTGCCTTGAGGGAGGCGACCAGCTGGTAGTGCGCGGAGGAGCCCTGCGCCACGGCGATCGACCTGCCCTTGAGGGCGGCGGGCCCGGTCAGCTTCGAGCCGTTCGGTACGAGGATGGCGTCGCCCTCGGACGCGCCGTGCCAGGCGGCGACCACCGTGATCTTCTAGCCGGCGCCGGCCGCGAACACCGGCGGGGTGTCACCGACACCCCCGATGTCGACGGCCTCGGCGTCGACCGCCGCCAGCAGTGGCGGCCCGGAGGTGAACGTCGACTACTTGATCTTGTACTCCAGGTTCTTCAGCTCACCGGCGGCCCTCAGGATGGCTTCCGAACCGCCCTTCTGGTCAACCGACGCCGAGCGTGAGCGAGCACGAACCGTCGGTACCGGTACCCGTACTGGCGGACGAGCTGCCGCGGCAGGCCGTGAGCAGGAGGGCGAGAGGCAGGAGCAGCGCGGCGGGGACGAGGCGGCGTCGCATGGCGGATCCGTTCTTTTCGGGGGCCGAGGGGGAATTCAGGCGGCTTCGGCGACGGTGCTGACGCCGAGCCGTTCCAGCAGGCCGGCCCGCAGCGGGGCGAAGCGGGGGTCGGCGATGTCGCGCGGCCGGTCGAGGCCGATGCGCTGTTCATGGGCGATGCGCCCGCTGTCCGTCACCAGGACGCGGTCGGCGAGCAGCACCGCCTCCTCGGCGTCGTGCGTGACCAGAAGCACCGCGCAGCCGCGGTGCTGGCACAACTCCCCGACCAGCCGCTGGGCCTTGATCCGGGTGAGCGCGTCGAGGGCGTCGAACGGTTCGTCGAGCAGCAGCAGATCGGCTTCACGCACCAGGGCGCGGGCGAGGGAGGCGCGCTGGGCCTCGCCGCCGGAGCGGGTTCTGGGCCAGACGCCCGCGAGGTGACCGAGTCCCACCTCGTCCAACGCCCGCTCCGCGACACCGCGTTCGGGCCTGCCGGGCAGGCCGAGCAGCACGTTGGGCCACACCTCCTTCCACGGCATCAGCCTGGGTGCCTGGAAGGCCACCGCCCGGCGGCGCGGCGCCAGCACGGTCCCCTCCACCTCGCGGTCGAGCCCGGCGAGGATGCGCAGGAGCGTGGACTTGCCGCAGCCGCTGCGGCAGAGCAGGGCCACGAACCCGCCGGGCTCGATGTCGAGTCGCAGATCGTCGATGACGGCACGGCCGTCGAAGGAGCCGGTGCTCCATGGTCAACGGCGTCTAGCCCCGTGGACCCGCCGTACCGTGGACCGGTCGCGTCGAGAGGAGTGGAACCCGGCGAATGGGCCAGGATGAGGGCATGTCAGATGCCTTCACCACTCGGATGCTGAACGTGGCCACCGGTTCCCGGGAGCGGGTCGTCGACCTGACCGCCGACTGCGCGGAGTTCCTGCGCGAGGCGGCGGCCGGCCGCGACGGCCTGCTGAACATCTTTGTCCCCCACGCCACCGCCGGCATCGCCGTCATCGAGACGGGAGCCGGCAGCGACGACGACCTTCTGGCCGCCCTGCACACCTTGCTTCCCGCCGACGACCGCTGGCAGCACCGGCACGGCAGCCCGGGCCACGGCCGCGACCACGTCCTCCCCGCGCTCGTCCCGCCGCACGCGACCCTTCCGGTCATCGACGGGCGGCTGGAACTGGGCACCTGGCAGTCGGTGTGCCTCGTGGACACCAATAAAGACAATGTCAACCGTCAGGTGCGGCTGAGCTTCCTGGGCTGAGCAAGATCGTCCTGGGTGTGGCCGCCACATCTCAGTACGCAACGGGGAGCGGCGTTCTCCGGCCTCGGTCATGGCAGTGGTGACCGCGGTTCTGACGTCGCGATTCCCGTGGAGGAAGGTGCGGGAAACGTCCGCGCGGTGTGCGACGGCGGCGACGCTGACCTGGGCTTTCTCAGCTCAGCTCAGGACCGGCTCGGCCACTGGAGCCGTCCGTGCCGCCGGACCGTGGTCCCCTACCAGGAGTTCCGGTCCGGCGGCGGGCTCCGTTCAGTCCTTGGGCCGCTCGGACGCCAGCAGCTCCCGGAGTTCGTCCATCGCCTCCCGGAGCCGGTCGGCGAACGTCCGCATCTGCGCAGCGACCGCCATCGGCGTGCTCAGGTAGAGGTTGAACCGCTCGGGAAGGAGCACATAGGCGACACCGATGCACTGGCTGCTGGTCGACCCGAAGCCGAAGTACTGGATATTGACGGACGGCGCGGAGCTCGTGCTCAGGTAGTCGTCCCGCATGGTCAACCAGCCCGGCGTCCGGTACAGCGCGGGCTGCTCGGTCACCCCGAGCTCGGCCCCGCGCCGGCGCTGGATCAGCTCCAGCTCCCACAGGTGCTGCTCCGGCACCTGCCCGGCCTGGCACGCCTTCGCGCGCGCCACATGGGCCTCGGTGGCTGCCCGGAAGGCGGCGCGCCGGGCGTCCGCGTCCGCTGCGGGGTCCTCCATCGCCGCCACGAAAGCCGTCATCTCGGTGGTGACGACGCGCATCGCCTCGGTCCGCCCGTGCCGGTACTGCCGGGTGGCGATCGACTCGTACGTGGCACCCAGGTGCCCCTTGGCGCGCTGGTGGGCGAGCTGGTAGGCGGCTTGGACGAACGCGTCCGGCGAGACCCCCAACACCTTGGCCGCGCTGCTGCCGAAGTCCGCGAACGACAACGTGCTGGTCGCGGTGTTCTCCCCGTACGCCGCGAACGCGTCGGCGGCGGAGCGCGCCTGGTCCCGCAGCGCGTCGTCCAGTTCGAACACGATCCGCTCCAGCGCCGGCAGCCCCTGGGAGCGGGCTCCGGACTGCCGGGACTGCTCCTCGGCCGGGGTGTTGAGCAGGGCGTCGGTGAAGGTGAGGATCGTGGTCCCGTCCAACTCGCAGTGCTCGACGTTGATGCCCGCCCGTCCGTCGGCGAAGACGACGAAGGACACGGCCTTGTCGAACCAGCGGTTGCCACGGTCGCCGTACAGCAGCTGGTCACAGGCCTCCTGGACGTCCGCGGGGGCGAAGTCCTCCAGAGCGACGCAGAACAGCGCGGTCTCGACATCGTCAAGGGCGTCGGCGTTGCGGGGGTGGCAGGCGACAAGGGACTCCCGGGCGGCCGCCCACTCCGCGCGGGCCATGGTGGTGAGGTGGCCCACCGAGGTGTCCGCGCCGGCCGGGTCGGCGTCGGCCTTCATCACGGCGCGCAGTCCCGCCTCGATGTCATCCAGGCTGTGCGGGACACCGTCCGGACCCAGCACGTCCAGCCGGAACATGCCGCCCCGGAAGAACACCACGACGTGCCGGGCCTCGGACGGGCCCGGCCACTCCTCGGTGTAGGGGGCGCGGACGGTGTCCTGCTGCACGCCGGGGATACGCGTGGTGGAGAACAGAAACTTGTTCTGCACCATCGACTGAGGTGCTCCGCGCTGCACCACCGGTGGAATCAGCCCCTGATCGAGCTGCCGCTTGTAGTTGAGGGCCCCGGCGACGAGCCCGGCCGCCCGCTCCACCTGCGCCTGGTCGGAGTCCTGGAACAGGAAGAAGAAGTTGGCGTTGAGCGCGATCCGGTCCCGGCGGCCCAGGTATCGGTACGGCCAGAAGGTGTCGAGCCAGCTGTGCACACCCTCCGTGGCGTCGTATTCCTCCAGCGCGGCATGCAGCACCCGGCCGGGGCCACCGGGTCCGAGAAAGGCGGCTACCTCCGCCTCCGTCGCCGACCGCTCGTCGGCGGTCAGCAGCGGCGTACACCAGGCGAGAAACCTCTCGCAGCTCGCATCCAGCGTAGGCAGCGGCACGCGCGGGAGGCTGTTCTCCTGGGCGAAGGTCGCGTTGCCTGACGCATCCTGACTGGTCTTCAACTCTGTTCTCGATTCGGATCGTCGGTACCTGTGATGTCGTACGGCCGGGAAAGGTAGAGCTGTGCGTACAGCCAGCCTTCCGCCTCCAGGCCCCGTGGATCCACCCCTGCGGCCGACATGCTGTCGAGCACGAGCGCCTGCTCCTGCGGGGAGGCGAACCGCCGCTGTCTGAACACCTCGTCGACGCGTATGGTCCGGTAACCCAGACTCGCCAATGCGCGCTCGACGGGGTCGAACGGGAACATCCGCAGCACGAAGTGCGCCATCCAGGGCCGGCGGATGCCCTGCGCCCGGACGATTCGCGTGAGCGTCCGCTCGGTGACGTAGCCGACGCAGCCCGTCGAGATCACCAGGTCCGTACCCGAGAGCTGGGCGCGCTGTCGCGGTGTGGGCTCGTGCTCCTCCAGGTCGGCTTGCACCGCGTCGTCGAGGAACCCGGCCTCAAGACCGTAGGACAGCGCGCTGCCGGAGGTGTCGAGGCCGACGAAACGGATCGCTTGCGGGGGTTGGCGTGACCGAGCGAGCTCCCGGTCGCGGGCCAGCAAGGCCTCGCGGCTCTCACCCGCACGCTCCTCGTCGCCGTAGCGCGCGTACAGCTCGTCCATGGTCGCGTCGTACTTCAGCAGGGCTGCGTTGATTCCGTACGAGCAGCCGATGTCCAGCACCTTCGGTACCGCGACGTGCTGGGACTCCCGGTACTCGGTGATGATCTTGGCGAAGTAGGGCTTGGCCTGCTGCGGGACGCCGTAGTCGAGCGGGCGCAGCACCCTGAAATAGGTTCGCGGATCGGGCTGGTCGTAGATGTGGTCGAGTGAGACTTTTCCGGTCACGTCGAAACGCACAGGGCTTACTCCTCCGTGGGATCGCGCAGGGGGAAACGGCCTACGGCGACTACGCGTTCTCGCCGCCCGCTAGTCCAGGAGCCGGTCGCCGCGGACCGCCCGGCCCTCGGCCGCCAGGTGCTCGGGCAGCACCCGGCCGAAGAGCTGCCGGGTCCGTTCCACGCTCCCGATGACGCCGGGGCGCTCGCTGTAGGCGAATATCGCGGAGTGGCGCGCGACTTCGCCGCGCACCCGGCTCACTCGGTGCAGCGAGTAGCGGCCCTTGAACAACTGAAGGTCACCAGGTTGCAGGGGGAGGCGCCGGGTCAACCGCTCGCCCCGGCCGTCCACTACGTCCCGGACGTCGTCGAAATTCTCGTCCTGCGCGGTCCGAATGTTCGGGCAGTACTCGAAGACGCCGCCGGCCTGCGCTTGCTGGGTGAGCATGCTCACGGTGAACTCGTTGGTGTCGAAGTGCCAGGGGTGCTCCATGCCCGGCGCGATGACGTTGAGAACCAGCCCGGAGAGCGGGTCCGCCAGCTCGTGCAGTTCCGGCAGTTCGAAGCAGCGGGCGATGAAGTGCCGGAACGTCAAGTTGGAGTAGAGCCGGCTGATGAGGGAGTCCGCGGGGATGCGGTCCCGTGCGACGAACGCGTTACCCCGCTCGAAGATCTTCCGGCCCGGATGGTCCTCCGGCAGTGCCGAGTCCACTGCGATGTTGTAGACGTTCACCGTCTCGGTGTCGTGGTGCGCCCGGGGGGCGATGGCCGAGCACTCCTGCCGCAGCACATCGCGTAGCGACGGGCGAATGAAGTCCGGCAGCACGGTGCAGCCGAGAGTCGACAGGTCGCGCCGGGCACGGGAAACCACGGCCTGTCCCCGGGCGCTCGCGAGTTCCGACAGGGGATAGCGAGCCGTGTCGACTACCTGATCAAACGTCAGGGCTTCGAAAGAGCGCATTCGATCCTCTCCGCAGGCGGGCCGCCCCTCTCGCCGGTTCCCCCGCCGGCCCGCGGTTCCGTCTCCTACCCGCACAGGGGACGAGCGACGCGATCCGTGCGGTCGGCCGGACCTCACGCCCGGCTTTTCAGTAACTAGGCTGGCAGGAAGGGCACTTGAAGTTCCCACAGTGGTGCAGTGTTGTCTGTATGTGACGCGTCACACTGCCCAACTGCGCGTTCCGGCAGGCCTTCGCGGGTTCGGCACGGGCCGACAGTCGCGCAGGAGCCGCAGTGGCCGGTCAGGCCCTTCGCGGTCAGTGAGATCAGAATGTCGTCCAGCGCGCCCGTGCGGCGGACGTACGAGGGCGGCAGCTGAGGCCGGAACGTACCCAGCCGGTTCCGGGGGACCCGGACCGTGACCGCACCGACCTCCGTCATGACCTCCTTGGCCCTTAGCCGTTGCGCATGTTGCCGCCGGAACGGGACCCGCCTGCCGACCCGGCCGGCCTCCGTGGCCAAGTGCTCGTCCGTCTCCGGCTCCAGGGTGGCATGCATCAGGGGCTGGCATGATGCGCCGCCATGGAAACGGGAGACGACAGTGATGAGGCGTACGCAGTCGGCCTGTGCAACCTGCTGCTGGTTGAGTCGGGCTTGACCCAGCACAAGTTCGGCTGGTTGCCGGGTGATCCCGGGACGGGCGGTCGATACATCCTGTCTCCCCCGACTCTGCTTTCAGCAGGTCGGAGGTTGGTCTCTCATCCGTGAGGGGGAGGCCTTCCGTGCGTCCGGGGCTGCTGCAGCCGGGCCGCGAGCTCCCCAGGCAGGACGTCCCGATTTGCCGGAGTGAGCTGGATGACCTCGATGTCGGTGCGCCGCTTGAGGGCGTCGGTGAACGGATCGAGGTGCGTGTGGACCGTGGCGACGACGTCGACCTCTGCGACGAACAGCGCGTCGACCGCCTGCCGGAACGCCGTACACGACAGTTCCATCCGCCCCAGCTCGTCGATGAGCACCAGCCGCCCTGTTGCCTCCTCGGCCGCTGCCGGCCGAAGCGACGGCAGCGCCAGTCGTTCCATGACGCCCGGATCGACGCCGTATTTCCCTACCCGTGGCGGACCGGGCAGGTCGACATGGGCGAGTACTTCCCGCCGGCCTGCCAAGGTCTCCAGGGCGAAACCGACGCGGGCGCCGGATTGCCGGATCTCCTCCGTCGTGAAGCCGCCGGCTGCGTGGGTGGGCAGCAGCGCGGCGAGCCGACGCAGGGCGGTCGTCTTGCCCGCGCCAGGGCGGCCCTCGAGCAGGATCCTTGTCGGCACAGTGCCATCTTCACCCCCCGCCTCCTGATGCGGCTCGGGTGGGCTCGGCCGAGCGGGGGTTTTGGGGTGCGGACCGGTGCTGGTGCCGCTGTTGCGGGTAGGGCGGCGCGCATGAGCGGAATTGAACTCAGCAGCACCGCGTTCGACGACAGAACGGTGATCCCCCGTCGGTACAGCGGGGAGGGTGAGAACATTTCACTGACCTGTCAGCGCTGAGGGCGTCACCGCTGGTCGTAGCCATGGGCGCCGTACAGCCGGACGAACCGGGCCACGGTGACCGTCCTGCGGTGCGCCAGGTTGTGGGCCCGCCGCTCGTACAGCTCGACGCGCTCCTGCCCGCCCTGCCCGATCGGCTGGACGAGCCGGCCACCGGTGCGGAGCTGGTCCGCGAGCGGCTCAGGCACTCGCGGGAAGGCGCGCAGACGATGACGGCGTACGGGGCACGGGTCGGCACGGGGCGGCATCCCCCGGGTCCCGTCGCCGAGTACGACCGCGGCATTACCGATGCCCTGCCGGGCCAGCCGCAGGCGGGCCTCGTCGACCAGGTCGGGCCGGCGCTCGACGCTGACGACGTACGCGGCCGAGCGGGCCGGCAGCGCGGTCTGCCAGCCGTATCCGGTCCCGACCTCCAGGACCTGTTCGTCTCCGGTGAGGCCGAGAGCGGAGACCATCATGGCGATCAGCGAGGGCTGGGCGGTCACCTGTCCGTGGGGGAGCGGAACGGGCCTGCCCCGGTACGCGGACGCCACCTCGTCCGCGGTCCGTCTTCTCCGCGCCGCTGCTCCCGTCCATGTGCCCCATCCGCCGCTCATACGCCGCGCTGCCGCTCCGGCCCCATGGCGGTATGTTCCGCGCGCGGTGCGATCCGGGGCGGTCGGGCGCCAAGGGGCCCGTGATCCGGGAGGCACAGCGCGTCGGAGTCAGGACGGGGTCCCCGGGTCGGCGTACCGCAGCAGGGCGCCCACGCCCTCGCACAGCCTCAGCTCGCTCTCCGGCACGACGACCAGCTCGGCACCGGTGCCGACGAGGGCCCGGACGAGGGCCTCGTCGGCGCGTTCCTCGCGCGGGGCCCGCACGCCGAAGGACATCAGCTCCGCCTCCGTCAGGGCGAGTTGAGTGGGCTGGGAGCCCGCCCAGAGCCGCAGCGAAGACCCTGGCGGCCGGTTCAGCAGAAGGGCCGCGACCTGGCCGCGCTGGAGGGCGGCGACGGTGGCGGCCAGCCCGTCCGTCATGGGTCCGTCCAGGGCGCGCCGGCCGATGAAGATGTCCACGAGATCCCGGTCGTGCGCGGCCATGCGGCCGCGGAAGACGCCGTCGAGCTGCGGCTCCAACAGGGCGCGTCCGGTGGCGGTGGGGGTCCGGCCGCCCACGCGTACGACCTTGTCCCGCAGGGTGTGCGGCAGGCGGCGGATCAGTACGTTGCACGCCCACTCGTCCCCGCCCACGACGACGGCGTCGGCATGGGCGCGCCGCGCCCGTTCGTCCAGCCGCTGACCGAGCCGGACAGAGGTACGGTGCCAGGCCGCCACCGCGACCCTGCGCTGCAGCCGCTCACCCGGGGTGACGGTAGACGCGGGCCAGGTGCCGGTCTCCGCCTCCAGAGTCACCCAGCCGTGGGTCTCGGCGGTCGGAAGGCCGCCGTAGTGGACGACTACGGCCAGGTAGGGGATCCCCGGAAGATGCTGGGTGACCAGGGGCATCGCGTCCGGCAGGATGCTGTAGCGCGCGGAGTCGTGTTCGGGCGGCCTGGGCAGCTCCCCGTCCAGGACGAGTGTGCCGTGGGCGGCGAAGATGGCCTGACCGTGCACCCCCGGCACCTCTGTGTCGGCGCCGACCACCTCCTCCAGTACGTTCAGCAGCGCCCGGTCCGAGCCCTGGCGGGACAGACTCTCGCGCAGCCGCTGCCAGCGCAGCGCGATCGCCCGGTCGGGATGCTCGACGTTTCGGGAGGTGTTCAGGTACACGGAGGCGAACGGGCCCGGCTCCGCGTAGAGGGGTTCAAGGAACGACAACCTCATCGCCACTCCTCGTCGACGGTCTCCCCTCCTTTGATGATGCGCGCCCCGGGGGCGATGGAGCTCGACGAACGCAAAGCGGGGCGGTCAGGCGCCGGTCGGCAGCAGCCGGCCTCTCGTGAGCATGGTGGCGGCGACCAGGCCTTCCAGCACCGCCAAGCCGTGGGCGGGGTTGTCTTAGCGGAGGTTGGCGGACACCAATAAAGACAATGTCAACCGCCAGGTTCGACTGAGCTTCCTGGGCTGAACATGATCGAACGCCCCTATGACGGATAGGGAAGTGCCTGCTCGGCGTGCGACGGCTGTCGCGGATGAGGCTCGCCACCGTCGTGTCCGGAGGGCAACGAGAGGACGTGCTGACCGCCGCCGCGTCTGGCGGGGGTCACATCGTCGGCTGGGCCGGCGACCGGGAGGCGCCGGGCGCCACCGACCCGATGACCCGGCCGGAACCGGGCCCTTGGCTTCGCGATGAGAGCGGGACGCCCGAAGAGGAAGCCTTCCTGCGGATTCCAGTACGTGCGGACCGTGATGGTACGTGCGGACCGTGATGGGCGGCAAGATCGATCACGTCGTCCTGCATCCTCACGCCTCGTCTGTCATCCGTACGGTCGCCGGTCGCATCCTGGCTGATCCGAGACGGTCACACCCAGCAGTGAGGCGGCCCGCCTGAGCAGGGCCGGAGATCCCTCACTCGCTGACCACTCGGCCGTCACGAACGGCAAGTCGGCAGGCCGCCGCCCCCAGTGGCCGTTCCTGGTCACGAGAGCGGTCCCAGGATCTCCTGAGATTCGATGAGCCCCTGCTCGCTGGGGGCCTCACCGTCGGCGAAGACGCGTGCGGCCTGCCGGGCCCGGAATTCGAGGTGGGCTTCGGCGGGCCTGGCGTAGCCGTAGCGGGCGCGGGCTTCCGCAGGCGCCAGTACTTCCTCCTTGCGGGGAGGAATGCCGAGCTTGACCGGCGCGACCACCGCGACCGTGGAGGGCGAGATCCTTCCCAGCAGGCGCAGTTCGGCCTTGGGGCTGAGGTGGGCGAGCGCGAAGGCCGTTTTCATGACGGGCACGATGAGCAGGTCGAGGAGGCGTGACTGCCGGATCCCGGCCATCTCACGCATCCAGCGCGGCATGGTGGCGATCGTGGCGATCCGCTGCGCCTTCGCGACAACCAGATTCGCCGGCTTCGCCCAGCGCGGCACCGGCGGCAGTACGAGCTCGCTCCTGAGCAGGTGGTTCATGGCCTGCCGGGCGATCGGGCTGGCGGACAGCTGCGGGCGCATCCGTTCGAAGTACGCCCGGACCCCTTCGCGGCTGCGGGGAATGTCGTCGGGTGAGCACGTCTGCAGTTCCGCGGCGAGAGCGCATGCCTCCCAGTACTCCTTCTCCTCCTGCGCGGAGAGCTTCCCGGGCCCGTACTTCTCGTACGCGTAGAGGATCGAGTGCCAGCCGGTGAGCTGGATCCACAGCTGCGAGGCGGGGTCGTTGGCATCGTAGGTCCCGCCGCCGTAGGGCAGTCGGCCGATCGCCTTGGAATGCACCTTGACCAGGATGTCCGCGGCCTGGCACACCTCCCGTGAACCGGCGAAGGCCACCATCGCGAAGTACTTCAGGGTCCGGTCGTAACGAGTGCGGGAGCGCCGGTAGATGCCCTGGGTCGCGTGGACGGCGGCCACCAGCGGCGGGTCGAGTTCCTCCACCACCACGGCTCGCTGGAATCCCACCGTCGGCGCCGTCGGATAGCCCCAGACCTTCCACACCACCGAGCCCGGACCGAAGAAGCCGTAGTCCTCGTGCGGTTCGATCTCGCCGCGCTTCAGCTTCGCCATGAGCCGCTCCTCGTGCGTCCGCGGCGTACGCCGCCCTCAATTACGACACTGCTGTCTTAAATTAAGACACGCATGTCGTAAACTGCCAAGGTGTCAGCGTCCCTCTCTTCGCAAGACAGGCCACGCAAGCGGCGCCCCTACGCCCCGCGCGTCCCGATCGAGCAGCGCCGCGAGCAACTGCTCGACGCCGCCCTCGCCGTGATCGTGAACGACGGCTACGACCGCGTCTCCATCGATGCCATCGCGAAGAGGGCCGATGTCGCCCGGTCGGTGGTCTACGGCGCCTACGACAATCTCGACGCCCTGCTGACCGCCCTGCTCGACCGACAGCAGACACGCGCCTTCGAACGCCTCCTCGAGACGATTCCCAGCCCGCACGGCCCGCACGGCCCGCACGGCCCGAGCGCCCCGGCCGCGTTCGCCGCCGAAACCGTGCGCCGGATGTCCGCGATGCTCCACCAGGACCCGGACACCTGGCGGCTGATCCTGCTGCCCCCGGGCAACATGCCCACCATCGTCCGCGACCGCATCGAGGCGGACAGGGAACGGTTCCGGCTCCGGGTCGAAGCATGGATCTCCCTCGCCCTCGCCCACCGGAACGGCCCGGCCTCCGACCCGCAGCTCGATGCGCAAGTCCTCGCCCACGCACTTGTCGCCTGCGCGGAACACTTCGGCCGTCTCGCACTCACCGATCCCGGCAAGTTCGACCCATCGCGCCTGATCGGCCAGGTACAGGTGATCCTCGGCTCCATCTGGCCGCGGACACATTGACGGCAGCCGGGCGCGGCTTCCCGGCGGCCGCTTCAGTCCTGTCGCAACGGCGACCCGTCGAGTGCAGCGCGTACGCGGCCTCCTCGCCGGCTTCGGCATCCCGGCCGCGCCCTGACGACCACGAAGGCGACGTCCGCGTTCTACTGACGCGACCGAGGCGCGGAGCGGGCCGGCAGCGCCGACAGCCGCTCGGCAGGGTGTCCGGCGACTTCAGCCCGGTCGGACTCGCCCAGTTCGGGGAAGGCGGCACGCGCGTAGGGCCTGGCCGAACGGGTGACCAGCACCGTTCACGACGTCCGCGACCCGCTGCCGCTGTCCGGCTCTTCGGTGGACGCGGTCTTCGCGCACCTGCTGCTCTGCATGGCTCCGTCCACTGCCGAGATCCGAGCACTTGTCGGTGAGGTCGGGCGGGTGCTGCGGCGCGGTGGTGTGTTCGTCCGCACCGTTCGGCACACCGGTGATGCTCACTTCGGGACGGGCAAGTCCCTCGGCCGAGCACGGCGGCTTACACGCCCAGCAGCATGAAGGTCCGTTGATGTCACCTGTCGATGTCAGCCGGAGCCAGCGCTTCTTGCGGATCTTGTGCTTCTTCGCCTCGGCTTCCTGCCGGTGCCGGATCGCTGAGATCGTCGGGCAGGGCCACTTCGGCGCCGCCGCTGAACCGCGCGGTGTAGTTGTACATGAAGCTGCACACGCACGCCACGACGGTGCCCAGGAGGACCTCCAGCGCGACGACCACAGTGGCGATGATCAGCGTCTGCGACGGAGCCGGCCCCTCGCCCGGGGCCACGATGTCCAAAATCACCGACGTGGCGAGCACGGCGCCGAGAACACACACTCCCAGGCCCCCCAGGACGAGGAAACTCATCAGCGTGACCGACCAAGGGTTGTTCTCGGATATGCGCATGCGGGTGGACCGGCGCGGTGGAGCGTGCGGGAGGGTGTGATCACGGGTCGGCGCCGACCGCGGCGACTCGCGTTCGGGTGCCGTTGGGGCGGGCGCCGTGGGTGTCGTCACGATGCGGGACGCGATCCTCGGCGCCCGCTTACGTGCCGTGCCGAGGATCCTGCTGCGCTTGGTTCGACTCATGTCCACTCCCTGGCTGGTCCACAGCTGGGACGCTATGTGCAGGTGTGCGGCCACGCACCCCCGACGATGACGGTGAGTGAACGGGAGTGCGCCGACCTGAGCGGACCGCGACCGTGTTGAACCGCAGAACCGGATGGAGAGCAGGCAGGTTCGGAACTCGCGCAGGGATCAGGACTGCTTGTTCCTCGTGACCTCCGGTAGGCCGGTGCAAGACCGGATTCACGGCGCACCCTTGGGCTGCGGGCGAATGGGGTGAAGACGTCGGGTGCCGGTGCCCGTGGCCGCGGACACCGACCGTGCACAAGCCGCCGCGGCCCGCATCGCCCGGTCATGCATCCGGGCGACAGGACGTCACCCGTTCGGCCTACGCGGGCCCGGTCCCCATGTGCGGCGTCCCCCGCTCGGTCGCACGGTGCACGCGGCCCGCTTGCCGCCAAGTAACAGCCGTGATCGCCGGCTTCGCCGGGGAGGCGCCGTGAAAACCCGAGCAGCTCGAAGAGGCACAAGCCAAGGCGGACGAACGACGGGGACGCTGTACTGCGCTGCGGTACTCGCTACCCCTTGATCAGTTTGGGGCGGGCATCCGGACGCCCGTACGCCAGGATGCGCGGATGCGCGGCAGCACTTCGCGCATACGTGCCACGCCCGACGCCGTACTGTGCGCGGTCAGGGCCTGACCGCGAACACCATGCCGATGTCGCCGGCCCGCTGCACCGGGTCCTGCTCGGTGCTGACGGTGAACCCGTGCGTGAGGAAGACCTCGCAGACTGTGTCGCGGTTCTGCTGCCAGTGCTCCACCTCGACGACGGCCTGGCGGACCAGCGGCCAATGCCGTTCCTCGATGCCTCTGAGCACATCGATTTCGGCGCCTTCCACATCGACCTTGAGCAGGTCGATGTGGTCGATGCCCTGCTCGTCGAGCGCCGATGACAGGGGCCTGACCTTCACCCGGTGCATCTCAAGCCGCCGCATCACCCGCAGCTTGCGACTGACGAGAAGAATGAGGATGGGAGCGGGTACGCGGCGCAGGACCGGTCCCAGGCCGCCCTGGCGGATCATTTCGACAACGCTGGCGGTGACCCGCCGCCGCTCAGCCTCGATGTTCCCCTGATCCCGCGAGGAGGACGAGAAGATCGTGGCGGCCGGAACGTAGCTGAAATCGAGCTCGTCGTCACGGGACGCCAGGCCGTAAGGGAGCGCGGTCAGACGTCCGTTGAAGAACTCGCGAGCATTGCGTTCCAGTGTCGCGTGGAGTGGCGGCACCGGCTCGAAGGCGTAGATCCGCACGTTCCCGTCCAGCCGCTCATAGACGGCCGCCGAGAACACACCGATGTTTGCGCCGACGTCGAGTACCGTCGCGCCCGGCCTGCACTCGACGCCGTGGGTGAAGTAGCCGCCCACTTCCTCGCGCAGGAAGGACGCCTCCCAACGATTGATGCTGTGCAGTTCAATCGCCTTCATGGTCATGACAAGGTCATTTATCAGGGTTGGAGCCAACAATCCAGCCCGCACACTTCACTTCGGCCGCGTGCGCCGCGCTCTCGGAGGTCGGCCTAGGATGCCCGAGCGGTCGGCGGAGGGCGGAAGTATGGGCGAGGGCCTGCGCAAGATCTTGCTGTGGCGGCGGGCCCTGAGAGGGTGGTGGTCGGACCGTCTGGGCAAGGAGGTCGTCTCCATATGGGCGGCAGGCGTCATTTTGGGCGTTCCTTCCTGGATCTTCATCGAGATGTTCTGGCACCCGGACTCGATCCTGGGTGACGGCGGGCTCGCCGCCTTCGGGCTGCTCATCATCCTGGCTGTAGCAACGCTCTTCGCATGGACGGGCGTCATGATCGTCCGCGACACGATCGCCGAGTCCCGCGTGACCACAGACCGTGCTCGACGCCGGTTGCTCACGGTTCAGGTACTCACGGCCGGGGCGGCCGGGTGGGCCGCCCTGTGGGCGATCTTGGTCTTCAGTAATCACGTGTCGCCGACCGTAGGCCTGATCTCGGCGATTCCGCTGGCGGCTCCGTACTCACTCGCGTTCCTGGCACTCGTCATGCGCGAGGACGTCCGGTGGCGCGTGCTACGTGCTGTGCTCCCCGCACCGATTGCTCTGGTGGTGCTGCTCAGGTTCATGTGACTCGGTGCGTAGCGCCGCACCGTTGCGTTCCCGGGCCGTGGGTGCCCTTTCTCTCCGCCCTCGATGTCGTAGCCCTGAGCGCGGGGTGGCTTCGGCGAAGGGGTCGGCCTCGGCACGGGGAGCACGGCAGACTGATCAGAGCCCCCGCAAACGTTCAGGTACACGGGGCGAACGGGCCCGGCTCCGCGTAGAGGGGTTCAAGGAACGACAACCTCATCGCCACTCGTCGTCGACGGTCTCCCCCCTTGATGATGCGCGCCCCGGGGGCGATGGAGCTCTACGAGCGCAAAGCGGTGCGGAACGCGGGGCGGTCAGACGCCGGCCGGCAGCAGCCGGCCCTTCGTGAGCATGTCGGCCATCGAGTCAGGCGTCCCGCCGTATCGATTCCCCCTCTCCGCCGGCCGGTCCGCGGCGAGCGAGCAGCAGGTGGGCTCGGGGAGGATCCGTCGCCGGCTCCGGCACGGCCTCGCGCAGCACCACCGTCCACCGCTGGAGGAGAGGGCGGTCCAGGCGCCTTGCACGGGCGGCGGAGGTGGCTGGGAGCGCGTCCACAACTTCACCCGCCCCAGCGACGTAGGTGCTGCTTGAGGGCGGCAGACGGATTCGCGGCCGAGGCCGGGGACACCGATCGCCCGGCACAGCGGCACGAGCCCGGAACCTCGTCAGAGCCTTCGACGCCGGCGCACAGTGATCCTGCGGCGGTCGTCGTATCCTGGCGGGCGACGGCCCCGGCGAGGTGAGCACGGTCCCACCGGCCGCGGTATTCCTCACTGTCCGCGTTCGACGCGTGATCCGCCGATGTGGGCGAAGCGACTCCCGATGTTATTCAATGAGATGTGCCGTCAGGGATCTCGGGGCCCCGTCGGACGGGTCCGAGTACGCCCTGGCGCTGTGCCCGGGATTGCCGAGAGAGCCGCATGGACTCCACCCCCTCCCCTTCGTCCTCTTCGCCGTTCGACCTGGTCAGCAGCGCCCTGGGGCGCTACATCCCGAGCGGCGGAGCGGCAGCGGCCGCCGGTCCTGCCGACGCGCAGGGCGACCGCACCACCAGCCGACGCGTACCCGACAACGCGGCGGCCAGCCGTCAGGATCAGATTCTCGGCGTGGTCAACCTGGACAGGGATCTGAGAATCACCCGCTGCAATCTGGACGCCCCCGTATTCGCGGGTCTGGATCCCGTGGTCGGGAGCCCTTTCGTCGCTCTCCTGCCTCCCGGGGACGTACCGACGGTCACACGGCGGTTGCGGCAGGTCCTGGAAACCGGTGAAGCACACGTCGCCCGGATCCAGCGCGTGCGGCGCGGCGACGGGTCGGAGCTGGTGGTATCGCTGAGCATCCTGCCCGCCGCGGTGCCTCAGGAAGGCCTGACCATCTCCGTGATCGCCATGGCCAAGAGGCTGCACCTGTACGCCGCCGAGACCGCGATCGGCACCTCGCTGGACATCGGCGAGACGGCGCAGTCGCTGGCGGAGTCCCTGCTGGCTTGGGGAGACGTGGCCGCCGTCGACCTCGACTTCGCCGTGTGGACAGGCGAGGGAGTCACCGAGCAGGCGCAGGGCCGCATCCGGCTGCGGCGGGCGGCCCTGGTGCCGGACCGGGCGTGGCCCGAGGGCTACGTGACTCCGGGCGACGATCTTCCCAGCGACGCGAGTCGCCTGCTGGCGCAGGCGGTACGGCGGGACGACGCCCCGCAGGCCATCGTCATACCCGACCGGGAGGCGATCGAGCGGGTACTCGGCAGTCCGCGGGTGATGCGTGCCCTGGTGCCCGGCGACCGGTCGGCGGGTGTGGCCTGCATACCGCTGGTCCTGGACGGCCCGCCGCCGGTCGTACTGGGCGTGGCCGAGGTCTGGCGGCGGGCGGACTCCCCCTTCCGCGACAGCGAGCTGTTCGACCTGCAGGAACTGGTTGCCAGGACGGTCCACCACGTCGACCTGGCCCGTCAGCACCACCGCGAGCACACGCAGGTGCTGGCGCTGCAGCGCCGGCTGCTGCCCCGGACCGGCGGCGACACCATCGAGATCGCCAGCGTCTACCAGCCCGCCACACCCGACAGCGCGGGCGTCGGCGGCGACTGGGTGAACAGTTTTCCGCTGCCGGACGGGCGTACCGCACTGGTGGTCGGTGACGTCGTTGGGCACGGCCTGGGAGCCGCGGCAACCATGGGCCAGCTGAGCATGGAGGCCCGCGCGCTGCTGTCCGCAGGGCTCGCGCCCGACGAGGTACTGGAGCACCTGGACGAGACCGTGACGCTGCTGGACGACGCGGAGTCCGGGCTGGCGGCCGGCTACAGCGCCCTCGGGTCGACCTGCTGCATCGCCCTCTACGACCCGGTCAGCCACCACGTGGCGTTGTCCAGCGCCGGCCACCTCCCTCCGGTCCTGGTCTCCCCAGACGGGCACGCGGGCCCGCTCACGGTCCGTCCTCACCCCGGCCTGGGCGCCGAGTTCGCGCTGCGGGAGCCGTTCGACGTACACACGTTCGGCGCACCCCCGGGCTCCCTGCTCGCCCTCTACACCGACGGCCTGGTGGAGGATCCGGCCGAGTCGATCGACGAGGGCATCGCCAGGCTGGCGGAGGCCGTGTCCACGGTGCACCCCTGGGACGCCCTGCAGCAGGCCGCACGGCACGTCGTCTCTGCACTGGCACCCGCGCGCCAGCGCGACGACGTGACCCTGCTGCTCGCGCGGATGATCGGCTACCGCAAGGAGGACACCGCGACCTGGCGGCTGCCCGCCCGCGACGACGCGCCCGCCCGTGCCCGCGCGCAGGTCTCCGCGCTGCTGCGACGATGGCGCACCAGGGACGACACCCGGGACAACGTGCTGCTGCTGGTCAGCGAGCTGGTCACGAACGCGGTGCGGTTTGCCGCCGGTCCCATCACGGTGCGGCTGATCAGGGCCGGTCACGGCCTGCTGTGCGAGGTGGGCGACACCGGCAACGGCAGGCCGCGTCTGAGCCGGGGCGGCCTCCTCGACGACGAGGGTCGTGGCCTGCACATCGTGCACAGGCTCACCACTCGGTGGGGGGTGCGGTGGACGGACACCGGCAAGGTGGTCTGGGCGGAAGTCGCGAGGTGACGCGACTGCGGGGCGGGGCGGGGCGGGGCGGGGGCGCGGCCGGCGTGCGGGAGCGCGGCGAGGGTACGGGAGGCGTAGGCGTCACCCGGCGCTCGGCGTACGCGTCACCCGGCGCCACCGACGGTGCCCTCAGGGGTACCGGTGGTGAGACCGGTGATGCGGACGGCCCGTTTGCCGGTACGGGTGGCGCGGACTCGTACTACAGCCATTCCCCTTCCAGGGCGGTGGCGGTGAGGCCGGGTGCCGCCGCGTACAGGACGGCGCGACTGCCCGGCTTCTGCCCGGCGTCGTGCGCCCGCCGCATGATGTCGAAGACGGCGGCGCCTCCGCGGTTGCCGCTGGTGTAGCTGTCCCGGCTGTAGTCCAGCAGTCCCGACGGCCACGCGTCGGGCATCGTCTGCTCCATGTACTCCAGCACCCGGGTCCCGCCGGGGTGCGCGAGCAACACGTCGGGGTGCCAGGAGTCGGGGTCGTCCTGGTAACGGACGCGCAGCCACTCCCACATCGCGGTGACCGTCTCCTGTACCGCGCGCGGCCCGCGCCGGTCCATCACGAAGTGGGTGCCGTCGGCCCGCGTCTCCAGGCGGTGCAGGTCCTGGGTGCCGGGCAGGGTGTGGTGCCAGGCGGAGTCCAGCCGCAGCACCGACTCGCGCCTCGGGCGGCCCGTGACCACCATGGCGACCGCGGTGTCCGCGAACAGCAACCGGACGATCAGGGACTCGAGAGTGTCGTCCGCGGGCTGGTAGGTCGTGCTCAGCGCCTCCGCGATCACGACCAGGACCACCCGGTCGGGGTCCGCGGCCACGAGATCCGCCGCCAACGCCAGGGAACGGGTCCCCGCTATACAGGCCCACTGCGTGGCCGGCAGCAGCATCACGTCGTTGCGCAGCGGAAGCTTGTTGGCCAGGGCGATGTCCAGACCCGGCAGCGCCGGGGTGGTGGAGTGACTGGTGATCAGGCAGTCGACATCCGCCGCGTCCAGCCCGGCGATCTGCAGGGCCCCGCGCGCCGCACGCTCCCCGTAGGACTGCACGGCCTCCCAGGCCGGCGCGGTGCGCTCCTGGACGGTCTGCGGTGCGGGTATCGCCTCGAGGGCGGCGATCGCACGGTCCACGTCCTGCTGGCTGAACCCGTCGCGTGCCAGCGCCTCTTGGGCAGGTGCGACGCCGACAGCCTGCAGGCCGCTGCCCTTGCCCGGCGCGACGGCGGTCTCCAGCGGCAGCATCCACCCACGGGCCTCGATGCCCGTGCTGGCCGCGATGCCGTCGACCCGCGGCGCCCACGCGGCATGCGGATGCCGATCGCGCACCTCCGCCACGATCTGGCTGGTCTCCACGGCGTGCTCGCCGTGTATCACGGCAGGAGGGCAGAGGTAAGCGGCCATAATGGTGCACCTTTCCAGGCGAAAAAGCAGGAATGTCACGAGTGCTGTGTCATGGGTCACTTTGGAACACCACGCCCAAGGAGAGGCCGATAGGCGCCACTTAGGGAGCTGATGTCGGGTTCGAGCATGGACGCTAAGTGGACATTTCCGCTGTGATGCAGACAACTTCGGCGGTCCATGGAATGCGTGACACCGCACACACCGCTGAAACAGGGGCCCTCAATGCGGTTCCGCAGGTCATATCTGACCTACCGTCAGTCAGGAGCTGCTGGTCACTGCCGCCGGATCCGGGAGACACCCCCTGGCGGCACGGGCCACTCGGCCATAGATACTCTCCGCGACCGGGAAGGCGCGCCGCGATCGGCGGCCTCGCCCGGCGGTAGCGCGGGTGCGAGGGCACGGAAGGCCGTGTGCACGGAAGACCGTGTGCACCACGTCGGGCCTGGAGCTGCAGCCGGTTCCGGAACGACGCCTACGTCGCGCCGAGCAACGTGACGATCTGCACGGCGTACCGCGACTACTTCGCCAAGCTCGCGGGTCAGGACCGGGCCCACTGGCAGTACAGCACCACCACCGGCAGCCCGTACAAGGCCTGCTTCTTCCCTTCTCTTGCGGACGACCCCTCTCCGGGCGACACCATCACCGGCGGCCTCGGCAACGTCACCTGCACGTACACCGAGGGCGGCACCACCAGGCACACCAAAGTGCGGGTCGGTATGTTCAAGCTCACCCGCCTCCCGATGGCCCAGAAGCCGGTCACGCTCAAGACCGCCGGCTGCATGGCCGACATCGTCCACTCGCAGACCGGCAGCGGCTCCTCCAGCGGCACTTGGGAAACCCTGCGCGCCTCGCCTCCGGCGATGGGGCACTGGTGAAGGTCGACAGCGACGCCGACCACGATGCGTACGTCACGGACTTCGACGTGGCGAAGGCGGCAGTCGTGCCGGGAACCGACGACGACACGAACGCCTGCAAGGGAATCGCCGGTACGCCTGAGGTCTGGTCACTCGGCGGTCGGCTGGACGGCACCCGAGGGTTGGGGCTGCCTCACCCGAGGGTGGGGTGCCTCAGCGGAGTTCGGCGGACACGAACAGGGACGATCCCAACCGCCGGACGCGGCTCGGCTTCCTCGGCTGATGCAGGTACCGGAAACGGTTGCGTCGATTTCCGGGCGCGCCGAATGCCCCTTGGCCCGTGCGGGATCAGCCTGTTGAGCCACGCCCTCCTGCCAACTGGCCATCGACGAACGTGACCGTCTCGTCGAGCGCTGCTCGGCCTGTACGGGTGTAGGGCTCTGCGGCGTCTTCGAATCCGATCGACATGCCGCAGAAGAGGATGAGGTCGTCCGGGGGTGACAGGATCTCCGCGACGGTCTTGCGATAGACCGACCACGCCATCTGCGGGCAACTGTGCAGCCCTTCGGCGCGGAGCAGCAGCATCACGGTCTGCAGATACATGCCTGCGTCGGACCACTGGGGCCGGCCCAGGCCGCGGTCGATGTAGCAGAACAGGGCGGCGGGTGCGCCGAAGCAGTTCCAGTTCGCGGAAGCGGCCCTCTGGCGCGCCTCCCAGTCCTCGTGCGCGATGCCGAGTGCGCTGTAGCGCTCCGCACCGAAGGCGGATCGGCGCTCGCGGTACGGGGACTTCAGTGTGGGCGGGTACATCTCGTATTCTCGCTCGTCCCAGGGATCGCATGCGGTCACGCGCTTGCCGGCGCGCTCCTTGAGTTCGGCCAGTGGTCGGCCGGTGAGCACATAGATGCGCCAGGGCTGAAGGTTCGACCCGGACGGCGCCCAGGCCGCAGCGGACAGCACCCGTTCCAGTACCTCCCTCGGGACGGGCCGGTCGATGAACCCGCGCACGGCCCGTCGGCTCGTGACCGCCTCGTATACGTCCAAGATCACCGACCTCCCTCATCTGCTCACCATGCCTACCCCTGGAAAGTCCGGGGACCACAAAACTGAACAGAGTGCGCAAAATTACAGAAGAGGAAGTAGTGCGGGACGCGCCGCCCCGCACGGCCGACCACGCGGATGTACATCGCTCGGCGCTGCGATCGTCGCCCGTCGGCACCTGTGCCGCGGGCTTGGTCGCAACGGTCGGGGCGTGACAGGGCGGCCGCGAGGTCGACGCGAAGCGCCGCCGACGGCATACGGGCCTGCGACGCCATGGGGCGAGCTGTGACTCCCGCTCGTATCGTGAGAGGAGACACAACGGTGGCGGCGAGGCAGGAAAGTCATGACCGAGCCGGAGGTCGACTACACAGCGGTGTTCCGGGCCCTCCCGGGGGCGGTGGCGTTGGTCACCCCGCAGCTGATCTTCGTGGACGTCAACGCGGAGTTCATGCGAATCCTGGGCTGCGCCCGCGAACAATTGGTCGGCCACTTCCTGCTCGAGGACCGCTCCGCGAACGAGCAGCCCCTCGTGCTCAGAATCATGGCCTCACTACGCCGGGTGGCGTACACCGGAGAGCGCGACACCATAGCGCTGCAGCGCTTCGACACGGAGGACCCCGACCAGCCTGGCGTATGGCACGAGCGGTATTGGAACCTGACCAACATTCCCGTCCTGGGCCCTGACGGTCAGGTGGCGCTATTGCTGCACCGGGTGGAGGACGTCACCGAACTCATCCGTGCCCGTGACGTCGCGCTGACCTTGCAAGAAGCCATGCTTCCCGCTCCCCGCCCGGTCGGCCGCCACCCGGCGGCCGTACGCTACCGGCCCGCCACCGAGGCGCTGAATGTGGCCGGAGACTGGTACGACCTGGTGGACCTGCCCGGCGACCGCATCGCCGTCGCCGTCGGCGACGTCGTCGGCCACGGCCTGCCCGCGGCCGGCGTCATGGGACAGCTGCGCAGCGCCCTCACCGCCGCCTGTCTCGTCGCCGAAGGACCCGCCCGCGCCCTGGAAGTCCTCGGGCTCTACGCCCGCACCATCGACGGCGCCGAGAACACCACCGTGGCCACGGCATTCATCGACTGGGAGACCCGCACCATCACCTACAGCAGCGCCGGCCACCCCCCACCGGCGCTCCTGCAGGGGGACGGGACCGTCGAGTTCCTGGACCGGGCCACCGATCCGCCACTGGCGGCCTGCCCTCAACACGCCCACCGGATCCAGGCCGCCGCGGCCTTCCACGAAGGCGCCGCGCTCGCGCTGTACACCGACGGCCTCGTCGAACGCCGCCGCGAAGACATCGACACCGGCCTCGCCCGGCTCGCCGACTCCCTGACCCGCCACCAGGCAGATGCTCCCGAAACCCTCGCCGACGCCGTGCTCACCGACCTGCTCCCACCAGACGGCGCCACCGACGACACGGCCCTGGTCATCGTGCGCCTGTGAGCCCAGCCCACTGCTGACGGGTGCCTGGTCGGATCGCCGACGACAGCGCCTGGTCCCCGCTGTTCCTCGCCGATTTCGAGTGGCTTGTCAGGGTGCGTCAGGCAGTCGTTTCCTCCCGCACCTGCTGCTTGTCCCCGGCCGTACCACCCGAGCTCCCGTCCGCCGTCGCCCCGCACGCCCGCTCGGCCGTCCAGCTCCAGCTCCCCCGACCGGCGAGGTCAGCGGCCTGGCGTGGCCGGTTGATCCGATGCCGGCGAGCCGCTCGCTGGAAGGTGGTCCTCCGCCCACACGAACAAGGCGGCCAAGGGGATGAGGAAGGCGTTGCCGTGTGGAGAGAGTGCGTAACGGGTTCGCGACGACGGCCCGGGCTGGGCGTCTTGGGCGACGAGGCCGATCGCGGTCAGTTCCTGGAGGCGCTGGGCGAGCATGCGGTCACTGATGCCGGGCAGGCGCTCGCGAATCTGTGCGAAGTCGGTCGGGCCTTTGGCCAGAGCCGTGAGGATGGGGCCGTTCCAGCGTCTGCCGAGGAGGCCGAAGGCCCGAGTGAGGGCCGCAGGGGTATCGGTCGACTGCGGGTGTTCGGACTGGCGTACCGGCTGAGAGTGTTGTGGGGTGGTCATGGTGTGTGTCCGCTCCGGTACAGCGTGGGGCAACGCGGTTCAACACCTCGCGCCGTACGCCGTGGTCGTGGTGATGTCGGGAGTCGGCCCGGGTGTCTGCCGGGCCGCGCCCCTGGGTGGCGGTGCGGCGCCAGTGGAGGGGGTCGCACCTTCGTGATGTCAGCTCATGTGGGCGGCCGCGCCCTCGGTGTGCCGCTTGCGTGCGTTGGCAGCCAGGACCGCTATCCATCCCCCGGCCAGGAACGTGGCGTCGAGGCGACGAAGGCCAGGGCGCAGTCGTGCGTCAGTGCCTCATTCGCGTTCGGTGGGGGGGCGAATGCCTTGGTCGCCAGGGCCTGATTCGCCCGCCTGCAGCGCTCGGCATCAGCCGTCACCGTCATGGCGACGCGCGTGGGCGTGGGCATGCGCGTGGCGCCCGGTCGCCGAAGCGGAGCCGGGCCCCGGCAAGGCCAGGACCAACTCTCCGGAAGCCGTAGCACCGGTCTTCGAGCCGCGGCCTTCCCCGGTGACCCAGTGGCCGCACATGACTGCTGTGAGCCCGCAGACGCTCCACAGAGCGAGGGCGGCAAGGTGGCCGGCGCCGCCGTTGCCGTCGAAGTACGTGGTGTCGCGAAGCAGGCCGGCTCCGGCGCCGGGGGGCAGCCACTGGCCGACCTGGTCCACGCCCTTGGGCAGCATCTCCGGAGCGGAGGTGGCGCCGGAGAAGGGGTTTCCGACGAAGACCATGAGCGCGGCGGTGAGCCCGAGGCCCGCCGGCCCGACGAGTCGGATCAGCCCGGCAGCGGTGGCGCTGATGGATATCAGGACCAGCGACAGGACCGCCCATGTGGCCACGTGACCGTGGGGCAACGCCCCGAGGAAACCCTGGGCCACGACATGGACACCGAAGCCCGCGGCGCCGCATGCGATGAGAAGTGTCAGCACTTGGTGCCACGGGCGTCGCAGGCCGCGAGCCATCGCGACAAACGCTCCGATCAGGATGCCGCAGATCGTGAGCGGGAAGACCGCCGAGCTGAACACCACGCCCCTCGGGTCCTCTGCGGCGACGGGCACCACGTCGACTGCCTTCATGCCGACCGTCTGGACAGTCTGGATCTTCTGAGCCTTCTGGGTCTTCTGGGCCTTCGTCGAGGAGTGAGTTCCGGTGGCCGCCTGCTGGGTGGCCCGATCGGCCAGTTGCTGTCCGGCCTGCCCCAGAAGCTGAGCCACGGAGGGGCTGGCGGCAGAGGCCTGCAGCACGGTGATGTTGTGGCTCGAGATGACGAAGGCGCCGTAGACATCCCGGTTCTCGATCGCCGACCGCGCGGCCTGCTGGTCGGGATAGATGTGGAGATCGAACGCGCCGGGCTGCTTGTGAGTCAGTCCCTCCACCGCGTGCTGGCTGGCCGTTCCTGTGCCCACGATCCCGACCGGCAGGTCGCGCGGCGCAAGCCGCGCGGCAGGCCAGGCGAACGCTGTCACCGCCAGAGTGATCACCAGGGGCAGCGCCACAGCGGCAACGGCCACTTCCCGAAATGTCCGGTGTCCTGACAAGGGGCTCCTCACAGTCTGGCCCTTTCATAAAAAGAATGATCGTTTTCTTAAACCTCAGTTTGACCTGGTGCACGGGGAAACGTCAACACGAACGTTCGTTTTCTTGCTAGGCTGACTCCATGCCCAAGGTCACCCAGCAGCACATGGACGCCCGCCGCGAGCAGATCCTGGACGCGGCGCGCCGTTGCTTCCTCCGTGACGGGTTTCACTCCACGTCCATGCAGGACCTGTTCGCGGAGGCGCGGCTTTCCGCGGGTGCGGTGTATCGGCACTTCACCAGCAAGGACGAGATGATCCTCGCGATCGCCGAGGAAAACATGCGCGATGTCCTCGACGTCACACTCGCCGTCGCCACGAACCGGCAGGGCCAATCCATCGGGGCGGTCATGGCGGAGCTTCTCGAGGTGGTTCGGGCCAAGTCCGCCGAGGAAGACCTGGCCGGGCTCGCGGTCCTGGTCTGGGGAGAGGCCATGCGCAACCGCTCGCTGGCGCGCAAGCTCGACCATCTCATGGGCCGTATACGCGCCAATCTGATCATCCTGGTCCGCGACCACCAGGAGCACGGTGATCTGCCCGCGAATGTGACGGCCGAGGCGATCGCTTCAACGATGCTCTCCGTCCTCCCGGGCTACATCCTCCAACTGGCTCTGCTCGATCCGCCTGTTGTGGCCGAGGTGCCTGACGCGGTGCGGGCGTTGTGGCCGGGGACGGCCGGTGAGCGCTGAGCGGTCTCGCCACTTGCGGTGTCGTCGGATGCGCGCACGGCATACGGGGTGGGAGCTGGGCAGGGTGGTGGGTTGGTGAAGGCGCGACTGTGCCGGTCACTCGCCAATCGCTGTTCGGTAGCCGGCAGCGTCTAGGTGTACTCGTTCATGACTTTGGTGACAGTCGGCTGATCGGGGGCTGGCCTGCGAGCGCGGTGTGTCGGCGTCGAGTGTTGTAGAAGGTCGGCCATGGTGCCAGTCCGTGGTCGTGTTCGGTGTTGCTGGTGCAACACCTGGCGGTATGCCCATTCGGTCTGCGGGGTGCGGTTGAAGCGTTCGACCTTGCCGTTCGTCCAGGGGCAGTGCGGGCGGATGAACCGTTGCTCGGCACCCAGGTCGGCCACGGCCCGGCGGAATGCGGTGCTCTTGCGGTAGGTCCAGGCGTTGTCGGTGATGACCCGTTCGATGCGGTCGATGCCGTGGGCGGTGAAGAACGCGGCGGTGCGGGTGAGGAAGCCGGCGCAGGTTTCGGCCCTCTCATCGGCGTGGGTCTCGGCATGGGCCAGGCGGGAGTGGTCGTCGACGGCGGCGTGGATGTGGTCGTGGCCGATCCGGGCCTGCTTTTGCGCGTAGGTCTTGCCGCCTTGGCGGCCGTGGGCCCGCCACCCTCCGCCGTCCGGGATCCGTCCGATCTTCTTGACGTCGATGTGGACGAGGTCGCCGGGCCGGGTGTGTTCGTAGCGGGCGTGACTGCGGCGTTCGGCACGGATGGGCTGTCCGGTCAGCGGGTCGCAGGATGCCAGGTGAGGGATCTGATGGCGGCGCAGGATGCGGCTGACGGTCCGTGCGGGGACGCCGGTTTCCGCGGCGAGGAAGTCCGGCCCGCGCTGGTGAGCGCGCTGTGCATCGAGCACCGCTGCTCGACGTGTTCGGGGGTACGCCTCGGGCAGGTGCGGGGGCGGCTGGAACGGTCGTGCAGGCCATCCCATCCCTCGGCCCGGAAACGGGCCACCCACCGGTGCGCGCACTGACGCGACACCCCCGGCTCCCTGGCCACGTGTGCCACCGGGCGCAGGTCCCGCACGACACGGCGCACCGGAAGACATCTGCCGTGAAAGGCCAGCCGGGCATTAGCGGTGGTTTGTTGACGGCGGGTTCGTGCGGGAGTACGCCGTGAGGTGAGGACGTCAACTACGGCCGGGAGGGCCTGAGATGACGAAACGGCT
>NZ_JBIWPP010000044.1:0-64266 GCF_044768335.1 Streptomyces sp. NPDC101151 | reverse complement strand
CGGCGTGCGCAACGACCGCGCCCCGCTGGTTCTGCAGCAGCCGCTGCCACAGCCGCTCCGGCTCCGTCTCCGGGATCAGCACAGTGACCCGGGTGGCCGGCTCGCAGGCGGCCACCTCACGGACGTACGCGGCGATCGGGCGGCCCAGGCTGCGCCGCTCGCAGGTCAGCCGGACCAGCGGCACTCCCGGGTCCCAAGCGGCCCAGGCGCGCTCCAGGGCGTGCAGCTGGGTGCGGTCCTCCGGGTCCGGGTAGCAGACGGTCACCGCGCGGACCTCGTCGCCGAGGGAGGCGGCGGCCGTCAGGGCCTCGGAGGTGAGCCGGGACAGGGACGAGACGGGGACGATCACCAGGGAGCGGTCGCGGTGCGGGGCCTCGGGGATGCGGCCCAGGCCCAGCCGCTCGCCGATCCGGCCGTAGGCGCGGTGCACGGCGCCGAAGGCGGCGACCAGCAGCGGCAGCGCCACCACGATCAGCCAGGCGCCCTCCGTGAACTTGCTCGCGGTGACGACGACGGTCGCGACACCGGTGAGCAGCGCACCGAAGCCGTTCAGCAGCGCCTTGCCCTGCCAGCCCTTGCCGCGCTCCAGCCACCAGTGCCGGACCATGCCCACCTGGGCGATGGTGAAGCCGACGAACACCCCGATGGCGAACAGCGGCACCAGGGTGTTGGTGTCGCCGCCGGAGAAGACCAGCAGTGCCGCTGAGACCAGGGCGAGCGCGAGCACGCCGTGCCGGTGGACCTGCCGGTCGGCCTTCAGAGCGAAGACGTGCGGCAGGTAGTTGTCGCGGGCGAGGAGCTTCAGCAGGACCGGAAGGCCGCCGAAGGAGGTGTTCGCGGACAGCGCCAGCAGGATCATCGTCGCGAACTGGATCACGTAGAAAGCCCAGTTGTGGCCGAGCGAGGCGTCCGCGAGCTGGGCGAGGACGGTGACGCCCTCGACCGGCTGGAGGTGGAAGCGGGAGATCAGCACCGACAGGCCGATCAGCATCAGGCCGAGCACGGCACCGAGCGCGACTTCCGCGCGCTGGGCCCGCCGGACCCGGGGGACACGGAAGGAGGGGACGGCGTTGGCGATGGCCTCGACGCCGGTCAGGGCGCTGCACCCGGAGGCGAACGCCTTCAGCAGGAGCAGGGTGCCGACGCTGGTGGCGTTGTCCGCGAGGACCGAGGCGTGCCCCGCCGCGGTGGCCGTGCTCACCGGGGCGGACCGGAACAGACCGACGGCGATGAGGACGAAGATCGAGCCGACGAAGACGACCGTCGGCACGATGAACGCCTTCGCCGACTCCACGATGCCGCGCAGATTGACGCCCGTGATCAGCACCAGCACCGCCAGGCACAGCCACAGCCGGTCGTCGTACAGGCCCGGGAAGGCGGAGGTCAGGGCGGCCACGCCCGCGGTGACGGCGACGGCGACATTGAGGACGTAGTCCAGGATCAGCGAGGCGGCCGCCACCAGGCTGGTCCGCGCACCCAGATGCGTCTTCGCCACGGCGTACGAGCCACCGCCGTCCGGGAAGGCCGCGATGACCTGCCGGTACGACGCCACCAGCACCGCGAGCAGTCCGGCGATGGCCAGGGTGACCGGCAGGGTGAAGCCGAGGCCGTGGGCGCCCGCGGCGGCCAGGACCAGGACGATCGCCTCGGGGCCGTAGGCCACCGACGCCATCGCGTCCAGCGACAGCGCGGCAAGGCCGGTCACGGCGGTCAGGCGATGCCGCTCCTCGGTATCGGGCGGCTCTTCGTCGGCGGGCGCCGATCCCGGCTGCAGGGTCAGGACGGACATGGGTGGGTGCTCCTTCTTCCTTCAACCGCGCACGAGGGTTCAGGGGGCGCGCGGTGCACCCAGGTTGTGTCCGCTGCCGACCACGCCCGACCGGTCCTTGCGGCATCTTCGCGCCCAACCGTCCGACTTTGACGAGGCCTTGACGGGGCATAGTCAAAAACCACTGGATACACCTCAGAGTCGCGTCAAAATGGGCTGATCCCGCACTTCGGCTCCCTACCGTCGCGGCATGGAAGAGGCAGCGAACGACCGGAGCCGGGCGACCAGTTGGGAGACGATCAGACCCACCGCGAGCAGCAGGACCGCCGTTTCGACGTCGCCGGACGCGGTGATGTCGAACGTCTCGTACGGCCGGGTCGGGAAGCTGTGTCCGATTGCGGCTCCGCCGAGGGCGAACCAGGCCGCCGCCGACAGCGCCGCCACGACGCCCGCCGTACGGCTGCCCAGTGCGGCCACCGCGACGACCACGACCACGAGGATCAGCGCGGCGTTCGCCCGCGACAGATCCGTGCGCAGCGGCACCGGAGCGGCCGCCACCAGGAAGGGGGCGACGACGCCCGCCACCAGGGCGAGCCGGTCCCGCAGCGGCCGGGCCGCCGGCACCGGGCGTGCCCGTCCGGTGCGGTGCGGCCGGAATGTGCTGGTCTCGGTGCTCATCAGGCACCTCCTACGCTCTGCGCACCGTACGGGTGCGGGTTGTCCATCAGCCCGTGCTGTTCGGCGAAGGGCAGCGACACGACCATGGTCAGGCCGCCGCCCGGGGTGTCCTCGGGGGTGATGGTGCCGTTCATCGCCTCGGTCAGGCCGCGGGCGAGGGCGAGTCCGAGGCCGAGGCCGGTGGTGTTGTCGGTGTCGCCGAGCCGCTGGAACGGCTCGAAGAGGCGCTCCCGGCCGGCCTGCGGAAGTCCGGGGCCCCGGTCCACGATCCGCAGTTCCACCCGGCCCGCCAGCGCGCTGGCGGTGACCAGCACCTTCCGGCCGGGCGGGGTGTGCCGGGCGGCGTTGCCTGCGAGGTTGGCGATCACCCGCTCCAGCAGCGGCGGGTCGGCCAGCACCGCCGGTATCGCCTCCGTGTCCGCCACCTCGACGCCGGGGACGTCCGCCAGCGCCGTGGGCAGCACCTCCTCCAGGGAGGTGGCGCGCAGGTTCAGGGTGAGGACACCGGCCTCCAGGCGGCTGAGGTCGAGGAGGTTCTCGACCAGGCGGTTGAGCTTGGCCATGGACTCGTCGGCGGTGGCGAGCAGCTCCTCGCGGTCGGCGTCGGAGAACTGGATCTCGCTGCTGCGCAGGGAGGTGACGGCGGCCCAGCCCGCGGCGAGCGGGGTGCGCAGATCGTGGCCGACGGCCCGCAGCAGCGCCGTACGCATCCGGTCGGCGGCCTTGACGGGCTCGACCTCGGCCGCCGCCTCGGCCAGCCGGGCCCGCTCGACCGCGGAGCCGACATGCGCTGCGAACGCGGCCAGCACCCGCCGCTCGGAGGAGGACAGGGCACGCCCGCGCAGCACCAGATGGGCTCCGGGGCCCGCCGGTACGGCCGTCGCGTCCCCCGTGTCGGGCGGCTCGTCCACCAGTTCCGCCGACTCCATCCCGAAGGTCTCCTTGGTGCGTTCCAGCAGCGCCGGGATGGTCGCGCCGCCGCGCACGATGGTGCCGGCCAGGGACGACATGGTCTCGGCCTCGGCGGTGGCCCGCGCCGAGCGCCGGGACAGCCTCAGGGAGCGGTCGACGACTCCGGCCACCGTGGCCGCGACGACCACGAACACCGCGAGGGCGAGCAGCGCGTTCGGATCGTCGAGCGTGAACGCTCCGATCGGCGGGATGAACCAGTAGTTCAGCAGCAGCGACGCCGTGATCGACGCGATCACCGCGGAGGTGACCCCGCCTATGCAGGCCACGCCCACCACGGCGAGCAGGAACAGCAGCGCCTCGCTGGTCAGGTTCAAGGTCCCGCGCACCTGGGCGAGGGCGATCGTCAGCAGCACCGGGAGCACGAGACCGGCCACCGGTCCGGCGATCAGGCGCGCGGTGGACAGGGTGCGCCGCCGGGAGGGCAGCAGGGTGCCGCGTCCGGCGCGCTCGTGGGTGACCCGGTGGACGTCGATGTCGCCGGACAGCTCGGTGACGGTCTCGCCGGTGCCGGGCCCGGTGATGAACCGTTCCAGCCGTCCCCGGCGGCTGGTGCCGAGGACCAGCTGGGTGGCGTTCTCGGCGCGGGCGAACTCCACCAGCGTCGTCGCGATGTCGTCGCCGACCACCGAGTGGTAACTGCCGCCCAGGTCCTCGACCAGCCGGCGCTGCCGGGCCAGCGAGGCGTGCGAGACACCGGCGGCCAGGCCGTCGCTGCGGGCCACGTGCACGGCGAGCAGGTCGCCCCCGGCGGAGCGGGCGGCGATCCGTGCGGCCCGCCGGATCAGCGTGTCCCCCTCGGGCCCGCCGGTGAGCGCGACGACCACCCGTTCGCGTGTCTCCCACACCCGGCCGATGCCGTGCCGGATGCGGTACTCCTGCAGCGCCTCGTCGACCCGGTCGGCCACCCACAGCAGCGCCAGCTGGCGCAGCGCGGTCAGGTTGCCGGGCCGGAAGTAGTTGGCGAGGGCCGCATCGATCTTCTCTGGCGCGTAGATGTTGCCGTGCGCCATGCGGCGGCGCAGCCCCTCGGGCGGCATGTCGACCAGTTCCACCTGGTGGGCACGGCGGACGATGTCGTCGGGCACCGTCTCGTGCTGGGGCACGTGCGTGATCTTCTCGACCACGTCGTTCAGGGACTCCAGGTGCTGGATGTTCAGCGCGGTGATCACGTCGATGCCGGCCGCGAGGAGTTCCTCGATGTCCTGCCACCGCTTGGGGTTGCGTCCGCCGCCCGGGACGTTGCTGTGGGCGAATTCGTCCACGATCGCGACCTGCGGGCGGCGGGCCAGCACGGAGGCCAGGTCCATCTCCTCGAACTCACCGCCCCGGTAGGCGCACCGGGCCCGCGGGACGATCTCCAGGCCGTCCAACATGGCCTCCGTGCGGGGCCGCCCGTGGCACTCGGCGAAGCCCACCACCACGTCCGCCCCGCGGGCGGCACGGCGTCGCCCCTCGTCGAGCATCCGGTAGGTCTTGCCGACTCCCGGGGCCGCCCCGAGGTAGACCTTCAGTCGTCCGGGCCGTACGTCACTCATCGTCGCCGACGCACTCCGCTCACTGGCTCAACTCCCTCGGGAGAGCGGTTCACTGCTCCTAAGGAAGCCTTTTCGGGCGCCGGACGGTGCCGCTGTTAGCGGTTCCTTGGCACCGGTCCCGGGGACCTTGACACTGTCTTGACGTGCGAGGGCCGGATAGGGTGAAAGCGGTGTGCCGGGAAGTCTGGTCGGCGGGGAGCCATGGTGGCTCCCGTGGAGCCCCAGGGGGACGGCATGCGCAGCGTCGGGACGGTTCTCTCATTGGTCATACTGGCCACCGTCGTGGCGACCTTCGCCCGCCGGTGGCGCATTCCCGCGCCGTCCCTGCTCGTCGTCGCCGGTCTCGCCGTGGCCCTGCTGCCGGGCACCCCGCAGATCGAGATCAGCCCCGAGATCATCGGGATGGTCGTGCTGCCGCCCCTGCTGTACGCGAGCGCGGAGGACATGCCCTGGCGGGAGCTGCGGGCGGTGTGGAAACCGGTCGGGATCCTCGCCGTAGGGCTGGTACTCGCCTCGGCCGCGGCCGTGGGCGCGGTGGCCGCCGCGCTGACGCCGCTGTCGTGGCAGATGGCACTGGTGCTGGGCGCGGTGCTGGCGAGCACCGACCCGGTGGCGGTGACCGCGCTCGGGCGCAGGCTGGCGCTGCCGCCGAAGGTGCAGGTCCTCGTCCAGGCGGAGAGCCTGTTCAACGACGCGACCTCGCTGGTGCTGGTCCGGGTGGCGGCGGGCATCGCGGTCGCGTCGGCGGCGGCGGACTGGGGCGCGGCGGGCGGCGAGTTCCTGGTGCTGGCGGGCGGCGGCACGGTGATCGGCGCCGCGGTGGCGGGAGTGGTGGCCCTGATCCGGCGACGCACCGAGGAGCCGGTGCTGGAGACGGTGATCGCACTGGTCACCCCCTACGCCGCGTATCTGCTGGCGGAGGCGGCGCACACCTCCGGGGTGACCTCGTGCGTGGTGGCCGGGGTGGTCCTGGGCGGCCGGGGCGACCGGCTCACGAACGCCCGCATCCGGCTTCAGCTGCACGCGGTGTACGGCACGGTCGTGTTCCTGCTGGAGAGCGTGGTCTTCTCGCTGATAGGGCTGGCGCTGCCCGCGCAGGTGCGGGCACTGGCCGACGGCGGCCGGGCCTGGCCGCTGTACGCCCTCGCCGTCGCCGCCACGCTGATCGCGGTACGTCTGCTGTGGCTGGCGCCGCTGTCGGCGGTCGTCCAGCGCAGGGGCGGAGTCGGCCGCATGAACTGGCGGGTGCCAATGGTCCTGACCTGGGCGGGTACGCGCGGAGTGATGCCGCTGGCCGCCGCCCTGTCCCTCCCGGAGCTCGCCCAGGACGGCTCGCCGCTGGCGGACCGCCCCCTGGTGCTGGTCCTGACCACCTCGGTGGTGGTGGTCACGCTCGTCGTCCAGGGTTTCACCCTCGCCCCGGTCGTGCGGCGCTCCGGCATCGCCCTGGAGCCCGCCCACACCGAACGCGAGGAGGTCGAGGCGCGCTCCCGTCTCGCCCATGCCGGGCTGGCCCGGCTGGAGGAGCTGGCGGAGCTGGAGGCCGTGCCGGACGTCGTCCTGGACCGGCTGCGCCGCGGCCTGAGCGCCCGGCTGGAGGACGCCCGCGACCGCCTCGCCGAGAGCACCGGCACGGCCGCGGCCGCCGAGTCCGCCGACCTGGTCTACCGCCAGCTGCGCCGTGACCTGATCACCGTCGAGACGGAGGAACTACAGCGCCTCTACGACACCCACCGCATCAGCGACACCACCCGCCGCCGCCTGCAGCGCTCCCTGGATCTGGAGGAGGCCCGGCTGGCGGACGCCTGACGGCCGGGGATCAGCGGAACTCCGCCAGCCGCGGCCGCAGACCGAGTGCGGTCAGGAGCATCGACGCGAGCAGCAGGGCGGCCGCCCAGGGCAGGAGTTCGTCCACCGCCGAGCGGCCCGCCCGCACCGACGCGCCGAAGTGGGCGCGGTTGATGTCCTGCACCTTGTCGAGCGCCGCCATCCAGGTGCCGAAGTGGGCGTTGGAGGTGCCGGGCTCCCAGCCCATGCAGAACTCGGTGGCCTCCCGTTCCTGGCCGGTCGCCACCAGCGAGCGGATCTTGCGGTCGTCGTGCTCGTAGACGGCGTACGCCCGTACGGTCCGCTCCGCCGCGGTGCGCTCCCCGGGGAAGGTGATGTTGTCCAGCTCGCGCCGGAACTCGCCGGTGAAGCGCAGGTCGTGGTGGTCGGTCTCGTACAGCTGCCAGGTGGCGGCCAGCTCGCGGTCGTAGGTGGCGAGGGTCGCGTCCTGGATGCCGTACAGCTTCTGGGACTTGGCGAGGAACGCGCTCTCGTACCGGTCCCGGCGCTCCTTGTCGAGCAGGTAGCGGCTCTCGTCGGCGTTGGCGCCGTAGGCGACGGCCCGGGCCCGGGAGAGCGCGACGACGGAGTCGAAGGCGTCGCGGCGGGCGGCGCGCAGGTTCTCGGACGACGAGGCGAGCAGCTGTGCGCCGAGGACCACCGCGAGCAGGGCGCACACGGTGGCGGCGAGGACGCCGGGGTTCAGGATCCGGTGGAAGCTGCGGGTCAGGTACCACTGCAGAAGGCCGAGCGCGGCGAGCAGGAGAACGCCGAGCACGACGACGGCGGCGAGCCGGCCGGCCAGGGTGGAGCGGGCGGCGCCGTACTCCCGGTCGAAGGCGCGGTCGTTCGAGGACACCAGCGTGCGGGACTCGGGGAGCAGCCTGCTCTGCAGCAGGTCCGTCGCCCTGCGGTAGTCGACCAGGGCGGACGCCTTGCCGCCGGCGCGCCCGTCGTTCTCCAGGGCGCGTCCGATCAGCTCCTGGTACTCGGCGAAGTCGTCGGTCAGGCTCTCCACGGTCTTCTCGTCGGACCGGTCCCCCTGGGCCGCGACGGCGAGCGTCCGAAGGTCGTGCCCGATCTCCCGCCGGGCGTCGCCGTAGAAGCCGACGGCCTTCTCGTACGGTGTCCGCAGCCGCCCTTTGCCCGCATCACCGTTGGACAGCAGGATGTTGGCGGCCTGCGCGTCCATGTCGTTCAGGGCGAGGTTGAGGTCGGCGGCGCTGGTGGTGCGCGGTGCGTCCCGTCCGGCCACGCTGTCCCAGGTGCCGTTCGCGGCCGGCCCGGCGACGGTCAGCAGGGCGGCGACGGCGGTGGCGAGCAGGAGCGTGGCCGCGCGCAGAAGACGCAGCCGTGCGGGCACGGTGGCCCGAAAACGGCGGCGCCGAGCGGCCCGCGCGGCCACGGCCTGTCCCCGAGAGCGCGGCTCCGGACTCGGCTCGCCCGTCCGCGAACCCCCGCGTCTCCGCGGTCCGGAACTGCCCTCAGGCGGGTCGGCCCTCCCCTGCCGTGGCGATGCGCCCCCTTCGGTCCGAGGACCCTGCGCTGTTCCGGCCGTGAGAGTCACGGTCCCTCCAACGTCACGCCACGGACGGTCGCCCGTCCCCCGTTGCCGATCAGTCTGCGACCCGATCGAGCCACCGACGGTCGGCATTGACGCGTCCCTGATGGTTGCTCAGCTCGGTTTGACGGCATCTTGACGGCGGCTGCGAGGGCGCCGAACGGGTGCCGCAAATACCGCACGCATACGGCCGGTTGATGCCGCGGGCGGCGTTGGATTCGCTGTCGGCCGTCACTGGGGCCGCGGGCGTCAGCGGCCCCACCCGACCGGTGGAGTCCTCACTCCGCAGTGGCGCGAAGGCGGTCAGGTGCGTGTCCCGGGACAGGCACCCGCGCACGACGTCCTCTTCGTCCCGACGCCGACGTCGGTGCGCCCCCGTGCGGTGCCGGGGCCCCGGCACCGCACGGGCCCACGGCCACAGTCCCTGTCCGCCCTCAAGGCACGAGGGTGTCCATGCTTCCCGCTGCCCCCGAGAAGACTCCGGCTTCCGTCTGGTCCGCGAGTATGTGCACCACGCGGTCGGCGGCCCGGTGGCGAGCCGTCGCCTCAGCGCGTAGCGGGAGGCTCAGACCCGCAGCCGGTAGGGGAGCATGCAGACCACCACGTCGGTGCGGGCCCGCAGTACGGTCGCCAGCAGCAGGCCCCGCTGGTTCTGCAGGATCTCGTAGCGGCGGTGGCGGGGTTCGACCTCGGGGATCAGCACAGCGACCTGCCGTCCGTCCCGGGCCGCGTGCTGCACGTACTCGACCATCGGCTGGGCGAGTGAGCGGTGCGGGCTGTCGATGATGTCGAGACGTACTCCCGGGTTCCAGCGTGCCCACGTCTCCTGCAGGGCGCGGGTCTTGGCCGGGTCGTTGTGGACGGCGACGGCGACCACCTCGTCGCCCAGCGCGAGGGCGGCGCCGAGGGCGTGCCGGGCGAGCTTGCTGACGTCTCCGAGCGGGACGATCACCAGGCTGCCGGGGCGGGGATCGGGCGGGTCGGGGACCCGGCCGAGACCGAGTTCCTCACCGACGGCCGTGTAGTAGCGCTCGATCCGGGAGAACAGCAGCATCAGCAGCGGTACGGCGATGACGACCACCCAGGCGCCCTCCAGGAACTTGGTGAACAGCAGGATGAGCCCGGCCAGGCTGGTGAGCGCCGCCCCGGTGCCGTTGACGAGCGCACGGCGCTTCCAGCCCCGGGGCCGCTGGGTGGCCCAGTGCCGTACGAGGCCGAGCTGGCTGAGGGTGAAGCCGATGAACACGCCGATCGCGAACAGCGGGATCAGCCGGTGGGTGTCGGCGTCGGACGCGATGAGCAGCAGCGCGGCCAGCAGGGCCAGCGCCACCACTCCGTACCGGTAGACGGGCCGTTCGGCGCGCAGCCCGAACAGGTGGGGCAACCGGTGGTCGCGGGCCAGCAGGCTCATCAGCACCGGCAGCCCGCCGAAGCTGGTGTTCGCCGCGAGCAGCAGAACCAGGGTGACGATCAGGTTGGTGGCGTAGTACGCCCAGCCGTCGCCGTAGGCACCCGCGGTGAGCTGGGCCAGGACGGTGACGCCTTCGCGCGGGGCGACGTGGTGGCGCCGGATCAGCACGGCGAGCCCGATCAGCATCAGACCCAGCAGTGCGCCCAGCATGAACTCGGTCCGCTGGGCGCGCCTGACCCTCGGGGTGCGGAAGGTGGGCACCGCGTTGGCGATGGCCTCCACGCCGGTCAGCGCCGAACAGCCGGACGAGAACGCCTTGAGGACGAGCAGCAGGCCCAGGGTCTCGTGCGCCTGGACGGGCTGCGCGGTGCCCACCACGGCCGCCGGATGGGAGCGGAGGAGGCCGAGGGCGATGACACCGAGGACGGCCATGACGAACAGCACGGTGGGGAGCATCAGCACCCGGGCGCTCTCGGCCACACCGCGCAGGTTCACGGCCGTCAGCAGCGCGAGGCCGACCAGACACACCAGCAGCTTGTCCCGGGCCAGGCCGGGGAAGGCGGAGGCCAGGGCGTCGGCCCCGGCGGTGAGGCTGACGGCGACCGTCAGGACGTAGTCGACGACCAGGCTGGCCGCGGCGAGCAGGCTGGAGGTCGCGCCAAGATCCTTCTTGGCCACCGCGTAGGCGCCTCCGCCGTCCGGGTGTACGGCGATGACCTGGGCGTACGACACCACGAGCGCCGCGAGCAGGAAGGTGATCGCCAGCGTGATCGGCAGGGTGGCGGTCAGCGCCCCGGTGCCGGCCGCGACCAGCGCCAGCACGATGGCCTCGGGGCCGTACGCCACCGAGCTGAGCGCGTCGAGCGACAGCGCGGACAGGCCCTCCAGGCTGGTGAGACGGTGCTTCTCCCCCTCGCCCGGGCGCAGCGGGACCCGCGGTTTCACCTCACGACGTGCCAGGCCATACGCCATCGGGACCTCACCCACGGACGGCAGGACGGTCCGGACCAGTCTCCACGCGAGACGGTCGCAGGGCGCCCCGGGATCGGCCGTCCGCGTGTGTCCCCTGTGTCCTGAGGGACACGAGTCACCCCATGAATCCGCTGAGAATGTGTGCAGGAGTGCCACATGGGCCGCACACAGTCTTCCGAAAGGCTCGTTAGCGTTGCTGGCCGCTCTCCCCCACGTGCGGACGTGGCCAGGCCCCCGGCCGAGGTCGCAGGCGCCGTCGACTCAGGAAGACCACACATGGACTACTGCTCCTCGTGCCGTCGGCGTCTGAACGGCGCCCTGGTGTGTCCCGGGTGCGGCGCCTACGCTCCGGACATCGCTCCCCCCACCCTCATACCGGCGGCCGGTACTCCGGCACAGGCGGCCGCGGCACCCGCGCCCTGGTACGACGACGGTCTCCTGGACGACCCGGCGCCGGCCCACCTGGACGAGACCGCGTCCGGCGACGCGGAGGCCGCGCCCGCAGCTCCGCAGGGACGGGCGGCCCGACGCCGCCAGCTGGCCCGCTGGAAGAAGAACAAGCGCCGCGCCGCGGTCGCGTCCGCCGTCGCGCTCGTCGGCGGCGGGCTCACCCTGGCCGCGATGGAGGGGCAGTCCCCCGACCGGGCCCAGGCGGCCTCGGCCCCGGACAACCGGACCATGGGCGCCACGGACGGTCAGACCGACCCGGGTACCCCTCCGGCCTCGGCACCGGCCCGCCACCACCGGTCCCCGCGCACCGCGGCCCCGGCCCACGCCCAGCGGCCCGCGGCCGGCACCCCCCACGGCCAGAACGCCGCCACCGCCCCGCGGACCACCCTGCCGAACACCCACCCGGACGCCGCGGCCGCTCCTGTACCCGCGCAGACGCCGGCCGCGCACCAGCAGACCGCCGCCCCCGCTGCCGGTGGCACCGGCACGGTGGTCCAGCAGCCGTCCGCCCCGGCCGCCACCCCCACCCCCACGCCTTCGGCCGGCGGCGGAACGGGCTCGGGCACGCCCGCGACGAGCCCCTCCCCGGCAGCGACCTCGCCGTCCCAGATCTGCGTGCTCGTGCTCTGTCTCGGCTGACCGGGCGAGGCGGTCGCCTCAGTTGTTCCAGGTCTCGTCGTACGGGTCGTGCGGCGTCGGGACCGGCTTCGCGGCTGTGACCTTCAGGTAAGGGATCGGGCCGTTGTTGACGGGGTCGTGGGTCAGCCCGGGGCGGTAGGTGCCCGTGACCTCCAGCCAGGCGTCCGGTTGCAGGACCGGGGGCAGCTTGCCGGCCAGGGCGATCTTCACCGGCTGGGCGTCCGCCGCACAGCAGTTGAGGGCCATGCGCACCAGGTAGGGCGCGCCTGAGTGGTCCAGGGCCAGGAAGCCGGTGACGCGGACGGGGCGGCCGTGCAGGGAACGGCCGTGGTCGTAGGCCGCGCGGGAGGCGTAGTCGACCACACTGAGCGGCACCGGGTCCCCGGCGGGCAACGTGCCGTAGCCGTACGGCTGTTGCAGTGCGGTGCCGGTGCGCAGGGCGCTGTAGGAGCCCAGGGCCGGCGGGGCGACGAGGATGAGGGAGAGCAGGGGGAGGACCAGGAGCCAGGAGATACGTGGCTCCGGGTGTGCGTGGCCGGCGTGCGCGTGGCCGGGGTCCACGGAGTCGGCGGCGTCGGCCTTGGCCGCCCTGGCGCGCTTGCGCTCGTACCACGCCGTTGCCAGCGCCGCCGCGATCAGGACCGCTCCCGAGGCCAGCAACAGCGGCTGCAGGCCCGCCTTGACGTAGCGCAGATAGAGATCCGTGGCGCCCGCGTGCAGCAGGGCCGCTCCCAGCAGGAACATGACCGCCGCCTGGGCCTGCCGGTTCACAGCAACACCGTCCCGGTCACTACGGCACCCGTGATGGCCAGCGCGAACGTGGCGGGGGCGAAGCGCAGCGCGAACGTACGGCCGAAGGTGCCGGCCTGCATCGCGAAGAGCTTGAGGTCGATCATCGGGCCCACCACCAGGAACACCAGCTTGGCCGTCAGCGAGAACTGGGTGAGGGAGGCCGCGACGAACGCGTCCGCCTCCGAGCAGATGGACAGCAGTACGGCGAGCACGGCGAGGGCGAGGACGGACACCAGGGGGTTGTCGGCCGCCGTGCGCAGCCAGGTCGCCGGGGCCACCGCCTTCAGCGTGGCCGCGGCCATCGCGCCCAGCACCAGGAAGCCGCCCGCGTGCATGGTGTCGTGCCTGACCGAGTTCCAGAACGCCTCGGCCCTGGTCGCGCCCTCGTGCGCGCCGTGGGCCGGCGGGCGCAGCCAGTCCGTGCGGCCCAGGCGCTGCCACAGCCAGCCCATCGCGCAGGCCACGAGGAGGCTGGCGAGGAACCGGGCCAGGACCATCTCCGGGTTGCGGGGGAAGGCGACGGCCGTGGCGGTCAGCACGATCGGGTTGATAGCGGGGGCGGAGAGCAGGAAGGCCAGAGCCGCCGCCGGGGTCACCCCCCTGCGCACCAGCGCGCCGGCCACCGGGACCGAGGCGCACTCGCAGCCCGGCAGTACCGCGCCCGCCAACCCGGCCACCGGTACGGCCAGGGCGGGCCGGCTCGGGAGGGCACGGGCGAAGAAGGAGGGGGGCACGAAGACCGCGATCGCCGCCGACAGCAGGACCCCGAGGACGAGGAACGGCAGCGCCTGGACCGTCACGGCCACGAACACCGTCATCCAACTCTGCATCAGCGGCGTGCCGAGGGCCCCGCGGATCGGGGACTGGGCGAGCACCGCCAGCAGCAGGGTCATGGTGAGGATCAGAGGGGAGCTGAGCTTCCGGCCCTCGTGACCCTCCCGGCCCGGCGGTTCGCCGGGCGGAGGCGTCAAGTCCCGCTCGGTGGCGCCGGACGGGGCGTCTTCGGTGATGGCCACGGGTGGGTACCTCCGGCTAGTGCTCCCTCTCCCTCCCCATCAGTACGCGACCGCGGGTACAGCTGTTCACCACGTCGCTGGAACCACCTGTCTTCTTGGGGCAGTCTTTTCCCTTGTGGCGAGCGTTCCGAATCAAGGTGGGCCAGGCGCCCCGGTGGCGCACATGGTGGTGTGCGGTGACGACGGGCTCGCGCACCGGCTGGCCGCCGAGTTGCGCGGAGTCCACGGCGAGCAGGTCACCCTCGTGGTACCGCCCAATGAGCGCACGGCACGGCCCCCGGTGGTCGGGCGGGCCCGCGCCGCCTCGGCCGCGCTGCTCGACCGGGTGGTCAACGCCGCCGTCGGACTGGGCGGAGGCAACGGCGGCAACGGCACCGCCGCGCACGGCGGTACCGGCGGCACCGCCCACCGTCCCGACGGCGAACGGGTGTTGGAGGCCGCCGACCTCACGGAGGCCGTGCTCGCCGAGGCCGGCGTGGAGCGGGCCGCCGCGCTGGCGCTCGTCCATGACGACGACGAGACCAACATCCGCGCCGCCCTGACCGCCCGTCGGCTCAACCCGCGCCTGAGGCTCGTCCTGCGCCTGTACAACCGGAGGCTGGGTCAGCACATCGAGGAACTCCTGGACCAGACCGCCGCGTTGGCCTCCGGCGAGCGGGCGGACGGCGGTCCGGAGGCGTCGACGACCGTGCTGTCCGACGCCGACACCGCGGCGCCCGCGCTGGCCGCCTCCGCCGTCGCCGGCACCACCAAGGTCGTACAGACCGACAGTCTGCTGCTGCGGGCCGTGGAACGAGTGCCGTCCGGGGACGGCCGGGTCGCCGGTCCGGGCCTGTGCACTCTGGCCCTGCTCTCGGCCACCGGCCCGGATCCCTCCGGGGCGGACGGGCCCGAGGGCAGCGGGGAACAGGGGCCCCGGCTGCTGCCGGACGACGAGGAGGTGCGACAGGCCGCCGGGCGGGCCGCCGTGGTGCTGGAGCAGGTGTCCTCCTCCGGTGGGCCGGCGTCGGCCGCGGCCGGGCGGGGGGTAGGGGTCGTACCGCCGCTCACCTCCCTCTTCTCGCGGCGGCTGCGCTGGTCGCTGGCCGGGATCGTGGGGTGTGTGGTCGCGCTCGCCGTCGCACTGTGGGTGGTCACCGGGATCCATCCGCTCGGGGCCTTCTATCTGACGCTGCTGGACCTGTTCGCGATCGACGATCCGGCGCTCGGGGCGCCTCTGGGGCGGCAGATCCTCCAACTCCTGTCCGGACTGGTCGGGTTGCTGTTGCTGCCGGTGCTGCTGGCGGCGGTGCTGGAGGCGCTGGGCACCTTCCGGAGCGCCTCCGCGCTGCGGAAGCCGCCGCGCGGGCTCGGCGGACATGTGGTGCTGCTCGGGCTGGGGAAGATCGGCACGAGGGTGCTGACCCGGCTGCGGGAGCTGCACATTCCCGTGGTCTGCGTGGAGTCCGACCCGGAGGCACGGGGGCTGGCCACCGCGCGGCGGCTGCGGGTGCCGGTGGTGCTGGGGGATGTCACGCAGGAGGGGGTGCTGGAGGCGGCGAAGATCCACCGGGCGCATGCGCTGCTCGCGGTGACCAGCGCGGACACCACGAATCTGGAGGCGGTGCTGTACGCGCGGTCGGTGCGGCCGGATCTGCGGGTGGTGCTGCGGCTGTACGACGACGACTTCGCCACCGCGGTGTACCGGACGCTGCGGGCCGCTCACCCGCAGGCCTCCACACGGAGCCGGAGCGTGTCGCACCTCGCCGCCCCGGCGTTCGCGGGGGCGATGCTGGGGCGGCAGGTGCTGGGGGCGATCCCCGTGGAGCGGCGGGTGCTGCTGTTCGCCGCGGTCGAGGTGGCCGGGCATCCGGAGCTGGAGGGGCGGAGCGTGGGAGAGGCCTTTCGGGCCGGGGCCTGGCGGGTGCTCGCGGTGGAGGGGCGTGCCGAGGTGCCCGGTGACTATGTGCTGCGCAAGGGGGACCGGGTCGTGGTTGCCGCCACTCGCCGAGGCCTGGCCGAGCTGGGCTGACCCGTCCGGGGGGCTCCGCCCCCCGGACCTCCGTGTCGCACCCGGCCGAGCCGGCGCCTCACACCCCGCCCAGGTGCCGCTCCGCGAACTCCATCTCCAGTCTCACCTGCTTGATCCGCTCGTCCACGACCAGTGAGCCGTGGCCGGCGTCGTAGCGGTACACCTCGTGGGACGCGCCCCGGGCCTCCAGGCGCTTGACGTAGTTGTCGATCTGGCGGATCGGGCAGCGGGGGTCGTTGACACCCGCCGAGATGTACACCGGGGCTTTGACCTGGTCGACGTAGGTCAGCGGGGAGGACGCCTCGAAGCGTTCCGGGACCTCCTCCGGGGTGCCGCCCAGGAGGGTGCGGTCCATGGCCTTCAGGGACTCCATCTCGTCGTGGTACGCGGTGACGTAGTCCGCGACCGGCACGACCGCGACGCCCACCGCCCAGGCCTCCGGCTGGGTGCCGACGCCGAGGAGGGTGAGGTAGCCGCCCCAGGAGCCGCCGGTGAGGACCAGGCGCTCGGGATCGGCGAGGCCGGAGGAGACCGCCCAGTCGCGGACCGCGGCCACGTCCTCCAGCTCGATCAGGCCGACCCGGTGCTTCAGGGCGTCCGTCCAGGCGCGGCCGTACCCGGTGGAGCCGCGGTAGTTGATGCGGATCACCGCGTAGCCGTGGTCCACCCAGGCGGCCGGGCCCGCGGCGAAGGAGTCGCTGTCGTGCCAGGTCGGGCCGCCGTGCAGGTCGAAGACCACCGGAAGCGGGCCGGTGGCGCCGGCGGGCTTCTGGATCAGGGCGTGGACAGGGCCGCCGGGGCCGTCCACCCACACGTCCTCGACCGGCACGGACGGCGGACACTTCATGCCGGGCGGGTCCAGGACCACCTCGCCCGTCGTGGAGCGGACCGCCGGCGGCTCGGCCGCGGAGGACCAGAGGTACTCCACGCTGCCGTCGGGGCGGGCCGTCGCTCCGGAGACCGTGCCGGGCGGGGTGGGGATGCGGGTCAGCTCGTGCCCGGCCAGGTCGTAGCGGAACAGTTCGCTGCGGGCCTTGTGGCTGTGGGCGACGAGCAGGGCGCTGCCGTCGGGGAACCACTCGGCGCTGACGTCACCCGGCAGGTCGAGGGCCAGGTCCGTCTCCTCGCCCGTCGCCACGTCCCACACCAGGGGCTCCCAGCGGCCGCGGCGCTGGTGGCCGATGAGCAGGCGGGTGTCGCCGTCGACGGGCGCGAACCCGAGGACCTCCAGACCCAGCTCCTCGGTGCCGCCCTTGGTGTCGTCCAGCTCGGCGACCGCCGTGCCGTCCGGGCGCAGCACGCGCAGAGCCCCGTGCATGGCGTCGCCGTGCTCGGTGTGCTCGATCGCGATCAGGGAGCCGTCGTAGGAGAGGTCGCCGACGCCCGCCGACTCGCGGTGCCGGTAGATCTCGACCGGGTCCTCGCCCTGGCGCGCGAGGTGGATGGTGCTGCCCTCGTCGTCCGTCGAGCGGCCGACCACCGCCATGCGGCCGTCGCGGGCCAGGCCCAGGCCGGCCGGGTAGGAGGGTTCGAGGCCGGGCACGGCGGTCTCGTCCGCACCGCCGCCGAAGGGCTGGCGGCGCCAGACGCCGAACTCGTCGCCGTCCTTGTCGTCGAACCACCAGATCCACGCGCCGTCCGGGGAGACCACACCGTCCGTCGTGCCGTTCGGCCGGTCCGTCGCCTGCCGCTGCTCGCCCGTCGCCCGGTCCCAGGCGTACAGCTCGTACGTGCCCGTCGCGTTCGATACGAACAGGGAGCGGTCCGGCGCGTCCTCCGCCCAGTCGGGCAGCGAGACGCGCGGCGCCCGAAAACGCTTCTCCCAGTCCGGCATGTCCGGTGTGTCCGGCGTCCTGCTGTCACTCATGGCCCCAGTCATGCGCCCATACTGCCTGGTCCCACCCACAATTCGCTGGCCGGTGCACCCAGCCTGTGGACAACTTCCCGATCACGACCACCGAGTCCGCACACACGTGCGTGAAACAGCGGAGCCGATCTCGCCCCCGGACCGGCACCCGGCAACCGGGACCCGGCACCGGCGCCGTACCGTGGGGGCGTGTACCGGTTTCTGCTGACACCCCGCTGGTGGGGCATCAACGTCTTCGTGCTGCTCGCCATCCCGTTCTGCGTCTTCATGGGGACGTGGCAGCTGAGCCGGTTCGAGGGGCGGGTGCAGGACCACCGCGCTGCGACCGAGCAGGCCGCCTCCGACCGGCACGAGACAGCCCGGCCGCTGGCCGGGATGCTGCCCGTCGACAAGAACACCTCGGGCCGCCGGGTCACCGCCGGCGGACGCTACAGCACGCAGCTCCTCGTACCGGACCGGGAACTGGACGGCAGGCGCGGCTTCTACGTGCTGACGCTGCTGCGCACCGACTCCGGCAGGGCCCTGCCCGTGGTGCGGGGCTGGCTGCCCGGCAACGCGGACCCGGCCAAGGTGCCCGCAGCACCGGCCGGCGAGGTCACGGTCACGGGCGCACTGCAGGCCTCCGAGACCCCGGGGGACAACGGGGTCAGCGCGGAGGGCGGGCTGCCGACCGGGCAGACGGCGGCGATCAGCTCGGCCTCGCTGGTGAACCTGGTGCCGTACAAGCTGTACGACGCCTGGGTCACCCTCGACAAGGCCGACGCGGGGATGACGGCCGTGCCCGCGACCGCGCCGGCCGGCAGCGGTCTCGACCTGAAGGCCTTCCAGAACCTCGGCTACACCGGGGAGTGGTTCGTCTTCGCGGGCTTCGTGGTCTTCATGTGGTTCCGGCTGCTGCGCCGCGAGGTGGAGTTCCAGCGGGACGCGGCGCTCGGTCTGGTGCCGGAGCAGGAGAACGCCTCCACCCCGACCACCGTCTGATCCGGTCGGAGGGCTACGCCCCCGCAAGCACTCCGGTGTAGTACACCGTCCCCGCGCAGGCGTTCGGGACCGTCGCCGACACCGCGGGCGAGCCCCCCTCGGCGGAGTGGGTGACCAGGACGCTGCCGTCGGCCGTCCCGCCGTCCTCGGTGACGAGCTGGGTGGTGGTGCCCGACGAGGTGCCGGTGTCCGTTCCCCCGTTCGCGCTCGCGTCCTGGGTCGGCGTCGGGTCCGGCGACGGGTCGGTGCCGCCGTCCGAGCCGCCGGTGGGGGTGCCGCCCCCGGTGGGAGGACAGGTCTCGGAGGGAACGAAGGCGAACTTCTCCTCGTAGGCCGCACCCGGCTGCAGGGTCAGCGCCACGACCTCCAGGGAGGGGTCGGGCAGGGCGGCCGCCGCGTCTCCGGACACATGCCGGGCGCCGAGGACCTTGGCGGGATCCGCGGCCCCCTGGGCCGCGACGACGACCGTGCCCGCGCCGCCGACGGTGCAGCTGGCGGTGGAGGTGTTGGTGACGCGGAAGGTGCCGTAGACGACACCCGCGATGTCGGGCGCGTCGACGGTCTGCGTGGCGGAGCCCAGCTGGGCCGCCGTGCACACCGGGGCGCCCGCGGCCACGGTGGCGGACGGGTCGGCGCCGCCGGACGAGCCGGTGCCGTTGCCCTCGGTCTTGCCGTGCTCACCGCCTTTGCTGCTGTCCTTGCCGTGCCCGGGGGTCTTGCCCTGGGAGCCGCCGACGCTGCTGGAGCCGCCGTCCGGGCCCTTCCCCTGGGTGGCGCCGCCCTGTGCCTGGGACGTCTGCCCGGCCATGGCGGTGTTGGGGTCGGTGCCGCCGGAGTTCGAGACGTGGATGAGGGCCGGGACCGCGGTGCCGATGAACAGGGCGGCGGCCGCCATGCCGACGGCGGCCTGGCGCTTGCGCGCCCGCCGTGCCGGCACCGCGCGGCGCAGACGGTCCAGCGTGCCGGTGCGCGGTTCGATGTCGTCGACCGCCGAGTGCAGTATCCGGCGCAGGGCCAGCTCGTCCGTGTCGAGCCCGTCGAGGCCCGGGCCGAGCCCCTCGGGGCCCTTTTCATCGGGGCCGTGGTTCACAGTTCCGTTCCCAGCGTGCGATTGCGTGTGCTCTTGCTCGTGCTGATGTGTCGGTTCGTGCCAGGCGTAGGGCTCATGGCGTTCATGGGAGTGGCGTTCATGGGAATCGCCCCCTTCGGCTTGCTCGCTCATGCCGATGCCTCCATGGCCACCCGCAGCGCGGCGATGCCCCGAGAGCCGTACGCCTTCACCGAGCCCAGCGAGACACCGAGCGTCTCGGCGACCTGGGCCTCGGTCATGTCGGCGAAGTAGCGCAGGACCAGGACCTCGCGCTGGCGGCGCTGCAGGCCCTTCATCGCCTTGATGAGGTCGCGCCGCTCCAGCTGGTCGTAGGCACCCTCCTCCGCGCTCGCCATGTCGGGCATGGGCTTGGAGAGGAGCTTCAGGCCGAGGATGCGGCGGCGCAGGGCGGAGCGGGACAGGTTGACGACCGTCTGCCGCAGGTAGGCGAGGGTCTTCTCGGGGTCACGGACGCGCTTGCGGGCCGAGTGGACCCGGATGAAGGCCTCCTGGACGACGTCCTCGCAGGAGGCGGTGTCGTCGAGGAGGAGCGCGGCGAGACCGAGGAGCGAACGGTAGTGCGCCCGGTAGGTCTCGGTGAGGTGGTCGACGGTCGTGCCGACGACAGCGGCGGCCGTATCGTCCGCGGTGGCCGCGATGTCTTCGGAGCCGTCACGCTGGCTGGGTATGCGGGCGGGCCGCGCTGCGGGCATGGGCGCGATCACCGGCATGCCGCCGGGCATGCGGGGCCGGAGCGCCGCACGGGGCGGGCGGAGCGCCGCGGTGCCGCGGGCCGCACTGAGTTCGAGTACCTCTGCCACGCCTGTTGGACACGTCTACCCCCGCCAGGGTTGTACGTGCCGGGCGTCACATGTGCGACAACCGACGGTGCCTCAAGTGCCGTCATGCGTCCCGCTCTTCCCCTATATCCCATTTTGAACAGGCGTCCCCACGCCCCGATCGCGGCGTCCCCACGCCAGGATCCCCACGTCCCACGCCCCGCAAGGGTGACCGCAAAGACGCTCCCCGCCCCCCGCGTGGTTGCGGGGGGCGGGGAGCAAAATCCTCTGCTGCCGAGGTTCAAGGTTCAAGTGGTTTGGACCATGGTTCCGGCCACATTTCTTGCATGGATTCTACAAACGTCCTACACGCGGGAGCCGGGGTCTCCCCTCATCTCAGCCGCCACCAGCTCCGCGATCTGCGCGGTGTTGAGCGCGGCGCCCTTGCGCAGGTTGTCTCCGCAGACGAAGAGTTCCAGCGCGGTCGGGTCGTCCAGAGCCCGCCGCAGCCGCCCGACCCAGGTGGGATCGGTGCCCACCACGTCGGCGGGCGTCGGGAACTCACCGGCGGCGGGGTCGTCGCAGAGCACCACCCCGGGCGCGGTGGCGAGGATCTCGCGGGCGCCGTCGACGGTCACCTCGCCCTGGAAGCGGGCGTGGACGGTGAGCGAGTGCGTGGTGATCACGGGCACCCGCACACAGGTCACGGCGACCGGCAGGTTCGGCAGCCCGAGGATCTTGCGGGACTCGTCCCGCACCTTCATCTCCTCCGACGACCAGCCGTCCTCCCTGAGCGACCCCGCCCACGGGACGACGTTCAGCACGACCGGCTCCGGGAAGGGCCCGGTGTCGTCCCCGACGGCCCGCCGTACGTCACCGGGCTTGGTCCCCAGTTCGGTCCCGGCGACCATGGACAGCTGGGCCCGAAGCGTCTCCACGCCGGCCCGGCCCGCCCCGCTCACCGCCTGGTACGACGACACCACCAGTTCGCGCAGCCCGAACTCGGCGTGCAGCGCGCCGAGGGCGACGATCATCGACAGGGTCGTGCAGTTGGGGTTGGCGACGATCCCGCGCGGCCGGCGCCGCACCGTGTGCGGATTGACCTCGGGTACGACGAGCGGCACCTCCGGGTCCATCCGGAAGGCGCCCGAGTTGTCCACGACGACGGCACCGCGCTCGGCGGCGATCGGCGCCCACTGCGCGGCGACCTCGTCGGGCACGTCGAACATCGCGATGTCGACCCCGGTGAAGGCGTCCTCCGTCAGGGCCACGACCTCGACCTCCTCCCCGCGCACGGCCAGCTTGCGGCCGGCCGAGCGCGGGGAGGCGATCAGACGGATCTCTCCCCAGATGTCCGCGCGCTGGGACAGGATCTGGAGCATGACCGCGCCGACGGCCCCGGTCGCTCCCACGACCGCGAGCGTCGGCTTTCCGGTCGGTGCCATCAGCGGCCCGTGCCTCCGTAGACGACGGCCTCGTCGGTGTCGGAGTCGAGCCCGAAAGCGGTGTGCACGGCGCGTACGGCCTCCGGCACGTCGTCGGCGCGGGTGACCACCGAGATACGGATCTCGGAAGTTGAGATCAGCTCGATGTTCACGCTCGCGTTGCTCAGCGCCTCGAAGAAGGAGGCGGTGACGCCCGGGTTGGTCTTCATGCCGGCGCCGACGAGCGAGATCTTGCCGATCTGGTCGTCGTAGCGCAGCGAGTCGAAGCCGATGCCGGGCTTGTTCCTCTCCAGCGCGTCGATGGCCTTGCGGCCCTCGGTCTTCGGCAGCGTGAAGGAGATGTCGGTCAGCCCGGTGGAGGCCGCCGACACGTTCTGCACGACCATGTCGATGTTGATCGCGGCATCGGCGATGGTCCGGAAGATCGCGGCGGCCTCGCCCGGCTTGTCCGGCACACCGACGACCGTGATCTTGGCCTCGGAGGTGTCGTGCGCGACACCGGAGATGATGGCCTGCTCCACCTTCTTGTCCCCTTGCTCGATCGGCTCGCTGCTGACCCACGTGCCCTGCAGCCCACTGAAGGACGAGCGGACGTGGATCGGGATGTTGTAACGGCGGGCGTACTCCACACAGCGGTGGAGCAGCACCTTGGAACCGGAGGCCGCCAGCTCCAGCATGTCCTCGAAAGAGATCCAGTCGATCTTCCGGGCCTTCTTCACCACACGCGGGTCGGCGGTGAACACGCCGTCGACGTCGGTGTAGATCTCGCAGACCTCGGCGTCGAGCGCGGCGGCCAGCGCCACGGCGGTGGTGTCGGACCCACCGCGTCCCAGCGTGGTGATGTCCTTCTTGTCCTGGCTGACGCCCTGGAACCCGGCGACGATCGCGATGTTGCCCTCGTCGAGCGCCGTCCGGATCCGGCCCGGCGTGACGTCGATGATCCGGGCTTTGTTGTGGACCGAGTCGGTGATGACGCCTGCCTGGCTACCGGTGAACGACTGCGCCTCGTGGCCCAGGTTTTTGATCGCCATGGCCAGCAGAGCCATGGAGATACGCTCTCCGGCGGTCAGCAGCATGTCGAACTCCCGGCCGGCAGGCATCGGCGAAACCTGCTCGGCGAGATCGATCAGCTCGTCCGTCGTGTCGCCCATCGCGGAAACGACGACAACCACCTGGTTGCCGTTCTTCTTCGCTTCCACGATCCGCTTGGCGACGCGCTTGATGCCCTCGGCATCGGCTACGGAGGAACCTCCGTACTTCTGCACGACAAGGCCCACGTGCGCTCCTCGCTCGGTTCGTTTGTGTCGGCTCAGTCTAACGAGCGTCCGAAATCCACCCTCCTGCTCCCGGATGGTGAGACGTCGGGTCGCTCGCTTCCGAACCTGCCCAGCGCGTGCCACGCCACGCGGAAAGTGCCCCGGCTCACAGTGACCACGGTGAGTCAGGTTTCATGCACGGATTTCGTGCACGGGTTTCATGCACGGGCGACGAAGTACGGAGAGCGCCGCCACTCCTCACGGCCCACGGCGGACAGCGGCGGCTTCCACAGCCGGACCCCGTTCCGGCGCTCCCACCCCAGGGCGGTCCACCTGGTGTGAACGACACCGAGAGCCAGGATCAGCTGCCAGCCAAGACCGAAGAGAGGCCAGTGAAGGAGGTAGGCACCCCCGAGTGTCGCGATCAGAACGAACGCCGCCACGCGTACCCGCCCCCGCCGCAGATGCCGGCGCTGCTCCGCGCCCTGCCGCAGGATCGCAGGATCGTCGACCGGCACGGCGGCCCGGAAAGCACGGAGCAGTCGCGGCCTGGCGACCAGCAGATTGACGGTCCACAGCAGGACGAGAACTGCAGTGCCCACGACCTGCAGGCGCCCTGTGAACCCGGAGAGCCCGAGATCATCGACGGTGGCGAGGACCAGCACGTCCGCGGCCACCCCCGCCACGATCCCCGTCAGGCACTCCCCCAGCTCGGCGTCGACCACCCGCACGAGCACGGCACGGCTCATCGACGCCTTCGCCTCCCTCATGCCAACGGGGCTCCATGGAACCAGGAGTCGGAGCCTCGCGCGCGCAAGTTCCCAGGAGAGCCCCGGTCATCGCCCGGCGGACGGCTCCCGCCCAGGCAGGGCGGCCGCGGCGGACGCTCCGTCAACTGCCCGAGTCCGCACCGCTGTCGGGCACGGACGGCCCGGTCGGGGTGGCGAGGCCGCCCGTCTCCCGCTGCGCGGTCTACTTGGCCGGCCGCATCCCCAGCGGCCCGCCGATCTCCTCGGCCATGACCTTGCCCGCCTCGAACTCCAGGGTCTCGTCGCCCATGGCGTCCTGGTCGGTGTCGAGGCCGTCGAGTTCTTCCAGGGGCTGGTTGAGGCGGACGTGCGCGACCAGGGACTGGAGGGCGCGGAGGGTGGCGGAGGCGGTGCCGCCCCAGTTGGAGAAGTAGGAGAACTGCCACCACCACAGGGCCTCGGTGGTGCGGCCCGCACGGTAGTGGGCCATGCCGTGGCGCAGGTCGGTGATGACGTCGGCGAGGTCGTCGGAGATACGGGCCGGGACCGGGGCCTTGCGGGGCTCGTAGGGGTCGAAGACCTCGGAGTAGATGTCGATGGGCTCGAGCATGCGCGCGAGGTTCTCGCGCAGTTCGTCGACGTCCGCCTCGGGGCCGAGGTCGGGCTCGTAGCGCTCGTCGGGGACGATGTCCTCGTGGGCGCCCAGGCGGCCGCCGGCCAGCAGGAGCTGGGAGACCTCCAGGAGAAGGAAGGGGACGGCCGAGTCGGGTTCGTCGCCCTTCGCCACCTCCATGACGGCCACCAGGAAGCTCTCGATCTGATCCGCGATCTGAACCGCGAAGTCGTCCGGGTCGTGACCGGTCGCGTGCAGCGTGGCGTCAGACATCTAGGAGTCGTCTCCCCTCGAAGGCGCGGCCGAGGGTGACCTCGTCCGCGTATTCCAGGTCGCCGCCCACCGGGAGGCCGCTGGCCAGGCGGGTGACCTTCAGGCCCATGGGTTTGATCATGCGGGCGAGGTACGTGGCCGTCGCCTCGCCTTCGAGATTGGGGTCCGTGGCCAGGATCAGTTCGGTGACCGTGCCGTCCGCGAGGCGGGTCAGGAGTTCCCTTATGCGGAGGTCGTCCGGGCCCACGCCGTCGATCGGGCTGATCGCGCCGCCCAGGACGTGGTAGCGGCCGCGGAACTCACGGGTCCGCTCGATCGCCACGACGTCCTTCGGCTCCTCGACCACGCAGATGACCGTGGCGTCCCGGCGCGGGTCGCGGCAGATGTTGCACAGCTCTTCCTGTGCCACGTTGCCGCAGGTCGCGCAGAAGCGGACCTTCGCCTTCACTTCCAGGAGCGCCTGCGCGAGCCGCTTCACGTCCGTGGGCTCCGCCTGCAGGATGTGGAAGGCGATCCGCTGCGCGCTCTTGGGACCGACGCCGGGCAGCCGCCCCAGCTCGTCGATGAGGTCCTGGACCACGCCTTCGTACAACGGACTGCCCTTCCTGGAGACCTTTCGGTACGTACGGTAGTTGGCTGCCGCCTGTCCTTGGAAGGCGGCGGGGGTGTCGTGCAGGTGGCGAACACCAAAACGGTCAGAAGATCAGAACGGCAGGCCGGGGATGCCGCTGCCGCCGCCCAGGCCCTGTGCAAGCGGGCCCAGCTTCTGCTGCTGGAGGGTCTGCGCGTTCTCGTTGGCCGCGTGTACGGCCGCCACGATCAGATCGGCGAGGGTCTCGGTGTCCTCCGGGTCCACCGCGGCCGGGTCGATCTTCAGGGCGCGCAGCTCACCGGCGCCGGTGACCGTGGCCCGCACCAGGCCGCCGCCTGCCTGCCCGTCGACCTCCGTGTTCGCCAGTTCCTCCTGCGCCTGCTGCAGGTCCTGCTGCATCTTCTGGGCCTGCTGGAGCAACTGCTGCATGTTGGGCTGGCCACCACCGGGGATCACGATCAGCTCCTGGTTCTTCGTCCGCTCCGCTGCTTTCCGTTGTGCATGAGCCTACGTGGTCTACGCGGCCATCGCCCCGCCACTCTTTCGAGTGAGAACAGTGACTGCCCTATACCTGATCAAGACCCTCTTCCGGGCGGAAAAGCCGGGAAAGCTACGTCTGGGCCACCCATTGGGCGGTAGGAAGGTTGCCGCGCGTCGGCATGGAATATCACGCAGTGTGACCGGTCGTCTTCAGTGCCGTGTTCAGTGCCGTGTTCGGTGTCGTGTTCGGTGTCGTGTTCAGTAGGGAGTGCCGGGTGGGTCAGCCGGAGATGCAGCCCGAGGGTCCGCCTCAGGACGGGCGGGGCGAGGGTGCGGCCGGGCTGCGGCCGGGCGATCTGACCGGGCGGGCGTTTCCGCTCGGGGACTGGGGGGAGCCCGCCGAGCGGCTCGACGAGCTGTACCGGTGGGTGGAGCGGGGAGCACTGGAGACCGCGGCCTGGTATCTCGCGGACCGGATGTGGAAGCGCCGGGGGGCGCGGGCGCTGCGGGCCGGGGCGGCGACGGGAGCGGTCTGCGGGGCCGCGCTGCCGTTGCTGGATCTGACCGGGGTGGTCGGCGGGGTGGCGCCCTGGGGGTATCTGGCGCTGATGCTCGCGGTCGCGTGCATCGCGGTCGACCGGTTCTTCGGGGTCACGTCCGGATGGATAAGGGATGTGGCGACCGCGCAGGCCGTGCAGCGGCGGTTGCAGGCGTTGCAGTTCGACTGGGCGTCGGAGAGCGTGCGGGAGGTGCTGGGGCCGGCGGAAGGGACGGCCAGCGAGGCCGCCGAGCGGTGTCTGGGGGTGCTGCGGCGGTTCTCGGAGGACGTGATGGAGCTGGTGCGCACGGAGACGACCGACTGGATGGTGGAGTTCCGGACCGGGTCGGCACCACTCGGCATTCAGGCGGCGGTGGCTTCCGGGGCCCGGGCGGAGTCCGGTGGGCCCGTGGGAAGGTTCCCGCTGCCGCCGGCGAACGGCACCCGCCCGAACATGCCTCGCCAGCGTCCGCCGGAGCCACGCTAGTGCCGCGGCAGGCAGCGTTCGCCCGTCGAGGAGCGGCGTCCGGTGCGTGCTCCGGGGGCCCCGGCCGGAGGCCGAGGGAGTGCCGGCCGGAAGTCCTCGTACCGGACGTACTCGGGCTTTCGCCCGGTGCGGCGAGTGGGGGTACCCCCGCTGGGGGAACGTGCCGGGCGTCGCGACGGGGCGAACGCCGCCTGCCGCGGCACTAGGACCTGTCCGGGGTTACGCGCACAGCTTCATGCCCTCCGGGGTCCAGCAAGGGACATGGCCGTGCGTGCGGATGATGTCCTGGCCGTTCCCCCGGGACAGGTAGGTGAGGAAGCTCGAGGCCAGGGAGTCCGCGGGGGGTCGGCCGTAGGTGTAGGCGTACTCGATCTCGCGGTACGGGTAGGCGCTGTGGCCGTGTTCGATGGCGTCCACCGACGGGGCCTCGGTGTCCAGGGTCAGGACGTGGAGGCCTTTGGCCCGGGTGGCCAGGTTGAGTTCGCTGTAGCCGATCGCGCCGGGAAGCCGGGCCACCTGGGTCAGCACCTGGTCGGTGGAGTCGAGTTCGCAGCGTGTCACCGGTGCCGTCGCGTCGTCCTTGTGGACGCAGTCGACGGAGGAGTTCGCCATCTCGCCCCGGCCCAGCACCCGCCGCTGGAAGACCTGCCGGGTACCGGAGTTGGCGTCCCGGCTCACCAGATGCACGGGGAGTGAACGGCCGCCCAGCCGGCGCCAGTCGGTGATCTCACCCTGGTACAGGCGTCGTACGTCCGCGGTCGAGAGGTTCTTCACGCCCACGTCGTCGTTCACGACCAGCGCGAAGACCGACAACGCGATCCGGTTCTCGCGGAGTTCGGGCAGATCGGCCGGCTTGGGGCCGTCGGACAGGGCGATCAGCGACGGTGCGCCCTTTCCCTTCGCCCGGGCGCCGCTTGCCGCCAACTCCCTTATGCCTGCGGTCGATCCATGCGGGTCGACCGTGATGGCGGAGCCCGCGCAGTCCGCCTCGTACTTCCGGGCCACCTCCCGCATCACCGGCTCGAACGCCGTCGACCCCGTGACGGTGAGCGTGCCCGTCTCACAGCCGATCGGCGGCGGCGTGTCGTCGCGGGCCACGACGATCGCCGCCAGGGTCACCACGCACACCGTGAGCATGATGGTGATGAGCCGGGACGCGCGGCTGAACAGCGGCGGCTTGTCGTCGGGCGTGGCGCTGCGGTTGGGATGGACCTCGCCCTCCCTGATCCCGCCGACGATCCGGATCTCCCGGCCAACGTCCCCGCCGGACAGCAGCACCAGCAGCTTGAAGTGGTCTCCCCTGTTCAGCGGGACGCGCGGGATGCGCAGGGCGTTGCCCACGTAGCCGAAGCCGCGCGCCGCGGTGAAGTGGTCCATCAGGTGGTCGGTCTCGGTCGGCTGGGTGACCGAGACGCCGCGGACGGTGCGGTCGGTGAACACCGCGGTCAGGCCGTGGAGTTCGGGGCTGGTGTAGTCGTCGCGGTCGATGCCCTGCGAGCCGTCGTTCTCGATGCGGAGCAGGACGAGGGTGGCGTCGGACATGTCCGGCGCCTCGTCGAACAGCCCGAGCCGGCGGTTGGCCCGGCCCGAGCGGACGTCGTCGCCTATGGGGTTGTCCATCTGCACGCGGTAGCCGACGCGCTTGCGGCGCGGCACCCGGCGCTCGTACCAGACCATGCCCGCGGACGCGACGATGCCCAGCACCGCCGTGCCGACGGCCACGATGTTCTCCGTACTCAGCCACTCCATGTGGGTGCCCCCGCCACTCCCCGGAGTCGGATGGTGGGGTCACCGTACGCGCGAAGAAGGGGATGGAAGGGACGCGTTCACCGAAGTTCGCCGAACGTTCAACGACCCCAGGGGGAACGGGAGTTCATCTCACTGCTTGGTGTACGTCAGGCTCTCCCCGCCGCTCTTCTTCGCTCGCTTCAGCCGGCCGTCGGACAGCAGTGTGATCTCGGTGGCCTCGCCCGGCGAGCAGGAGGAGAGCGGCTCACCCGAGGTCACCGTGGACGGCCCGATCTGCAACGGCCCGTTGCTGCCCGGCTGTTCGCTCAGGGTCGCCGCGAAGACGCAGTGGTACGTGCCGCCGCCGTCGGTGGGACCGTCCGCGACGAGCGTGAGGACGGTGTCGCCGACCTTGCCCTGCTGGACGGTCAGTCGGCGGGTGTTCGATCCGCTCGCGTTGTCGATCGTGGTCTCCCAGGTGCCGAGGTAGGCGTCCGGGATCGCGCCGTCCGTGGCTGCGGAGGAGCTCGGTGCCGACGTCGTCGGCGTGGACGGCTGGGAGGCGCCGCCGCCCGGTGAGGTCGTGGCGCTGGTCGGCGCGGGGCTGACCGTGCCGTCGGCGGTGTCGTCGCCGCCGCGCTTCATCAGCGCGTAGACCGAGCCGCCGGCGCCCAGCGCGACGACCAGCGCGATCACGACGAGCAGGGCGGTGGAGCGGCCGTTTCTGCGCTCGGGTTGCGGAGCGCCGACCGGTGGTGGGCCGTAGGGCGGGGTGGAGCCGAATGCGCCGCCGTAGGGGTTGTACGGCTGCTGGGGGTAGGGGTGCTGCTGGGGGTAGCCGTAGGGGTGGGGTGCCGCGGGGTGGGGTGCCGCGGGGTGGGGTGCCGCGTAGGGGGGCGGGGCGGGCGGTGGGGTCTGCCCGGCGACGACGGTCGGGAGGTGATTGACCGGCGGCGCGGGAATGTCGTCGGCGGCGGACGCGTGCTCCGCCCCGGGGCGCTGCTGATGGATCCAGGCGGGCGGCTGTGCCGGGGGTGCGGGTGTGCTCTCGGGTGCGGGCGTCCGGGCGGGGACCCGGCCCTCGGCCGGGTTCGGGTTCGGATTCGGGTTCCCGACCGCACCGGCCGCGCCGCTTTCGTGGCCCGGTACGGGTGTCCCCTGCGGGGCGGAGTCGCCGTCGGCGGCTGCCGGCCGAGGTGTACCCGGTGTCGACTCCGGGTCCTCCGCCTCCAGCAGCTGCACGGCGTGCCGGCCCAGCTGGGCCACCAACGCCCCCGGCAGCCACGGATCCCGGGACCGGCCCCCGGAGACCGTGTCCTCGGCCCCCGTCCGCTCCAGTATCCGTTCCAGCGAAGGCCGCGCGGCGGGATCCTTCTTCAGGCAGTCCCGGACCAGGTCCGCGATGCCCTCCGGCACCCCCTCCAGGTCCGGCTCCTCCTGGGCGATCCGGAACATCAGGGCGTGCACCCCGCTGTTCGCGCCCCCGAAGGGCAGCACACCGGTCGCCGCGTAGGCGAGCACGGACCCGAGGCAGAAGACGTCGCACGCGGGCGTGATCCGGTCTCCCCGCACCTGCTCCGGCGCCATGAACCCGGGCGACCCCACCAACGACCCGGTGCGGGTCAGCCCGTCCCCGGCCAGCGTCTCCATCGCCCGCGCGATCCCGAAGTCGATCACCCGCGGCCCGTCGATGGTCACCAGCACATTGGACGGCTTCAGATCCCGGTGCACGATCCCGGCCGCGTGGATGTCCTTCAGCGCGTGCGCGAGCCCCGCCGCGAGGATCCGTACCGACCGCTCGGGCAGCGCCCCGTGATCACGTCCGACGACCTGCTGCAGGCTGGGCCCGGCGACGTACCCGGTGGCCACCCAGGGCACCGCGGCCTCGGTGTCCGCGTCCAGCACGGGTGCGGTCCAGTACCCGCCGACCCGCTGCGCGGCCTGCACCTCCTGCCGGAACCGCGCCCGGAACTCCTCCTGCTCGGCCAGCTCCTCGCGGACCAGCTTCACGGCGACGGTACGGCCCCGGTCCGACCGGGCCAGGAACACCTGCCCCATACCGCCCGCGCCGAGCCGCGCCAGCAGCCGGTACGCGCCGATCCTCTGCGGATCCCCCGGCCCCAGCTTCTCCATCCCGCGCCGCCTTCCCCCCATAGGTCTGCAACGGACCGAGAATAGTGCGGTCGTACGGGGAGCCGCGCGGACCGGGGTCTACGGTTCCGTAACAGCGTGCCGGGTACCGGAAGGCCACCCCCCTTCGACAACCTGTCGCGGAATCCCCCCGCCCAGGGAACAAGACGCCGATGTCGCGTCCGCATCCCGGACATTTACGCTCGCCCGCATGACCCCTCAGCCCAACCCCGAAGCCGGCGCCGCAGTGAAGGCCGCGGACCGTGCGCACGTCTTCCACTCCTGGTCGGCCCAGGACCTCATCGACCCGCTCGCCGTCGCCGGCGCCGAGGGGTCCTACTTCTGGGACTACGACGGCAACCGGTACCTGGACTTCACCAGCGGGCTCGTCTTCACCAACATCGGCTACCAGCACCCCAAGGTCGTCGCCGCGATCCAGGAGCAGGCCGCGACGATGACGACGTTCGCGCCCGCGTTCGCCGTACAGGCGCGCTCGGAGGCGGCCCGGCTGATCGCCGAGCGGACCCCCGGCGACCTCGACAAGATCTTCTTCACCAACGGCGGCGCGGACGCCGTCGAGCACGCGGTGCGCATGGCCCGGCTGCACACGGGCCGCCCGAAGGTGCTCTCGGCGTACCGCTCGTACCACGGCGGCACCCAGCAGGCGGTGAACATCACCGGTGACCCGCGCCGCTGGGCCTCCGACAGCGGCAGCGCCGGTGTCGTCCGCTTCTGGGCACCGTTCCTCTACCGCTCCCGCTTCTACGCCGAGACCGAGGAGCAGGAGAGCGCGCGAGCCCTGGAGCACCTGGAGACGACGATCGCCTTCGAGGGGCCGGGAACGGTCGCGGCGATCATCCTGGAGACCGTCCCCGGCACCGCCGGGATCATGCTCCCGCCGCCGGGCTATCTGGCCGGGGTCCGGGAGATCTGCGACAAGTACGGGATCGTGTTCATCCTGGACGAGGTCATGGCCGGGTTCGGGCGGACCGGTGAGTGGTTCGCGGCCGACCTGTTCGGCGTCGTCCCGGACCTGATGACCTTCGCCAAGGGCGTGAACTCCGGATACGTGCCGCTCGGTGGTGTCGCCATCTCGGAGAAGATCGCCGAGACCTTCGGCAAGCGGCCCTACCCGGGCGGGCTCACCTACTCCGGGCATCCACTGGCCTGCGCCGCCGCCGTCGCCACGATCAACGTGATGGAGGAGGAGGGTGTCGTCCAGAACGCCAAGCGGCTCGGCGAGAGCGTCGTCGGCCCCGGCCTCGCCGAGCTGGCCGAGCGGCACCCGAGCGTCGGCGAGGTCCGCGGCACCGGCATGTTCTGGGCGCTGGAACTGGTGAAGAGCCGGGAGACCCGGGAGCCGCTGGTGCCGTACAACGCGGCCGGCGAGGCGAACGCCCCGATGGCCGCGTTCGCGGCCGCCGCCAAGCAGCACGGTCTGTGGCCCTTCGTGAACATGAACCGCACCCATGTGGTGCCGCCGTGCAACGCGACGGAGGCCGAGCTGAAGGAGGGCCTCGCGGCACTGGACGCGGCCCTGAGCGTGGCCGACGAACACACGGTGTAGCCGAACGGCAGCTGCCGCCGGGGGAACCCGAACGCGTAAGGTGGCGTGCTCGTAAGTGATGGCGAGTACGTGCGAGTACGTCACCCATACGTGTGAGGAGAGGCCCGGACGATGCCCGGCAACGGCACCGTGACGCGCAGCACCCTGCGCCAGCAGATCGCGGACGCGCTGCGTGACGAGGTGCTGGCAGGGCGCCTCATGCCGGGCCGGTCGTTCACGGTCAAGGAGATCGCCGACCAGTACGGCGTCTCGGCGACCCCGGTCCGCGAGGCGCTGGTCGACCTGTCCGCGCAGGGCATCCTGGAGGCCGACCAGCACCGCGGCTTCCGTGTCCCCGACTACTCCCTGGCCGACTACCGGGGCATGATCGAGGCCCGCAGCCTGGTCACCGACGGCATGTTCCAGGCCCTCACCGCCGGCCATCCGGCCTTCACCAACGCCGAGGACCCCCGGACGGCGGCGGCCCTGGCGGCGGTACGCCGGCGCGGCGAGGAGGCGCAGCGGGCCGCGGCGGCCGGTGACCTCACCGTACTGATCGGCTACGACCTCAGGTTCTGGCGCGAGCTGAGCGGCCTGTTCGGCAACCCCTACCTGGCGGACTTCCTGCACCGGCTGCGGGTGCAGTCCTGGGTGTGCGCGGTCCAGCACCTGCGCCACCTGCCCGACGTACGCGGCCGCCTGTGGGCCGGGCACACCGACCTGGTCGACGCCCTGGCCCGCCGCGAGGCGGACACCGCCCGCGCGATCGTCGCCGCCGCCAACGCCCACTCCCTGGCCCTGGTCGAACGTCTGGCAGCGGAATGACCGACCCCACACGGACAAACCACCCGGCCCCCACCCCGACGGAACCGCCCCACCCGGCGGAGTCCCACACCGGCCACCCCACGGAACCGCCCCACCCGGCGGAGGCCCGCATGGGCCACCCCACCGAGCGGCCCCTCCCACCACAGGCCCGCACCGGCCACCCCACCGAGCGGCCCCACCCGGCGGAGGCCCGCACGGGCCGCCCCACCGAGCGGCCCCACCCGGCGGAGGCCCGCACCGGCCACCCCACCGAGCCGTCCCGCTCGGCGCACGGCGCCCCCGGTGTCTCCGTCCCCCGCCCGCCGGCCGCCGACGGCGGGTCCGCCCCACAGGGGCCACCCGCACCCGGCCGCGAAAGCCGCACGGGTGGTGCGGGTGGGACCGGAATCCCCGCCGAAGGCGAAGCCGGGACGGTCGACCTCTCCGTCGTCGTCCCCGCCTACAACGAAGAGGACCGCCTGGGCCCCACCCTGGAGGCCATCACCGGCTACCTCACGGAGCACGAGGGCACCTGGGAGGTGATCGTCGCCGACGACGGCTCTACCGACGGCACCCGCGAGGTCCCCGCACTGAGCCACCCGCACGTACGCCTGGTCACCAGCCCGAGGAACCGCGGCAAGGGCCACGCCCTGCGCCTCGGAGTCGCCCTCTCCCGCGGGCGCCGGCTGCTGATCACCGACGCCGACCTCTCCGCCCCCATCGAGGAACTGCAACGGCTGGACAAGGCGCTCAGCGAGGGGCACGCCGCCGCGATCGCCTCCCGCTCGGTACCCGGCGCCGAGATAGCCGACCGGCAGCACCGCGCCCGCGAGCTGCTGGGCCGCGCCGGGAACTTCCTGATACGCCGGACCGCCGTCCCCGGGATCCGGGACACCCAGTGCGGCTTCAAGCTGTTCGAGGGCGACCGCGCCCGCGAGGCCTTCGGCGCCGCCCGCCTGGACGGCTGGGGCATCGACGTGGAGGTGCTGCACCACTTCCACCGCGCGGGCTGGCCGGTCGCCGAGGTCCCGGTCCGCTGGAGCCACCGGCCCGGCTCCAAGGTCGGCCCGCTCGACTACGTCCGCGTCCTGGCCGACCTCGCCCGCATCAGGGCCCGCACCCTGCGCCCCGCCGACCTGCTCGCCACCGTCCTCTTCCTCGTCATGTCGGTGGCCGTGTACTCGGGCCGCTTCTTCGACCCCTCCCACCGCTATCTGACCGACTCCATGCAGGACCAGAACCAGTGGGAGTGGTTCTTCGCGGTCACCGCCGACAACGTCGCCCATCTGCGCAACCCGCTCTTCACCGACCTCCAGGGCTTCCCCGACGGCGTCAATCTGATGGCCAACACGGTCATGCTGGGCCTGTCGGTGCCCTTCACCCCGGTCACGCTGCTGTTCGGGCCGGCCGTCGCCCTCAGCCTGTGCATGACGCTGGGCCTCGCCGCGACCGCGGCCGCCTGGTACCGGCTGATCGTGAGACGGGTCGCGGGGCGAAGGACCGCGGCCTTCGTCGGGGCGTCCCTCGCGGCCTTCGCGCCGCCGATGGTCAGCCATGCCAACGCGCACCCCAACTTCGTGATCCTCTTCATGATCCCGCTGATCATCGACCGTGCCCTGCGGCTGACCACGGGCACCCGGGTGGTCCGGGACGGGGTCGCGCTCGGCCTGATGGCGGCCTACCAGGTCTTCCTCGGCGAGGAGCCGCTGCTGCTCGCGTCGATCGGGATGCTCCTGTTCGCCGCCGCCTACGGGGCCGTGCGCCGGGATGTGGCGCGGGCGGCCTGGCGGCCGCTGGTGACGGGCCTGTCGACCGGCGCGGCGGTCTGCCTGCCCCTGGTGGGGTTCGCGCTGTACTGGCAGTTCGCCGGCCCGCAGAGCTACCAGGGCATTCTGCACGGCGACAACGCGGGCAACAGCCCCCTGTCCCTGCTCGCCTTCGCCGAACGCTCCCTGATCGCGGGCGACGCGCAGATCGCCGGCCCGCTGTCCCTGAACCCGACCGAGCAGAACGCCTTCTACGGCTGGCCGCTGGTCGCCGTCGCCTTCGCGATCGTCGTACGGCTGTGGGAACACGCCCTGGTGAAGGCGCTGGCGTTCACCGCGGTGGCCGCCGCGGTCCTCTCCCTCGGCCCGAAGATCCGCGTCCCGCTCACCGACCTCGTCTACCCCGGGCCGTGGGCCCTGCTCGCCCACAAGCCCCTGTTCGAGTCGGTCATCGAGGGCCGTGTGGCGATGATCTGCGCGCCCGCGCTCGGCATGCTCCTCGCGCTCGCCGTCGACCGCGCGATGGCCTCGCGCAGCCCGGTCACCGCATACCTGGGCCTGCTGGGCGTGGCCCTCGCGCTGCTCCCGCTGATCCCGGCCCCGCTGAAGTCCACGGACCGGGTCGCGGTGCCGGCGTTCATCACGGACGGGACGTGGAAGTCCTACGTCCACGACGGCGAGACCCTGGTCCCGGTGCCGCTGCCCGACCCGGGCGCCGCCGAGGCCCTGCACTGGCAGACGGCGGCCCACCTGGGCTTCAAGCTGCCCGGCGGCTACTTCAACGGCCCCTGGGGCGACGACCGCATCGGCATCTACGGCGCCGCCCCGCGCTACACCTCCAACATGCTCCGGGACGTCCGCTACACCGGCGTCGTCCCGGTGATCGGCAAGCAGTGGCGGGCACAGGCCAGGTCCGATTTCGCCTACTGGAAGGCGGGCGTCCTGGTGCTGGTCCCGCAGCCCAACGACGGCGCCCTGCGCACCACCCTGAAGAAGCTGACCGGGCAGGACGGGAAGTGGACCGGCGGGGTCTGGGTATGGGACCTGCACAGGGGGAGCTGAGCCTGCGCCGCACCGACTACCCTTCCCTGACCACCTGCTGCTGTGCGTGAACGCGCCTGCCGATGCGAGGAGCTCTCTTTGGCCTGTGACCTGTGGCTGGTACCGCTCGTCGACGTCTTGTGCCACACCCCGGACAACCCGTTCGCCGAGGAACTCGCGCACTACAACAACGCGCTGGCCGCGGCCGGGCTCCCACCGGTGCCGGTGTACCAGTACATGCCGGGCCTGTCCGGCGACGTCGCCCCGGTGGCCGGCTTCGACTACGACGCGCTGCACTTCCTGCGCCGGGCCTACGTGCTCCAGGTGTGCGGGCTGCCGGTGACACCCGTGGACGAACTCGGCGGCGACTACGAGCAACTGCTGGAGATGTTCGAGTCGACGGCCCAGCAGTCCCATCTGGTCTGGCACTACGACCACGCGGGCGCGTATGTCCCCGTCGATTTCCCGCACCCGCTGTCCAATGACGAACTCCTCGCGGGCGGCGGCCCGTTGGGATCCTCTCAGGCCCTGCTCAGGGAACTGGAATTCGTGGCACCGACGATCGGCATCGACCCGGCCAACCCCCCGGCGGCGCCGGCACCGCCGTCGGCCCCCACCGAACTGGAGGAGCCCGCGGTACCGGCGCCGTACGACCCCAGCCCCTTCGCCCGCGAGCGCCATGTGTGGCTCGGCCTGCATGCGGCGGCGACGCGGTCCCTGGCGCAGGGATCGATGATCGTGTTCAGCTGAGAGCGCGGTGTATCCGCCCGCGTGAACCATCGGGCCCGGTGCCACGTCGTTCCGGTGCGGGGCCCGCACCCGGTGGCGCTGTGCGAGGGGGAGCAGCGGACCGATGACGGGTGAAGTGATCGGTGTCGGGCTTTGCGTGTGTGCGGGCCTGCTGTGTCTGTGGGGCGGTGTGCGGGAGGTGCGGCTGCAGGCGCGGCTGCGTCGGTACGGCGTTCACGCCGAGGGGGTGGTGGTGGACCAGGAGCAGGCGCCGTCGGACGATTTCCTGACGCCTGTGATCGAGTTCACCGACCGGCAGGGCCGGCCCGTCGGGTTCCGGCCCGTGGCGACGGGGACGGGCCTGGGGCTGGACCTCGGGGCCCATGTGCCGGTCGTCCATCTGCCCGAACAACCGGAGAGCGCAAGGGTGTTCATCCGGAGGCACCGCCGATCCCGGATCGTCGGCCCGCTTACCGGAGGCGTGCTCTTCCTCGGTACCGCGGTGCCGGCCACGCTCGCCCGATGATCTCGTTCTTGTTCCTCGTTCATCACGCAAGCCGACACCTCCGACGGGCGACTCCTGCCGGCCGGCCGACGCCGCCCCTGCCCCCCTTCCCGCCGGCTCAGAACACCGGCGTCCCGTCCTGCGTCAGCTTCCAGTCGGTGGACCCGAAGTCCGCCGGGTCGAGGCTCTTCTTCGCGGTCACGTAGTCGATCATCAGCTGCCGGATCTCGTTGGTCGAGCTGTAGGCGATCTCCGCGGAGGCGATGTGCGGGTACCCCGAGCCGCCGTTCGCCCGGTAGTTGTTGACCGCCACGACGAAGACCTGGCCGGCGGCGACCGGGGCGCCGTTGTAGGTGAGGTTCTTGATCCGGGAGCCCTCGGCCTGCGCGATGTCGATCTCGTAGGAGACGCCCGCCGCCGTGTCGTACATGTAGTCCCAGAAGTTGTTGGCGTTGGTGAGGGTCGCGGTGTCGACCTTCGTGCCGGCCGGGACCTGGTGGTAGTACTTCGCCCCGTACTCCAGGTAGTCCTTGAGCTGGGCGCCGGTCAGCTTCTTGCCGTACAGGGTGTTGTCGTAGATGTAGAGCCCGGCGATGTCCTTGATGGTCACGCTGCCCTTGGGGATGTCTGCCGTGCGGCTGAAGGGAGCCGCCACCGAGATCAGCGGGAGTGCCGCGTCCGCCGTCGACAGGCCCGCCTTCACCGTGTCCGTCTGGACCTTGTGGATGAAGTCCATGATCGGCACGTCCTTCCAGCAGGACTCCGCCGCCGAGAGGTCCTCGGTGCAGGTGCCGACCGCGGTGTTGACGTACTTCACGACCAGCTCGTGGTCGGCCTGCAGGAGCTTCTTGATCTCCGGGTCCTCGTCCACCGTGTTGGGGTTGAGGGTCTGTGCCGTCTTGCCCGTGACCTTCCACCGGCCGTGGTGCAGTTCCAGCTCGAAGTCGAAGACGCTCAGCCGGAAACCCCAGCAGTACGGCTCGGAGAGCAGGACCTCTTCGCCGGTCTCCGCGTTCTTCACCGTGTACGACGGGACTTCGACATGGGTGTGGCCGACGAGGATCGCGTCGATGCCGGGCACCTGCTCGGCGACGAGGTTGGAGGCGTTCTCCACGTACGGCAGCGCGTCGCCGTAGGAGGAGGAGCCGTCCAGGCCGGAGTGGTCGGTCAGGAAGACGACGTCACAGCCGAGCGCGCGCAGCCGGGGCACGTACTTCTTCGCCTGCTCGACCAGCCCGGGGAAGACCATCTTCCCGCTGACGTTGTCCTTGTCCCACAGCGCGATACCGGGGTTGGTCAGGCCCAGGATGCCGACCTTGATGTCCGGGGCGCCCGGCACACAGATCCGCTTCACGGTGTACGGGTGGAAGGCCGGGCGCAGGGTCTTCGCGTCGAGTGCGTTCGCGCCGAGCAGCGGGAAGCGGCACTGGCTCTCGAACTTCCGCAGGACCTCGATGCCGTAGTTGAACTCGTGGTTGCCGAGGGCCGCGGCGTCGTAGCGCATGTGGTTCATGGCGACGGCCATCGGGTGCTTGGGGCCGCGCTTGCCGTCGGTGCCCGTGATCGGGTCGACGCGGGCGAAGTAGTAGGCCAGGGAGGTGCCCTGGATGATGTCGCCGGCGTCGACAAGCAGGACGTGGTCCTCGCCCTTCGCCGCGCGCTGCTGCTTGATGAGGGTGGCCACCCGGGCCACGCCCGCGGAGTTGCCCGCCTTGTCGGTGTAGGGGGCGTCCAGGTAGTAGTCCCAGTCGAAGACGTGGCTGTGCAGGTCGGTGGTGCCCAGGATGGAGAACGACCAGGTGCGCGGCGTCTTTTCGGTCCGGTGAGCGGCTTCCGCGGCCTCCGCGGTGCCGGTGCCGACCGCTCCCGCGGCGGCGACGGCGGCACCGGTGACGGCCGACTTCTGCAGGAAGGTACGGCGGTTGAGCGGCTGGGCGGGCATGACTGGCTCCCGAGAGGCTGGAGTTGACGCGAGCAGGGGGGCGTACCGTGCGGGGGCTACCCGCGTAGATCGTGCTCGCGCCCGCCGGTGGCGGGAACCAGGAACAGGCCATGTCCCGGTCAAAGATGGGTCAGCCCGCCGCCGGCGGTTCGTCGGCGACGGGCGGAATCCAGGAACAGGCCAGGGAGCCGCCGATCAGGCCGGCGAACACTCCGAGGAACAGGCCGCCGAGGTTCGCGACCGGGAGGGAGGCGAGGGCGAGCAGGAGGGTGGTGATCCCGGCGAACAGGCGGAGGTGGGGCTGGTACCAGAGGGTGAGCCCCAGGGTGATGAGCAGGACTCCGATGATCAGGGACCCGGCACCGGGGGTGGTCGACATGGCCAGCGGAACGGCGCCCATGTCCAGGTTCACATACGGCCAGTACAGGATGGGCAGCCCCGCCGCCGAGGTGAAGAGCCCGGCCCAGAAGGGGCGTTCACCACGCCAGGCGCGGAACCTGCGGCGGACGTGCGCCGCTGTGCGGCGGATGCGGGGGCGTTCGGCAGGTTCGGCGGGTCCGTCCGGCCCCGGGGTCAGAAGCATTCGTGGTGGCCCTGCTCGATCCGCACGCGCAGGCCGGGGACGTTGAACGTACCGGCAGTGAGCGCGACCGCGGTCAGGCGCACGTCGGTCAGGCTGACCGACGTGGCCTGCTGCCCGAAGCCGCTGGGGTCGAAGAAGCGCGAGTCCCTGTCGCCCGGATTGATCGGCCCCTTGGTGATCTCCCCCTGCGCGATACCCATGTCGAAGTTCCTGAAGTCCGCCTCCCCGGCCGACTGGAACGTCGTGTCGAGGAACAGGTTCGACGCCTCGACCGGGCGTTCGTCTCCGCCGGTGATCCTCAGTGTCTGCGGGCCCAGCACCGGGACGTCGACCAGTACGGACTGGCACAGCCCGCTGATCGTCGAATGCCGGGATCCGACGACCTGGACGGGCACGAGCTTGCCGTCTTTGGTCACGTCCACCATGCCGTAGCTGCTGAGGCCGCGAGAGGTCAGGGTGTCCGCGGTGACCTGGAATCTCTTGCCGGAGATGAGGAACGACGCTGCCAGTGCTCCCTGCCCCATGCCGATGCCGAGGGCTGTGCAGGCCACGACAGCGGGGACCAGAACCACCGCGAAGCGTCGCCAGCGGGTCCTGCCGACGCGGCGCGCCATCCCGGCTCCTTCGGTCATGGAGGGGATCTACCCATAACCCGTCAAGGCTGGCATTTCCCCTCGTCCAGTGACGGATCCTAGGCTTCCGGCCGCGGCTACCGGCTGCACGCCGGGCCCGCCGTACGGGTGACGCCACTGCTGCTGGGCACTTCGGGGGACAGGCTGCGTCGAGGCGGCCGGTGAACCGGCTCAGGGCCGGCCGATGAGTCTTATCTCCGGCGGCCACAGCACCCCGCTCGCCATCAGCAGCGAAGGCCCCAGATGGACCGGGCACACCCGCAGCGGCGGCTTGTTGTGCCGGGCGATCTCGAAGACGGCGGGGTCGGAGCAGTCCGTGCCGTCGGCCTGGGCTCCTTCCCCGCCGTACGGTCCCCGGCACCACGCGCTCCGGTGGACGGTCATACTCCGATTGTGCACCTCGCGCAACGGGAGACCGCCCGCCGGTCACACCCCGGAGGGCGGACCGGCGGGCGGCCGGAAGGACGCGGCGGGAGCGGTGCCCGCGGCCTACAGGAACGAGTTGATCTCGATCGTCTCGTCCCGGCCCGGGCCCACGCCGATCGCGGAGATCGGGGCACCGGACATCTCCTCCAGCGCCTTGACGTAGTTCTGGGCGTTCTTGGGGAGGTCGGAGAAGGACTTCGCCTTGGTGATGTCCTCGGACCAGCCCGGCAGGGTCTCGTAGACCGGCTTCGCGTGGTGGAAGTCGGTCTGCGAGTACGGCAGCTCCTCGACGCGCTTGCCGTCGATCTCGTACGCCACACAGACCGGGATCTCCTCCCAGCCGGTGAGCACGTCCAGCTTGGTGAGGAAGAAGTCGGTCAGGCCGTTCACGCGGGTCGCGTAGCGGGCGATGACCGCGTCGAACCAGCCGCAGCGGCGGTCACGGCCGGTGGTGACGCCCCGCTCGCCGCCGATGCGGCGCAGCGCCTCGCCGTCCTCGTCGAACAGCTCGGTCGGGAACGGACCCGCGCCGACCCGGGTCGTGTAGGCCTTGAGGATGCCGATGACCCGGCTGATCTTCGTCGGGCCCACGCCGGCCCCGGTGCAGGCACCGCCCGCGGTCGGGTTCGAGGAGGTGACGAAGGGGTACGTGCCGTGGTCGATGTCGAGGAGGGTGCCCTGACCGCCCTCGAACAGGACGACCTTGTCGTCCTCCAGCGCCTGGTTGAGGATCAGCACGGTGTCGGCGACGAACGGCTTGATCTGCTCGGCGTAGCCCAGCAGCTCCTCGACCACCTGGTCGGCGGTGATCGCGCGCCGGTTGTACAGCTTGGTGAGGACCTGGTTCTTGACGTCGAGGGCCGCTTCGACCTTCTGCAGCAGGATCGACTCGTCGTACAGGTCCTGCACACGGATGCCCACGCGGTTGATCTTGTCCGCGTAGGTCGGGCCGATGCCGCGGCCGGTGGTGCCGATCTTGCGCTTGCCGAGGAAGCGTTCCGTCACCTTGTCGACGGTCACGTTGTACGGCGTGATGATGTGCGCGTTGCCGCTGATCAGGAGCTTGGACGTGTCTACGCCACGCTCGTTCAGACCGCTCAGCTCGGAGAGCAGGACCGACGGGTCGACGACGACACCGTTGCCGATGACCGGCGTACAGCCGGGCGAGAGGATTCCGGAAGGGAGAAGGTGGAGTGCGTACTTCTGGTCGCCGACGACCACCGTGTGGCCGGCGTTGTTGCCGCCCTGGTAGCGAACGACATAGTCCACCGAGCCACCGAGCAGGTCGGTCGCCTTCCCCTTGCCTTCGTCACCCCACTGAGCACCGAGCAGCACAAGTGCGGGCACGCGCGTACACCCCTTCCGGGCGGGGCATGTCCAAGGTCGGGGGCTTGGGCGTAAGGTTCACCGCCGCGTACCACCGCGACCGCCTTTGGTCGCACAACCGTCGGACCGGATGCCCCGGAATAGACGAAGCCCCTGGCGCAATAGCGCAAGGGGCTCTTGCACAAAGATGCTACCCGAGGAAGCGAGGCAGGACCGAGGTGGCGACCTTCGCGACGTCCGATCAGCTGCTTGTGATCATCGATCCGGCGGCACGGCTGGCGGACGGGGAGTCCGTACGAATCGCGAAAGACGTGCTCAGCGCGGGTGCGACCACCAAAGTGTGTCTGCCGGACGGGCCCGAGGAATTTGCTCGGGCACTCGGCCGGCGAGGGTCCCGGCGCCCGGTCGTGGTCGGCGACGACCGGGCGCTGGTCCGCGCGGTGACCCTGCTGCACCGGCACCGGGAGCTGGCCGGATGCGGCCTGTCGGTGGTGCCGGTCGGCGGCGCGGCCCTGGCGGAGTCCCTCGGCGTGCCGGCCGGTGCGGTGGCGGCGGCCCGGGCCGTGCTCGACGGGGCGGAGCGGCGCCTTGACCTGCTGGTGGACGACAGCGACGGGGTGGTCCTCGGCGCACTGGGCATCCCGCCGGCGCCGGTGCGGGGGGCCATCGCCGAACCGGTGAGCGTCCCCGCGGGGCGCCCCTGGCTGCGCACGACGTACCGCTCCCTGGTCCGCACGCTGGCCCCCCGTCCCACCCGCCTGCCGGCCGTACCGGCCCCCGGGCCCTCCCGGCTGCGGGTGGAGATCGACGGCGAGACGCTCGTGGACCTGGACCAGCCGGTGGAGGCGGTGTCGGTGACGCCGGGTTCTCGCGGGGTGGCCGAGGTCGAGGTGCGGCCGCTGTCGGTGGGCGCCGAGGCGACCCCCCTGCGGGCCTCCGGCCACTCCGTGACAGTGGTCGGGGCGGACTTCCGGTACCGGGCGGACGCCCTGGTCTCGGGGCCCGTACGGCGCCGGACATGGACCGTGCGCGAGGCCGCCTGGGCGCTGACGTTGCCCGTGCACGCGTGACCGCACCGAGCCCCTAAAGGTCTGGTGACAAATATTTAACCGTGCCGACCCCTTGAGGGACCGGTTCTTCCTCCACCATCCTGCTCCATCAAGGCGCGGTGCGTCCGCGCGTGACGGTCAGGAAGGGGCCACCCGATGGCAGTGGACGAGGGCGTCGCCCCGGCGGCGGAGACGGATGGCGACGGGGCGGTTCATCGGCTGAAACCCAACGCCGTCGGCCTGCTCGGTGTGGTGTTCATGGCCGTCGCCACGGCTGCGCCGATCACCGCGATGACCGGCAACGTGCCCTTCATGGTGTCCTCCGGCAATGGCATCGGGGCACCTGCGAGCTATCTCGTCGCAATGGTCGTACTGGCAATCTTTTCCGTGGGTTTCACGTCCATGGCGAAGCACATCACGTCCACCGGCGCCTTCTACGGCTTCATCTCCTACGGCCTCGGCCGCACCGTCGGCCTCGCCTCGGGACTGCTCGCGACCTTCGCGTACGTCGTCTTCGAGCCCGCGCTGATCGGGATCTTCTCCACCTTCGCCACGAACACCCTCAAGGACCAGACGGGCCTGCACATCCCGTGGTGGGCCTTCGCGGTCCTGATGCTCGTCATCAATGCGACCGGCACCTGGTTCGGGGTGAGCGTCGCCGAGAAGCTGCTGGTGGTACTGCTGGCGACGGAGGTGACGGTGCTGGCCGCGATGGCCGTCTCGGTCGCCTTCCACGGCGGTGGGCCGCACGGGTTCACCTTCGCGCCGGTCAACCCCGTCAACGCCTTCAAGGGCACGTCCGCCGGGCTCGGGCTCTTCTTCGCCTTCTGGTCGTGGGTCGGCTTCGAGTCGACCGCGATGTACGGCGAGGAGTCGCGCGACCCGAAGAAGATCATCCCCAAGGCGACGATGATCAGCGTCCTGGGCGTCGGCGTCTTCTACGTCTTCGTCTCCTGGATGGCCGTCACCGGCAACGGCGAGGCCGCGGCCGTGCATGCGGCCTCCTCCGCCGATCCGCTCGCCCTGTTCTTCGACCCGACCGAGCGCTACGTCGGCCACTGGGCGGTCGTCGTCATGCAGTGGCTGATGATCACGGGCTCACTGGCCTGCGGCATGGCCTTCCACAACTGCGCGGCCCGCTATCTGTACGCGCTGGGCCGGGAGGGCGTGCTGCCGTCGCTGAAGAACACCATCGGCCGCACCCATGTCCGGCACGGCTCCCCGCACATCGCGGGTCTGGTGCAGACGATCGTCAGCGCGGTGCTGATCGGCGCCTTCTGGGCCGCCGGCAAGGACCCGTACACCGGCACGTACGTCCTGCTCGCCATCCTCGGCACCATGGCGATCCTGGTCGTCCAGGCCGTGTGCTCCTTCGCGGTGCTGGTGTACTTCCGCTCCCACCACCCCGAGAGCCGCCACTGGTTCCGCACCTTCGCCGCACCGCTCGCCGGGGGCGTCGCGATGCTCGCCGTGGTCGTGCTGCTGGTGTCCAACATGGGCGCGGCGGCCGGCCCGGAGTCCGGGTCACTGGTGCTGAAGGCGACGCCGTGGCTGGTGGCCCTGGTCGCGGGGACCGGCATCGGCTGCGCGCAGTACCTCAAGCGGCGCTCGCCCGAGCGGTACGCGCTGCTGGGGCGGACGGTGCTGGAGGAGACGAAGGAACGCTAGGTCCTGTCCGGCGGCTCAGCCCCTCGGGCCCGACCCGGCGGACATGCCCCGGACGTCAGCGGGCGTACTTCTGCTCCCGGTACGCCCGCCAGCGCTCCATGATCTCGGCCACGTCCCGCTCGATGAACTCGAAGAAGTCCAGGGTCTCGGCCAGCCTGCGCCCGGCCGGTGTGTCGGCGCCCAGGCCGGCCACGCCGTCGCGCAGGGCGTCCTCCCAGCGCTTGATGATCGCCTCACGGCTGGTGAGCGCCTCGTACCACTGGTCGCTGTGCACCCGGTAGCGCTCCCGGCGCGAGCCGGGCTCCCGCTCCCGCGACACCAGGTGGACCTGCGCGAGATAGCGCACGGCGCCGGAGACGGCCGCGGGGCTGATCTGCAGCTGCCCGCCCAGGTCGGCCGAGGTCAGGGTGCCGGTGTCGGAGGCGAGCAGCGCGGCGAAGACCCGGGCCGGCATCCGCGGCACACCTGCCTCGACGAGCTGTGCCGCGAAGTGCTCCACGAATCGCGAGACCGACTCCGGGTCCCTCTCAGTACTCGACTCCGTCATGTCCCTCACCCTATCCGGGATTCATGCACTTCCTTAACTTCACAAATTTCTGAAAGAAGCGTACGTTCAGAACCATGACCAAGGCAATCACGGTCTCCGGACTCCACAAGTCCTTCGGCCGTACGCACGCGCTGGACGGTCTCGACCTGGACGTCGAAGCCGGTGAGGTACACGGCTTCCTCGGGCCCAACGGCGCCGGCAAGTCGACCACCATTCGCATCCTGCTCGGCCTGCTGCGGGCCGACGCGGGCGCCGCACAGGTCCTGGGCCGCGACCCGTGGACGGACGCCGTGGAGGTGCACCGCCGGATCGCCTACGTCCCCGGCGACGTGACCCTGTGGCGCAACCTCTCCGGCGGCGAGGTCATCGACCTCTACGGCCGGCTGCGCGGAGGCCTCGACGCCGGGCGCCGGGCGGAGCTGACCGAGCGCTTCGAGCTGGACCCCACCAAGAAGGGCCGCACCTACTCCAAGGGCAACCGGCAGAAGGTCGCCCTGGTCGCCGCCTTCGCCTCCGACGTGGACCTGCTCATCCTGGACGAGCCGACCTCGGGCCTGGACCCGCTGATGGAGGAGGTCTTCCAGCGCTGTGTCGAGGAGGAGCGGGACCGGGGCCGTACGGTCCTGCTCTCCTCGCACATCCTGAGCGAGGTCGAGGAGCTCTGCGACCGGGTGAGCATCATCCGGGCCGGCCGCACGGTCGAGAGCGGTTCGCTGGCCGAGCTGCGCCATCTCACCCGCACCAGTGTCACCGCCGAACTCGCGGGACCGCCCAACGGGCTGGCCCGGCTCCCCGGCGTCCACGACCTGGACATCCAGGGGCGTCGCGTCCGCCTCCAGGTCGACACCGACCGGCTGGACGGCGTCCTGCGGCAACTGAGCGAGTCGGGCGTACGGTCCCTGACCTCGACACCGCCCACGCTGGAGGAACTGTTCCTGCGGCACTACCAGGACGAGAACGCCGAGGTGTCGCGATGACCACGCCGGCGCTCCGCACGCCGGGCGGCTCCCGCCAACTGGCCGGCACCCTCACCCTGTTGCGTTTCGCCCTGCGCCGCGACCGGGTCATGATCCCGGTCTTCGTCGCGGTGAACGCCCTCATGATCCTCTCCATGCCGAACACGTTGAAGAACCTGTACGGCACCACGGCCGAACGCGCCGACCTGGTCCACCAGTTGGAGACCAACGCCTCGTTCCGGGCCCTGATCGGACCGGTCTTCGACACCTCCATCGGCGCGCTGACCGCCTGGCGCGTGGGGGTCTACGCCGCCGCGCTCGCGGCCGCGATGAGCCTGCTCGTCGTCGTACGGCACACCCGGGACGAGGAGGAGAGCGGCCGGCAGGAGCTGGTGGCGTCGGGGATGGTGGGCCGCCGGGCCTCCCTCACGGCGGCGCTGCTGGCGGCGGCCGTCGCCAACGCCCTGCTGGCGCTGCTGGTCACGGCCGGTCTGGCCGGGCAGGGAGCGTCGGGTGCGCTGGCCTTCGGCCTCGGCCTCGCGGGCGTCGGCATGGTCTTCGCCACGATGGCGGCGATCGTCGCCCAGCTGACGGAGAGCGCCCGGCTCGCCCGGGGCCTGACGGCCGCGGTCCTCGGGGCCGCGTTCGTACTGCGCGCGGCGGGCGACGCGGCCACGGACGGGGGCACCTCCCAGGCTTCCGGCACCGGGGCAGCCTCGTCGGTACTGACCTGGCTGTCGCCGCTGGGCTGGCTGGAGAACCTGCGGTCCTTCGCGGACGAACGCTGGTGGGTGCTGGTCCTGTTCGCGGCGGCGGTACTGATCCAGGGCGCGGTGGCCTACCGGCTGGCCGGGCGCCGGGACATCGGCATGAGCTTCCTGCCCACCCGCCCCGGCCCGGCCGCCGGCCGCCTCGCCACGGCGGGCGCACTGGCCTGGCGGCTGCAACGCGGCAGCGTCCTCGGCTGGTCGATCGGCTTCTTCCTCGCCGGGGTCGTCTACGGCGGGCTCGCGGACGGCGCGGCCGGCCTGGTCGGCGACAACGACAACGCGCGGAAGATCGTCGAGCGGATGGGCGGGCAGAGCGGCCTCACGGACGCGTTCCTGGCGTCGATGGTCGGCATGCTGGGCCTGATCGCGGCCCTGTACGTCGTGGCCTCGGTGCTGCGCCTGCACGGGGAGGAGACCTCCGGCCGCGCCGAACCGGTGCTGGCCTGCGCGGTCGGCCGCCTCCGCTGGGCCGCGAGCCATCTGACGATCGCCTTCGGCGGCTCGGCCCTGATCATGCTCCTGGCAGGCCTGGGCTTCGCCGTCGGCTACGGCAAGGAGGTCGCGCCGATCCTGGGCGCCTGCCTGGTGCAGCTCCCGGCGGTGTGGGTGATCGGCGGCCTGACGGTCCTGTTGTACGGGCCGGCCCCCCGCCTGGCTCCGGCCGCCTGGGGCATCGCCGTGGCGGTCCTGCTGATCGGCTGGGTCGGCCCGGCCCTGGACGCACCGCAACTCGTCCTGGACCTCTCCCCGTTCGGCCACCTGCCGAAGCTGCCGGGCGGGCGGATGGAACGGGCGCCGGTGCTGGTCCTCGCGGGGCTGGCGGCGCTGCTGACGGCTGTCGGCCTGGCGGGGCTGCGGAGGCGGGACCTGACCACCTGATTGCGACCGCCATCAGCACGCCGTCGGGGTCCGCCCGGCCGGCCGCCGGTGGCAACCACCCGGAATCATCCGGTGATCGCCCGAGCGGCTGATCACCCCACCTCGACGCTCAACCCCTCCAACCCCCGGATCACGAAGTTCGGCTTCCGTTCCGGGGCCGCCGCCAGGGCCAGGGCCGGGGCCTGTTCCAGGAGGGCCGTCATCGAGGCCGCCAGTTCGATGCGGGCCAGCGGCGCCCCGATGCAGTAGTGGATGCCCGCGCTGAAGGAGATGTGCGGGTTGTCCTCGCGGGTGAGGTCGAGTTCCCCGGGGGCCCGGAAGACCTCCGGGTCGTGGTTGGCGGAGCCGAAGAGCATGGCGATCTCCGCGCCCCTCGGGATCGTCGTGCCGTCGATCTCGATGTCGTCCAGGACCCAGCGCTCGAAGAGCTGGAGCGGGGTGTCGTAGCGCATCAGCTCCTCGATCGCCGAGGGGACCAGGGAGTGGTCGGCGCGGAGAGCCGCCAGCTGGGCCGGGTTGCGGAACAGGGCCCACCAGCCGTTCACCGTGGCGTTGACCGTGGCCTCGTGACCGGCGTTGAGCAGCAGCACCGCCGTGGAGATCATCTCCTGCTCGGTCAGCCGGTCGCCCTCGTCGTGGGCCGCGATCAGGCCGGAGATCAGGTCCTCCCCCGGCTCCTTGCGGCGGGCCGCGATCAGCTCCAGCAGGTACTCCGAGAACTCGACCGACGCCCGGACCGCCCGTGCCGCCGTGTCCTGCGACGGGTTCAGCTCGTACATCCCGCAGATGTCCGCCGACCACGGACGGAGCTGGGCGCGGTCCGGCTCCGGGATGCCGAGCATCTCGGCGATCACCGCCACCGGCAGCGGTTCCGCCACCTCCGCGAGCAGATCACCGCCGCCCGCCCCGACCAGCTTCGCCACCAGCTCGTTCGCCAGGCCGTGCACATACGGCTTCAGCCGTTCCACCGTGCGCGGGGTGAACGCCTTCGACACCAGCCGCCGGATCCGGGTGTGGTCCGGTGGCTCCAGGTCGAGCATGCCGTGGTCGTTGAGCACATGGAACGGCTCGTGCTCCGGCGGGGGCGCCGTCCGGCCGAAGTCGTCGTGCGTGAACCGGTGCTGGTAGGTCCGGCCGAGACGGCGGTCCCGCAGCAGCGCCGAGACATCCGCATGGTGCGGGACCAGCCACTGGTCGGTCGGCTCGTACCGGATCACCCGGCCGCGTGCCCGCAGCTCGGCGTAGGCCGGGTACGGGTCGGCGAGGAACGCGGGGTCCCAGGGGTCGAAAGCGAGGTCCGAAGCAGCTGCCATGCACGGACGCTAGCCCGGCTCACCCCGGTGTGACCAGCCTCGCCTCGTACGCGAACACCGCCGCCTGCGTACGGTCCCTGAGCCCCAGCTTCACCAGGATCCGGCTCACATGGGTCTTGATCGTCGACTCCGCCACCACCAGCCGCTCGGCGATCTCGGAGTTCGACAGGCCCTGCGCGATCAGGACCAGCACCTCCGTCTCCCGCTCCGTCAGCTCCCCGTACGCCGCCTGTGCCGCCGGCATCATGCGCGGTGACTCCGACAGCCGCGAGAACTCCGTGATCAGCCGCTTGGTCACCGACGGGGCGAGCAACGCCTCCCCGGACGCCACCACCCGCACCCCGTCCGCCAGCTGCCGCGCCGAGGCGTCCTTCAGCAGGAACCCGGAAGCCCCCGCACGCAGCGCCTGGTACACGTACTCGTCCAGGTCGAACGTGGTCAGCACCAGCACCTTCGCCGCCCCGTCCGCCGCGACGATCTCCCGCGTGGCCTCGATGCCGTTCAGCTCCGGCATGCGGATGTCCATCAGCACCACGTCCGGGGCGAGTTCCCGCACCCGCTCGACCGCCTGGCGGCCGTTGACGGCCTCGCCGACGACCTCGATGTCCGGCATCGCGTTCAGCAGGACCGAGAAGCCCTCGCGCACCATCATCTGGTCGTCCGCGATCAGTACGCGGATCGTCATGCCTCACCCTCGATCGCGATGTCCACGGGCACCGGCAGGAACACCGTCACCTCATAGCCTCCGTCGGCCGCCGGGCCCGCCGTCATCTCTCCGCTCAGCATCGCGACGCGCTCCCGCATCCCCGTGATGCCGTGCCCCGCGCCCGGGGAGGGCTTCAGCAGGGCCGACGCGGGCGGCGCGCCGTTGACTATGCGCAGGCCCAGGCCACCGAGAACGTACCCGATCTCGACCCGTGCGCCCGCCCCCGGAGCGTGCCGCAGCGTGTTGCTCAGCGCCTCCTGCACGATCCGGTACGCCGACAGCTCCACCCCCTGCGGCAGTTCGCGCACCGCGCCGGTCACCGTCTTCTCCACCTCCAGACCGGTCTCCCGCACATTGGCGAGCAGTCCGTCCAGGTCGGCGAGGGTGGGCTGCGGGGCGTCCGGCGCCTCGTAGTCCTCCGCGCGGACCACTCCCAGCACCCGGCGCAGCTCGGTCAGGGCCGCCACCGCGTTCTCCCGGATGGTGGCGAAGGCCTTCTCCAGCTCCGGCGGCGGGTTCTCCACCCGGTAGGGCGCGGCCTCCGCCTGGATGGCGACCACCGACATGTGATGGGCGACCACGTCGTGCAGCTCGCGGGCGATGGTCGTGCGCTCCTCCAGCAGGGTGCGCCGCGAACGCTCCACCGCCGTCACCGTCTGCTGCGCGGACACCTCCTGCGCGGCCTCGCGGCGGATGTGCCGGACGGTGACGATCAGCAGGAGCAGCGCGGAGACCACGAGCATCGGGCCGACGTTGGTGTTGTAGTGGCCCGAGCCGAGGACGTTCTCGGCGAGGAAGCCGTAGACCGCGGTCAGCGCCCACATCCAGGCCGCCGCGCGCGGGCGGGTGCGCAGCGCGACGACCGTGAGCACCACCAGATGGGACAGGAAGCTGCCCGGCAGCCACGGCCAGTCGCTCCAGCCGTCCGCCCCGCCGATGACCGCGCAGGCCGTGGACGCGGCGAGCGAGAACCAGAACGCCCCCACCGGACGCGCCAGGGTCAGCAGCACCGGGACGAGCGCCAGCAGCGCGCACAGCGCGGCCGGCAGTCCGGGGTACCCGCTCGCCAGGGCGAACAGCATCGCCACCAGGCCGAGGGCGGCCACCGTCGCGTGCGGTGTCCACGCCGCGTAGTCCTTGATGCGACCGGACCGACGGGCGAGCCTGCCGTCGGCGTCCCTGCGGGGCAGCGGACGGTAGGCGAAGGCGTCGTGGAACAGGTCCTGCCGCAGCCCGCGCAAGGCGTCAGCGGCGAGCCGGAACTCGGGGCTGCGCGGCCTCGCGGCTCCGCCCGGCGGTGTCGTCTGCGTGTGCGTCGTCTCGGTCACAGGCAAAACGGTAGGCCCCGCCGGGGCCGCGGTCGTCCCCTCGTAGAAGGGTCCTCGGGAATCCCCCTCAGGTACTACGGGTACGGGAAGGGCCGGGTACGGGAAAGGTCGGGGTCAACGGCCGCCGGGGCGTACCAGGCCGGACTCGTAGGCGAAGATCGCCGCCTGGGTGCGGTCGCGCAGGCCCAGCTTCACCAGGATCCGGCCCACATGCGTCTTCACCGTCTGCTCGGCCACCACCAGCCGCTCGGCGATCTCCGCGTTCGACAGGCCCTGCGCGATCAGCGCCAGCACCTCCGTCTCCCGCTCCGTCAGATCGCCCACGCGCTGCTTGAGCGGGGCCCGCGGAGAGCCGTCCATACGGGAGAACTCGGCGATCAGACGGCGGGTGATGCCCGGGGCGAGCAGCGCGTCCCCGGCCGCCACCACCCGCACCGCCTCGGCGAGCTGGTCCGCCGAGGCGTCCTTGAGCAGGAACCCGGAGGCCCCCGCGCGCAGCGCGTCGTACACGTACTCGTCCAGGTCGAAGGTGGTGAGGACCAGGACCTTGATGCCCGGGTGGTCGACAGTGATGCGGCCGGTCGCCTCGATGCCGCCGAGTTCGGGCATCCGGATGTCCATCAGGACCACGTCCGGGGTCAGCTCGGCGACCTTGGCGATCGCGTCCAGGCCGTCCACCGCCTGCCCGATCACGTCGATGTCGGGCTTGGTGTTGAGCAGCACGGTGAAGCCCTGTCGGACCATCTGCTGGTCGTCGGCGATGAGTACGCGGATGGTGCCGGCGCCGCTCGTCATGGGGTCGGTTCTCCTGTCGGGGACTCAGGGTGGTCCGGGTCGTCGGGCAGGGGCGGGAAGATGAACTCGGGGCGGGGCAGGTGCGGGGGCTCGGGCCGGGGCGGAAGGGGTGTGCCCGTCTTCGGGAGGAAGGCCCTCACCATGAAGCCGCCGCGCAGGGTCGGGGCCGCCGTGACCTTCCCGCCGAGCATCGCCGCGCGCTCCCGCATGCCCAGCAGGCCGTGACCCGTGCCCGGGGAGGGCTGGACCGGTTGGCGGGGCCGGGAGTTGACCACGCACAGGACTATGCCGTCGGAGAGGTGATCGACTTCCACCCGGACCGTCGAACCCGGGGCGTGCCGCAGGGCGTTGCTCAGCCCCTCCTGGACGATCCTGTACGCCGACAGCTCCACGCCGGGCGGATAGCCGCGGGGCTCTCCGCGCAAGGCGGTGCTCACGTCCAGACCGGCCGCCCGGGTGTTCTCGATCAGGGCGTCCAGTCGGGCGAGGTTCGGCTGCGGGGCGTCGGGGGCGGGGCCCGCCCCGGGGGCGGCCAGCCGGTACGGGTCCTCGGCGGCCTCCGGGTCGTCGGGGAACTCGGAGCGCAGCACGCCGAGGACGCGGCGCAGCTCGGTCAGGGCCTCCAGCGCGTTGCCGCGGATCCCCGCGAGGTTCTCCTTCAGTTCCTCCGAGGGGTTCTCCACCAGGTGGGGGGCCACCTGGGCCTGGATGGAGATCACCGACATGTGGTGGGCGACCACGTCGTGCAGCTCGCGGGCGATACGGCTGCGCTCCTCCAGGAGGGTGCGGCGGGCTCGCTCCTCGGCGGTGATCGTCGTCTGCTGGATCAGCTGGCTGCGGGCCTCGCTGCGGCCGCGCAGGGCCGAGCCGATGAGGACCGCTACGGAGAACAGGGCGACGGCCATGACGCCCGTCGAGGAGTAGCGCTGCGCGCCGATGGGGCCCTGCAGGACGTAGGTCGCCAGGGTCGTGACGAGCAGTGCGGTCAGGGCGCCGCCGAGGCGGACGCGCAGGGCGAGGAGCAGGAGGACCACCATGTGCGGGAGCAGAGTGGGGGTGGTCCAGGGCCAGTTGGGGCCGGCGGAATGGACCGACTCCAGGTGCGGGCGGGCCAGCAGCGCGGTGAGGACCGCGGCGGACAGGGAGACGGCCAGGGCGGGCAGCGGGCGCCACAGCGCCAGGACCATGGCGCCGGCCTGGAGGAAGGCGGCGAGGAAGGCCACGGATGTGGTGAGGCCGTAGCTCTCGGACAGTTCCGTTCCCCCGCCGAGGGCCACGGCGAGGCCCGCGTAGCCGGTGAACAGATAGGTGAAGAGGCGGAGCCAGCGGTACTTGGAGAAGGGGGGTGACTGGGGGGAGGGGTTTTCGCCGAGCCAGCTGCGGACGCGTGACCTACGGGGTGCGGGGACGGGTGCGGGTGCTTCTTTGCCGGGTACGTCCCTGCCGAGTACGGGTACGGGTATCGGTGCGGGTGGCCCCTGTGGGGCGAATTCGCCGTCGGCGGCCGCGGGTGTCACCTGGTCAACTTTAGGCATGGTGCTCGGCCTTTGCTCGGGGCGAGTGGCCGCGGACCAGCCGGGACGGGCGGTTACGAGGGCGGCGGGGGCCCTGTTCGTGGTGCCGGAAGGCCGTCCAGAACAGGACCAGCGCCAGGGCGAAGAGGGGGAGCCAGGACAGCCGGGCCGCCACCCAGTCCAGGGAGTCGGGCCGGGTGTGCAGGCCCGGCAGGTGGCCGGCCGGGAGGGCGGTCGCCGTCGTCACCATCAGGGCCGTCTGGTGCCAGAGGAAGATCGTCATCGCCGAGAGGTTCGTCAGGGTGATGACCGACCAGACCAGAGGGCGGGTCGTCGCCCGCTGCAGGCGGCCGCGGAGGAGCAGCGCCAGACCGCACTGGGCCAGGCCGAAGGTGACGGCCGCCAGCGTCGGGGGGTTCAGGTTGGAGACGGCCGTGCCCGGGACGCCGACCATGGATGCCGGGTAGCCGGCGCAAAGGACGAGGGCCGCCGTGGCCGCCGTACCGGCTGTGAGCAGGACCCAGGCCGCTCGGCGGCTCTCCAGCTCGCCTCGGGTCCAGGCCGCACCCAGGGTGTAGGGGACCATCCAGCCCGCCGCCAGGTTCACCCAGCCGAGCCAGGAGGGGCCCATGTGCAGGCCGAAGCGCAGGACGTCCACGTGCAGCACGACCGCCAGCGGCCAGAGGGGGTTGAGGCGGGTGAGCACCGGGGTGGCCGCCGTCAGGGCGGCGAAGACCAGCAGGAACCACAGGGGCGACAGCGCGAGTTTGAGGAGGGTGTGGACGGTGGCCAGGGGGGCGCCGGTGAGGAGCAGGGACACTGCGGCCACGGCCCACAGGATCAGCAGGGCAACCACCGGTCGCAGGAGGCGGGAGAGGCGGGTGCGCAGCCATTGCGGGTACGACAGACCGCGGTCGCGTGCCGAGGCCAGGCCGCGGGTCGCCACATGTCCGCCCACCAGGAAGAACACCGCCAGGGTCTGGAAGACCCAGGAGATCGGGGCCAGCCAGGGCAAATGCTGCAGCGGGCTCGCCGTGTGCAGGCCGCCGTCCTGGGCGACCAGGGCAGTGACCAGCCAGTGGCCCAGGACCACACCGAGGATCGCGAGGGCCCGCAGGGCGTCGACCGCGCGGTCCCGGGAGGCGGGGGTGGCGGCGTCCACGCGGTGGGCGCCCTGACGGATCGTGTGCAGCGCGCGGCGCGGAGCGCTCAGGGACGGCTCAGCCACGGGTCACCTCCGAGGTCTCGCCGAGGGTGATCCGGGACAGGTTGGCGAGGGAGACCGAGCCCGGGGTGAAGTAGCCGCTGTGGTCGGCGCCGGCCGCCTCGAAGACGCTGGCGCCGAAGGCGCGGGAAACCGGGTCGGTGCCGAAGCCGACGGTGGTGATCAGGAGGTCGGCGCGGATGTGGGGCACGTGGGCCACCCAGTCCCTGCTGCCGCGCGCCGCCCAGACACGGGCACGGGTGTGCAGGCCGGCCACGGTGTCCGCACCCGTGCCGGGGCTGCCGAGCAGCACCATGCCGTCGACGTCCAGGCCGGGGGCGGCCCGGCCGCAGACCACCGAGCCGTAGGAGTGGCAGAGGACGGAGATACGGGCGCGGGTGGGGGCGAGTGTGCGCAACTCCCGTACGAGGGAACGCAGACGGGGAGCGGCCCGGTCGGCTCGGGTCGCGGTCGTGACCGTGGTGCTGACCGTGCCCGGGGTCGGGTAGCCGAGCCAGGCGACGACCGCCGTGCGGGTGCCGTTCCTCGTGCGGTGGCCCAGGTCCTTGTACAGGGCCGCCGCGGTCCTGTGGAAGCGGGTGTACGTGTCCAGGGAGGTGTCGGAGCCGGGGACCAGGACGGCTATGCGGTCGGCGTGGAGCAGGTCGCCGAGGACCTCGGTGGCCCGGCCTGCGCCCCGGCCGTCGAAGCCGAGGAGGTTGGCGGCGGCCAGGGTCCGGTCGGCCGCGGCGCGGTGGGTGTCGCCGTGGGCGGCTGCCATGCGGGCGGCCTGTCCGGCGTTGGCCCGGTTGGCTTCGTAGGTCGAGGCGAGGGTGGCGGCGGTGGGCGGGGACAGCGTGGCAGGGGCGGGCGCGGGGATCTCGGGGTGCGCCGCGGCGGTCAGGGCGGCGACCGTGGCGGCGGCGAGGAGGATCTGACGCCACCAGGCCTTCGGCCGGGACTGCTGTCCCGCTCGCCCCGCCCGTACGGCTTTCGTGGTCGGGCGCGGGTGGCCCACGTGGGGCGGACGCGCTGTCGGCAGATGCGGGCTGTCGGTCCGTGGCGAAGGCGCCGTCGGCGGGCGCGAGGTGGTGTCGGTCCGCGGCGCTTGCCCCATGGGTGGCTTCCTTTCGGAGAGCCCGGCCATCGGGCTTGTCCTACAAGGAAGTTAGAAATCGCGGGGTGTCGTTCGCGTCCCGCCAGGGAGCTGTTCCGGTTCGTAGCTCTCAAGTACTACGGGTATGACCGGGTCGGTCACCACGCCAGCTGTGCGATCTCCTCCGCCACCACCGCGCACGCGTCCGCCGCCGGGTCGATCAGCGGGAAATGGCCGGCGTCCTCCAGCAGCGTCAGGCCGACCACCTCGCCCGCCTTCGCCGCCGCGTCCGCGTACGCCTCGGCCACCGCATACGGCACCACCACGTCCGTACGGCCCTGGACCACCGTCGTCGCGATGCCCGTCGGAAGGAGGAGCACGGGGTCGGCGTACGGCTGCCGTCCGGCGAACTTGTCCTGGCCGCCGAGGAATTGCAGGGCCGCGTTGCCGCAGACGTCCAGTTTCTCCGCCACTGCGAAATCCGCGATCGGGGCCAGCGCGACCACACCGCGCAAGGGGGCCGGGCGGTCCGTGCGCCAGGGCGCGTCGGCGGGCAGGACGTGGCGGGCCGCGCCCCACAGAGCGAGGTGACCGCCCGCCGAGTGACCGGTGAGGACCGTGCGGCCGGGATCGGCCTGCGGGAGCGCTTCGCGCAGGAAGGCGGGGAGTGCGTCGAGGGCGGCGGCCACGTCGTCCAGGGTGTCGGGCCAGCGGCCGGCCGGCGGGGTCGGGGCTCCGCCGCCGGTGTCGGACCCCGAGTTCTGGGCGGGGATCTGGGGCTCTCCCCCTCGCCGGTACTCCACGTTGGCCACGGCGAAGCCCCTGCGGGCCAGGTAGTCCGCGAAGGGGGTGATGTGACGGCGGTCGTAGCGGGCGCGCCAGGCTCCGCCGTGCAGGACGACGACCAGGGGGGCGAGGGCGGTGTCGGTCCGGGGGGCGTAGAAGTCGATCACCTGGTCGGGGTGGTCGCCGTAGGCGGCGGTGACATCGGGGTCGACCGGCGGGTGCGAGAAGGCCGACTCCTCTTCGGCGGCGGCGCGGGCTGCTGCGGCGTCGTCCGGCATGCTCCAACCTCTCAGCGACAGAACGGGTTTGGCGGACCGGGCGGGAATTCTTCGTCGGCCGTTGGCGGGGACGGTATCAGGCCGGTCATGTGCCGGGACATGGGGATGTCACGCAGGGTGAGGTCAAAAGGTTCTGTGCGGCGTTCGTGCTCGGCCGCAGGGACACCGAGGCACACCGAGGGACACCGAGGGGCGGGGCACCGTCGTACCCCGCCCCCTTTTTCTGTCTCTGTCGGGCTACCCGAGCACCTCCCCCAGCACCCGAGCCGCCCGCTCCGTGTCGGCGAAGCCGACGTACAGCGGGGTGAAGCCGAAGCGGAGGACGTCGGGGTGGCGGAAGTCGCCCACCACACCCCGGTCGATGAGCCGTTTCATCACGGTGCCCGCGTCGGCGCAGCGCAGGGCGATCTGGCTGCCCCGCTGTTCGTGGGGCCCGGGAGTCACGGACTCGACCCGGCCAGGCTCGGTGTACGCGGCGACGCACTCCAGGAAGAAGTCCGTCAGAGCCAGGGACTTGCTGCGGACCGCACCGACGGACACGCCGTCCCAGACCTCCAGGGCGGCCTCCAGGGCCAGCATGGAGAGGATGTCCGGGGTGCCGACGCGACCGCGCAGGGCGCCCGGTGCCGGGGCGTAGGACGGGCTCATGCCGAAGGGTTCGGCGTGGGAGTTCCAGCCGGGCAGGGGCGAGTCGAAGCGATCCTGCAGCGTGCTGCGCACATAGAGGTACGCCGGTGCGCCCGGGCCGCCGTTCAGGTACTTGTAGGTGCAGCCGACCGCCAGGTCGACCCCGTGCTCGTCCAGGCCCACGGGCAGCGCGCCCGCGCTGTGGCACAGGTCCCAGACCGCGAGGGCGCCCGAGGCGTGGATCGCGGCCGTCAGCGACGGCAGGTCGTGCAGCCGGCCGGTGCGGTAGTCGACGTGGTTCAGCAGCACCGCCGCGGTGCGGTCGCTCAGCGCCGCGGGCACCTGCGCGGGAGTGACCGCCCGCAGGGTGCGGCCGGTCAGGCGGGCCGCCGACTCGGCGATGTAACCGTCCGTGGGGAACGTCGTGGCGTCGACCAGGAGTTCGTCGCGGTGCTCGTCGGCCATCCGGATCGCGGCCACCAGTGCCTTGAAAACGTTGACGCTTGTCGAGTCGCCGACGACGATCTGCCCCGGTGCCGCGCCGACCAGCGGGGCGATGCGGTCGCCGATCCGCTCGGGCGCCGTCCACCAGCCGCTCTCGTCCCAGGAGCGGATGCGGAGCTCGCCCCACTGCCGGCGGACGACGTCCTCGACGCGGCCCGGCACGTTCGCCGGCAGGGCGCCGAGGGAGTTTCCGTCCAGATAGACGACGTCATCGAGGACGAAGCGGGAGCGCAGCGGGGCCAGTTCGTCCGCCGCGTCCAGCTTCTCCGCGCGCAGGGCCGGCTCAGACATGCGACCTCGCCGTCCACAGCTCGGGGAACACGTTCTTGCGGGCGCGCTTCTCCAGCCAGGCCACGCCCGCGGAGCCGCCCGTGCCGGACTTGGCGCCCATCGCGCGGCGGGTGGCGACCAGGTGGTCGTTGCGCCAGCGCCAGACCAGTTCCGCCACGTCGGACAGCGCCTCGCCGAGGCGGGCGAGTTCGGCGTTCTGATCGCCGGAGTAGATCTCCGCCCAGGCCGCCTCGACGGCGTCGGAGGTCTCGTAACGCTGGGCGACGTCCCGGTTCAGGACGGAGCCGGGGATCGCGTGACCGCGGCGCGCGAGGAGCCGTACGACCTCGTCGTACAGGCTCGGCTCGTGCAGGGCCTTCTCCAGTTCCGCGTGGACACGGGGGGCGCCGCGGTGCGGGACGAGCATGGACGCGGACTTCTCGCCGAGCAGGAACTCCATGCGGCGGTACATCGCCGACTGGAAGCCGGAGCCCTCGCCGAGAGCGCTGCGGTACGAGTTGAACTGTGCCGGGGTCAGCTGGCCGAGCGGCTTCCAGGAGGCGTTGAGGGCCTCCAGTTCCCGTACGGACCGCTTCAGGGCGGCGACGGCGACCGGGACGTCGTCCGAGCGGAGCGCCTTCGCGGCGGTCTCCCACTCGTGCACGACGACCGTGAACCACAGCTCCATGACCTGGGTCGTGACCAGGAAGACCATCTCTCCGGGATCGTCGGAGAGGGTGTGCTGGAGGTGGGTGAGCACATCCGCCTTGACGTAGTCCTCGTACGGCGTCGTACCGGCGAAGTCGAGATGCGGGGTCTCGGGCTCAGCGGCCTCGTGAGGGGGATGAGCCTGTTGGGACATCGCTGTCTCCTGTTTGTTACTCCGGGTAGCGGTCCGCCCCTGCCGATGCCGGCACGGGGGCCCCGGTCCCCAAGCGGAATCCTCCGCAATCCCATGGGATACGGCAAGGCCCGTCCGCTGCCAGACGGGCCACACCACCCCCGGGGGGTCAGCCCAGGGTCTGGGCCGCCGTCGGGGAGGAGTCCTTCAGGAACTGCGCGCAGCGCTCGTACTCCTCCTGCTCGCCGATCGACTGCGCGGCGCGGGCCAGGGCGTGCAGGGCGCGCAGGAAACCGCGGTTGGGCTCGTGCTCCCAGGGGACCGGGCCGTGGCCCTTCCAGCCGTTGCGGCGCAGGGCGTCCAGGCCGCGGTGGTAGCCCGTACGGGCGTAGGCGTACGACTCCACGACCGCACCCCGCTCGAACGCGTCGTCGGCCAGCTGGGCCCAGGCGAGGGAGGAGGTCGGGTACCTGGCGGCGACGTCCGCGGGGGCGGTGCCCTGGGCGAGCAGCTCGCGGGGCTCCGGGTCGTCGGGGAGGTGGGTGGGAGGCGGGCCGCCGAGGAGGTTCTCGTGAATCGTCATGAGTTCAGTCTGTCACTGGGGGGTTCGGCCGTCCGTCCCACGGCCCTCCAGCGGCGGAGCCGTCACACAGCCGTGGGTCCTGCACTCCGGGTGGCGGCAGTCCGGGGCCGGACGGCGCACCAGGGTGAAGGCGAGGACGGACCCGGCGACCAGGACCCCCGCGCAGATCGGCATCGCCCGGTCGAACGCCGCGTCGAAGGCGACCGCGGAGCGGTACGCCTCCGGTCCCATGCCCGCCAGCAGCGGAAGCGCGGCCACGGCGACCAGGCCCGCCGCTCGGGCCGCCGCGTTGTTGATGCCGCTGGCCAGGCCCGCCCGGGCGGTGTCGACGGAGGCGAGGACCGTGGCCGTCAGCGGGGCGACCAGGGTGACCATGCCGGTGCCCATCACGAGGACGGCCGGGAGGACGTCCGTCAGGTAGTCCGCGTCCTCGCCCACCCGGAGCATCAGCAGCATCGCCGCCGCGCACAGCAGGGGGCCGGCGGTCAGCGGCAGCCGGGGGCCCGTGTGGTCGGCCAGTGCGCCGGAGCGGGCCGAGAACAGCAGCATCAGGGCCGTCGAGGGGAGCAGGGCCGTACCGGCCTGCAGGGCGGAGTAGCCCGCCACCACCTGCAGCTGGAGCGCGGTGAGGAAGAAGTAGCCGCCGAAGGCCGCGTACACGCACAGCGTGACCAGGTTGACCGCCGTGAACTGGCGCGAGGCGAAGATGTCCGGCGGGAGCATCGGATCCGGGCGGTGCCTCTCGACCTGGACGAAGGCGACGGCCGCGGCCAGACCCGCGACCGCGCTCAGCGCCACGGTCAGGGAGCCGCTGCGGGCCTCGATCAGCGCATACGTCAGCAGGGCCAGCGCCAGGGCGCCCAGCGCCGCGCCGAGCACGTCGAAGCGGCCCCGGGCGCCGCTTCCCCCACTCGACTCGGGAACATGGCGCAGGGCGACGGGGACGCACATGAGGGCCAGCGGCACGTTGAGCAGGAACACCCAGCGCCAGCCCGGGCCGTCCACCAGCCAGCCGCCCAGGAACGGGCCGACGGCCGCGCCGATTCCGCCGAAGCCGGACCAGAGACCGACCGCCCGGCTCCGGTCGTCCGAGTGGAAGGAGGCCTGGATGAGGGCGAGGGAGCCGGGGGTGAGCAGCGCGCCGCCGACACCCTGGAGGGCACGGGCGGCGATGAGGATGCCGGGGGTGGGGGCGAGGCCGCAGAGCAGGGACGCGGCCGCGAACCAGACGACCCCCAGCACGAAGGTCCTGCGGCGGCCGTAGCGGTCCCCCAGCGAACCGCCCAGCAGGATCAGCCCGGCCAGCGTGACCATGTACGCGTTGACCGTCCACTGCAGGGCGGCGAGGCTCCCGCCGAGATCGCGGCCGATCGTCGGGAGCGCCACGTTCACGACGGTCGAGTCCAGCAGGACCATGCTGGAGCCGAGGACCGTGGTGAACAGGATCCACTTGCCCTGGGACGAGGCGATCCGGACATCGGGCATGGTCCCAGGTATACAGCGAGCCCGGCGCCAAAGGCAGGCGTCGGGCTCACCGGAGGTACCGCAGCGGGTTACTTGATCTTGTTGCCCGCCGAGCGCAGGTTCTGCGTGGCCTCCACGACGCGCTTGGCCATGGACGCCTCGGCCAGCTTGCCCCAGGTGCGCGGGTCGTAGGTCTTCTTGTCGCCGACCTCGCCGTCGACCTTCAGGACGCCGTCGTAGTTCCTGAACATGTGGTCGGCGACCGGACGGGTGAATGCGTACTGGGTGTCCGTGTCGAGGTTCATCTTCACGACGCCGTTCTCCAGCGCGGTCAGGATCTCCTGCTCGGTGGAGCCGGAGCCGCCGTGGAAGACGAAGTCGAACGGGGACTGCTTGCCGAACTTGGCGGCCACGCCGTCGTTCAGCTCCTTCAGCAGGTCGGGGCGGAGCACGACGTTGCCCGGCTTGTACACGCCGTGCACGTTGCCGAAGGAGGCGGCCAGCAGGTAGCGGCCCTTCTCGCCCAGGCCGAGGGCCTCGGCGGTGCGGATCGCGTCGTCGACCGTGGTGTACAGGGAGTCGTTGATCTCGTGGGAGACGCCGTCCTCCTCGCCACCGGTCGGGGTGATCTCGACCTCGAGGATGATGTTCGCCCGGCGGGCCTGCTCCAGCAGCTCCTGCGCGATGGCCAGGTTGTCGGCCAGGGTCTCGGCGGAGCCGTCCCACATGTGGGACTGGAACAGCGGGTTGCGGCCGGCCTTGACGCGCTCCTCGGAGATCGCGAGCAGCGGGCGTACGTACCCGTCGAGCTTGTCCTTCGGGCAGTGGTCCGTGTGCAGCGCGACGTTGACCGGGTACTTCTCGGCGACGATGTGCGCGAACTCGGCGAGCGCGACCGCGCCGCTCACCATGTCCTTGCTGTACTGGCCGCCGAGGAACTCGGCACCACCCGTCGAGATCTGGACGATGCCGTCGCTCTCCGCCTCCGCGAAGCCGCGCAGCGCCGCGTGCAGGGTCTGGGTCGAGGTGACGTTGATGGCCGGGTAGGCGAACTTGCCTGCCTTCGCCCGGTCGAGCATCTCGTTGTAGACCTCGGGGGTTGCGATGGGCATCTGTCCGCTCCTTGGGTGTGCGGGTTGGCGATCTGCGTACTACGGCCCTGACCTAGACCTTGGGGGCGACGTCATCGTCGTCCCCATCTTTCCAGACATGACGTGATGGTCGGCGCCCCGGCCAAGTCCAGGTCAAACCGGCGCGTCAGTCCAGACCCAGTTCATCCTTCGAGAAGGCGAACCGATACGGAACGCCCGCGCCGGCCTCGATCTTCTCGGCGGCGCCGGTCGCCCGGTCCACGATGGTCGCCACGGCGACGACCTCGGCGCCCGCCTCGCGCACGGCCTCGACGGCGGTGAGCGGCGAACCGCCGGTGGTGGAGGTGTCCTCGACGACGAGCACGCGCCGGCCCGCGATCTCCGGTCCCTCCACCCGCCGCTGCAGACCGTGCGCCTTCGCCGCCTTGCGTACGACGAAGGCGTCGAGCCTCCTGCCGCGCGCGGCGGCCGCGTGCAGCATGGCGGCCGCGACCGGGTCGGCGCCCATGGTCAGGCCGCCCACCGCGTCGAAGTCCAGATCCGCGGTCAGGTCCAGGAGCACCTGGCCGACCAGCGGGGCGGCCTCGCCGTCGAGGGTGATGCGGCGCAGGTCGACGTAGTAGTCGGCCTCCAGACCCGACGACAGGGTCACCTTGCCGTGCACCACGGCCTTGTCCTTGATCTGCTGCAGCAGCGCGCCTCGTACGTCCGTCATGCCGACCAGCCTAGGGCCTGCGCCAGCTCCAGGTGGTCGTGGCCTCCAGCGGCTCCAGCGGTGTGACCAGGCGAGGGAGGGTGTTCAGGCCGTTGGGCGGACCCGTCTGCGGCTCCACGCAGACCGCCTCCGCCTGCTCGTCGTAGACGACGACCCACTCCTCGCGGCTGGTCACCTTCAGCTCCAGCTGCCCGGGCCAGGTGAGGGTGACGTCGACGCCGCCGGGCATGCCGAAGCAGTCGTCCCAGGGGCCGGGCCGGGGGTCGACACGGTTGCCGGTGGGCAGGTGGTCGGCGCCGCGCTCCTCCTGCCAGGCGGGGGTGAAGTCCAGTCGGACGCCCTCGCCGGCCGCACCGTCCGCGCCCGTGAGGGTTCGGTGGAACCAGGGGTGCCAGCCGATCTGCGCCGGGAAGGAGTCGTCGTACGCCTCCACGGACATCGTCAGCGTCAGGCTGTCCTCGGCCAGCGTGACGACATGGGTGACGCGGCCACGGTACGGCCAGGGGTCGGCCAGGTCGTGCGTGATGACGGCCTCGCCGCCGGCCACCCGGGCGGTGCGCCAGGCGCCGTCGCGCGCGGTGCCGTGGATGGCGTGCGGCGGGGAGTTGAGGGGCATCTGACGCACGGTGGCGCCGTCCAGGAAGCGGCCCTCCCGGATCCGGCCGCACCAGGGCACCATCGGGAAGCAGCCGTAGCGCTCGCCCTGCCGCAGCAGCTCCACGCCGCCGATCCGGAGCCCACCGATGCGGCCGCCGTTGCCGGGTTGCACCGTCACTTCCGCGTCGCCCGCGGTCAGCGTGATGTCTTCGTTACTCACGGGACGACCCTACTGGGGCGATCAAGGGGGCGTGCGCCGTACGAGCGGTGCCAGGGTGGGGACATGAAGTACATGGTGCTGATGTACGCCGATCCCGCGGCGACCGAGGCCATGACCGCCGAGCAGCGCGCGGAGGTGTTCCGCAGGCACGAAGCGCTCCACCAGGACCTGGCGGACACCGGCGAGATGCTGAACGGCGCCGGGCTGGCCTTTCCGCGGGACACGGCCACCCTCCGGTGGGCCGGGGAGGGGTCGGTCGCGGCGGACGGGCCGCTGACGGACGCGACCGAGCAGCTGACCGCCTACTACGTGATCGAGTGCGCGAGCCCGGAGCGGGCGCGCGCCGTCGCCGAGCAAGTCCTCGACTTCCATGTCGTGGCGGTCGAGGTACGGCCGATCCACGACTGGTTCGGCATGGGCGATACGCCTTAGAACCCCTAACGAAATGATCTTCGAGGTGGTTGGATCACTCCGAGCTCGATGATTTGGGGGTGCGGGGTGGCTCGGCCGAAGCCGTGGGAAGTC
>NZ_JBIWPP010000043.1:0-64582 GCF_044768335.1 Streptomyces sp. NPDC101151 | reverse complement strand
TGGTACGTCGTCCTCGCCTGCGACGAAGTACCTGCCGAACCGCTCCCCGCCACGGGCGCGGTGACCGGCATCGACATGGGCGTAGCCCACTTCCTGACTACCTCCGGGGGCGAGCACCAGCCCAACCCGAGGCACAGCAAGCGCAGCACCGATGCCCTCGCCGACGCTCAACGCGCCCTCAAGGCGTTCCCGCGCCGCGCACGGGACAACCGCACCGCGAAGCACCGCCGGGCGGTGGAGAAGGTCGCCGCTCTCTACCGCAAAGTACGCCGCCGGCGTACCGACCACGCACACAAGACCGCCCTGGCGATGGTCCGCACCTACGACGTCATAGCGCACGAGCGCCTGAACATCGCGAACATGGTCCGCGCACCCAAGCCGAAGCCTGACCCCGACAACGCGGGCGCGTTCCTCCCCAACGGGTCTGCCGCCAAGGCCGGGCTGAACAAGAGCATCCACGACGCGGGCTGGGGGGTGTTCCTGGGCATCCTCGCGCACAAGGCTGAAAGCGCCGGTCGTCGACTGATCCCGGTGGACCCCCGCAACACCTCCCGCACCTGCCCCGCCTGCGGGCACGTGTCCGGCGAGAACCGCGTCACACAAGAGAAGTTCGAGTGCACGAGTTGCGGACACACCGCCAACGCCGATCAAGTCGGCGCACTCAACGTCGCCATCAGGGCCGGGCTGGTCCTTCCCGACGTGGCCTAGCCACCGACAGGAGAAGCCCCCCGGATTCATCCGGGGGGAGGAGTCACAGATCCGGTAGCCCGAGGCTGTGCGTGTCGTCGGCGGAAGCACACCGTCGCGTTCGAGATTGCGAACTGTTGCACGGAGTACCGAGCACGCCGTGCGACATCCACGGTGCGCATATCACCTGAATTGAGACCTGACATCTCGAAGCCCCTGGTCACAGCTCTAAAGTCTCCACAAGCACCTCAATGCAACGCTAGAGCACATGACCATGGACGAGATCATCAGCTTCGTAGAAGGCCTCGACGGTGTCCTGACCCTCAGGCCGGCACCCGGCGACGGCTCGCCGGAGATCAGCTGGGGCGACACCTTCTTCTACTACGCACCTGATGGCGTCACCCCGACCACGACCCAACCGTTCGCGACGGTCGTGATCAAGAACTACCCGGGCGACGAGGCATCGCTCCTGGACCGTCCGGACACCTTCCGCGTGAACATCTCCGCCGGGAAAGAGACGTTCATCCGCTGGACCGGGCACGCACCACGCGAACCAGCCACCACCGAATTCGACCCGAGCGCCACCGACACCGTGATCCCGCATCCCGTCTACGGCACCGGCGGCTGGCTGGCAGTGGTGAACCCTGGCCCGCGTACCGAAGAGGCAACCCGCGAGCTGCTGCGCACAGCGCATCACCTCGCGCGCTCACGCCATCAGCGACGCGCTCAAGCTACGCCTCGATGATGCGGCGGAGCCCTGAAGCACGGTGCTCCAGAGCCTGGCCCAGGTGCCGACCGCCTCCCAGTGGGTGAACCGTAGCGGCGCTTCTGTGGAACACCCGCTACCTGGACGCCGTCGAGGACGACGAGCACTGACGGCCGGCACACCCGACCGACCCGGCCACTCGTCGCGCCCCGCGAGGGCCTGGCACCCGACTTGTTGTGACGCCTTCGCGGCAGGCGTCACAACAAGTCGGGTGCACTCTCCTTGGCGGGATTTTTGGATGCCGGGTGATCCGGACCGCCGGCCGGGGCAGCGGCACGCAGCGCCGCTTCGACCCGGCGGTTGCTGGTCATGGATGCCGTGACGGCCGTCATCGCCAGGAGGAGGACGGCGGCGGCGTAGAGCGGGGTACGGATGTCGTAGGTGGTGGCCAGCCAGCCACCGAGGAAGGCCCCGATGGGGGCGGCGCACATGGCCAGCATGCGGGAGGTGGAGGCGACCCGGCCCATGAGGTGGGCCGGGACGATCGCCTGCCGGAGGGAGGGCCCGAGCACCATCGTGGCGCCCATGCCGGCCCCGCAGACGGCGAGCGCCAGCCCGGCCACGTACGGGTTCGGGGCAGCGGCAAGGCCCAGGATGGCAAGCCCTTCGACTGCGGCCGTGCAGGTCAGTGCGGTGCCGGTGCCGAGTCGTCGGCCAAGGCAGGAGGCGATGCCTGCGCCGAGCAGACCGCCGGTGGCCTCCGCCGTGAGGAGCAGGCCGAAGCCGTAGGTGTCGATGCCGAGGCGGTCGTGCGCGAAGAGGGCGAGTACGGTCTCCACAGCGAGGAAGGCGATGTTCCCGACCGCCGGGCGGAGGGAGAGCCCGAGCAGCAGCCGGTCCCGGAAGACGTACGAGGCCCCGGCCCGCGCCTGCCGAAGCAGCGACTCGCGGATCTCCGGCACGGGCCGGGGTATGGCGGGAAGCGATCGTACGAGCAGTGCGGAGAGCATGAACGACACGGCGTCGGCGAGCAGCGGAACCGCCCGCCCGAGCGCGAGCAGCGCACTGCCCGCTGGCGGCCCCGCGAAGCCGGACATGGCGGTCTGGGCTCCGCGCAAGCGAGAGTTGGCTCGCTCCAGGAGTGCAGGGTCGCGGCCGAGCAGATCCGGCAGATAGGCCGTGGCCGCCGTGTCAAAGAAGAGTCCACCGAGGCCGAGCAGGAAGGCGACGGCCGCGAGCACTGGAATGCTCAGCACGTCGAGCGCGGCCGCTGCCGCCGGTATCGCGAGCAGCACCGCACGCGCCGCGTCCATGACCCACATCGTGCGCCGACGGTCCCAGCGGTCCACCAGCGCACCGCCGAGCACCCCGAAGAGCAGCCACGGCAGCGTCCCGGCGGCCGTGACGACGGCGAGCGCCATCGGATCCCGCGTCAACGTCAACGCGAGCAACGGCAGCGCGGCATGCGACACCCCGTCACCGAGCGACGACACCGTCTGCGCAGTCCACAGCCGTCCGAACCCGGTCGGCAACTTCCGAACGCCTGAGGTCACTTGGCGCCCCCCTCGGCCTGCTCGCGCGGTGCCGGGTGGAACAGTGCGAAGACGAGTGACGCGTCCGGCAGCGACGGATCGGACAGCTCCCGGTACTCGTCCGCCAGTGCCTGCAGCCGCGCCCCCAGCTGCGCGAACTGCTCCTCGGTGAGCCGCAGATGCGCCATCCGTACGTGCCGCTCGCCATCCACCGGCGACGCCTCCAGGTCCGCCACCGCATGCCGCATCAGCACATCCGGCCCTCCCTCGCCCGGATCCGGCAGCACGACCGCCCGCGCGGCCATCGCGTAGTACCGCTCGGTGACACCCCGCACCTTCCGCGTCCGTACCACCTTCACCAAGCCGGCCCGCTCCAGCAGCCGCACGTGATAGCTGGAACTCCCCTTCGCAAGGCCCACCCGCTCGGCGATCTGCGTAATCGTCGCCGGCTCGAAGCGGAGCACGGCCATGATCCGGTGGCGCGTGAGATTGGAGACGGCGCGCAGCTGCTCGTCCGTGGTGACGTGAAACGTCTCGGGAAGATCATCGGTAGGCATGAGAGTAATGGTCAACGATTCTTGACCATTAAGCAAGGGGATTTCGCGCGGACCTCCAGAGTCTGCTGTCCGGCGCGCGAGACCTTCTGTCAAAGCCCCCCACCCGCTGCCGATCCGAGTAGCTGTCAGAAAGCCTTGGCACCCTCAAGTGATCCACGCACCACCCCCGTCGGCCGGCTCGTCTTCCACGTTCTCGCGGCCCTCGCGGAGCTCATCCGCGAACTCATCGTCATCGGCACCAACGAGGGCTTGGCCGCCGCCCGCGGCCGCGTCGGCGGGCGCCCCATCGTCGCCACCGAGGAAGTCATCCGCGCCGCCCGCGGCCTCCTGCCCGACCCCGGCCGCTCCATCACCTCGATCGCCAAGCTGCTGGGAGTCTCCCCGGGCACTCTCTACAACCACATCCCCGACCTGCGCGACCCGCGCGCGAGCGCCGTCCCCCCGCCAGCTCGAAGCGCCCGCGAGGTAGGCGAACCGCAGCAAGATCAATCTCACCGGGATCTCCTGCACCGCAACTACTCACGCCTGGCATCGGCGGAGGGGACGGCTTGCCGGACGATGAGCGCGGCGGTGAGGCACATAGCGCCGGCGACTGCCATTCCGGATGCGGGGCCGAGAGCTGCCATCACCCCGGTGGCAGTGGCCAGCGTGAACGTTTCCAGGCTCATCCGCGTCGTGCTGAACAGCGCGGCGCCGGCTCCTCCGCGCTCGGAAGGCACGTACTTGAGCGCTTGCCCGTCCGGTACGCCTTCGGTCAGCCCCAGACACAGTCCGATCACCGCGGCCGCGACGAGAAGAGCGGCAGACCGGTCGGTCACCTGGAGAATGACGGCGGTGACGGTGCAGGCGAACAGGGCGGTTGTCACCAGTTGCCGTGCCAGCCGGCGCGCCAGCCGAGCGGCAAGCAGCGGAAGGACCGTTGACGGCACGGTCAACAGGCCGAGCATGACCGCTGCCTCGCCTGCCCCCATGCTCCGGACAGAGCCAAGCTGAGGGAGCACGGTCAATCCCACCACGAGCATCCCCATGAAGGCACCCGTAGCCACGGCGTACGCGCGATAGGCGGGGATCCGCAACAGGTCCACGGGGATCACGGGATCAGCTGCGCGCCGTTCCACGCCGACGAGTCCGGCGACGCCGACTGCCGCGACCAGGATGAGGCCAACTGGCCCCCACCACGGGGTGCCTGCCCCGAAGCCCAGACCGAGTGCGGTCACCACTGCGGCGACGACCACCCCGAAGAGGGCAGCGCCGGCAAGGTCGAAGTTCTCGGAAAGCTCGGGACTGCGAAGGCCCGGAAGCCCGATCGTGGCCAAGGCTGCGATCGCGGCGACAGCCCCCGGTACGACGAAGACGAGGGGCCAGCCTCCGACGGCCATGAGTGCCTGGGCGACAACCGGTCCCAACGCCAGACTGCTGCCCAGCACGGCGCCCGTGTACCCGTACACCCGACGACGCTCCTCCGGCGGGTACACGGCCAGGACCATCGACGATCCACCGGCGGCACACATCGCGGCCCCGACGCCGGCGACCGCGCGAAGTGCCACCAGGGACACCAGGTTCGGGGCGAGGGCGGACAGCACCCCGGTGGCTGCGACCACGAGGTTGCCGACGGCGAAGAAGCGAGTGCGGGCGAGGCGATCCGCTGTCGCCCCGGCCAGCAGCAGGGCCGCCGCGAACAGCCCGTTGTACGCGAGGACGATCCACGGACCCAGTGCGTCGGCGCCGGGCAGCTGCGCTCTGACATCGGGAACGGCCGCTGCCGCACCGGTGATGGCGAGGGGGAACACCGCATCACAGATGAGGGCGGCCCCTAGGACACGCCGACGTTGACGAAGAGACAAGGCGAACATGAGTGCGCTCCGAAACAAGGGGAATCCGAGCGCCACGAAGGCGCTCCTGGCCAAGGCTCAGGAGCGACGGCGAGACCTGGGGTTTTGCGCCGTCGCTCTCAGCGACGGCGCACCTTGTCTGTTTTGGGCACGAGTACACGCTAGCATCCGCCTCGGCAAGGCCTCGAGGTGGTTTGACCGAGCCGAGTCGACTTCGGCCAAGACCCCGACAAGAAACGCAACGCTGTCGGAGGCGAGAAACGTATCGCTGTGGAAGCGGCGATCAACTGACTGGGCACTCACCGCTGTTCGCGCTGCCGGTCAAGAAGCCTGTGCCTCAACGAACCAACGCGTCACGGCCTGACACCTGCGGCAGGATCGCCCCTCCTGGCCGCCGTCCATCCGCCTATCCGCCCGCGGTTACGACCTTGAGCTGGTCCAGCGATTCCCGCATCAACTGCGACAACGTGCGTTCCTCGGTCGCGGTGATCCAGCGCTCGAAACCGATCTTGAAGACGGCGACGCCCGCCTCGGCGGTGAGGCTCGCGGCCGGCTCGGCAACGCCGCGTACGCGCAGGGCGTCGGCGAGGGCGGCCGACAGCGAGGCGAGCTTGATCAGCTCGCGCTCCTGGAGTTCCGCGTTCGCCACGATGACAGCCTGCCGTTGCCGCGCATGGTCCCGGCGGTCGACGAACACTGCCGAGACGGCATCGAGTCCCGCCGCCATCGCGTCGATCGGCACCGCTGACTCCTGGGCCTCGGCGACCGCCTGCACAAACAGCTCCTGCAGCGCGCCCGACCCGTCGAACAGCACCTCGCGTTTGTCGGCGTAGTGCCGGAAGTAGGTCCGCTCGGTGAGGCCGGCCCGCCTGGCGATCTCCGCCACCGTGGTCTGTTCGTAGCCGCGCTCGCTGTAGAGCTGCAACGCCGCTGTCGCCAGGCGTTCGCGTGCGTTCGGCTCCCATCTACCCATGCGCAGATCTTACGTGATGACAGTGGCTGACATCAGGTGTTACTGTTGATGTCAGTCACTGACATCAACAGTTTGGGGCTCTCCCATGCGCATCTTCGTGACCGGCGCGTCCGGCTGGATCGGCTCCGCCCTCGTTCCCGAGCTCATCGACGCGGGGCACCAGGTCGTGGGCCTCGCCCGCTCCGACGCCTCCGCAGCCACCCTCATCGCTGCAGGGGCGGATGTGGTCCGCGGCACGGTCGACGACCTCGATGTTCTGGCCGGCGCCAGTGCCGCGTCCGACGGGGTGATCCACCTCGCCTTCAAGCACGACCTCGCCTTCACCGGTGACTTCCAGGGGGCCGCCGAGGCGGACCGCCGCGCCGTTGACGCCCTCGGCGACGCCTTGGCCGGCACTGGTCGCCCCTTCGTCCTCGCTTCCGGCGTGATGGGCCTCAAGCGGGGGCAGGTGTCGACCGAGCGGGACATGCCCGCGAACGACGGCTCGCCGACGTCCATCCGCTCGGCCACTGCCGCGGCGGTGCTCGCACTCGCCTCGCGCGGCGTGCGCTCGTCCGTGGTGCGGCTCTCCCCGACCTGCCACGGCGACGGAGACAACGGGTTCATGGCGACCCTGGTCTCCATCGCCCGGACCAAGGGCGTCTCCGGCTACATCGGCGACGGCTCCAACCGCTGGCCGGCCGTCCACCGTCGGGACGCCGCACGGCTGTTCCGCCTCGCGGTCGAGAAGGCCCCCGCGGGAGCGGTGCTGCACGGCGTGGCGGAGGAGGGCGTCGCGATCCGGGACGTCGCCGAGGTGATCGGCCGTCACCTCGATGTGCCGGTGGCCTCCGTGGCGCCCGAGGCCGCAGCAGGGCACTTCGCCTGGCTGTCCGGCTTCCTCGGGGTCGACAGCCCAATGTCGAACACCCTGACCCGCGAACTGCTCGACTGGCAGCCGACCCACCCGGGCCTCCTCGATGACCTCGACAAGCGCCACTACTTCCACACCCCTGCCACCACCTGCTGACCCTCTGGGCGGACGCCATCTGCGCCGTCTGCGTCAGCCTCCCGTCGCACGCAGAGGCGTTTCCCGAGGTCGACATGCTGCTTGGCCGGATGAGCCATAGGAGCTCCACCTGCCTCACCGGCAGCAGTCAGGTCACCGGGTGAGGAACGAGATCAGCGCCGGGGAACGAGCTGGGCTCGGGTGGGCAGTGCCAGCACGTTGGCCACTGCTTCGTGACCGGTCGGAAGTTTCCCGTGGCCGTGGCCGTGGCCGTGGCCGTGGCAGTGGCCGTGGCCGTGGCCGTGGCCGTGCCCGTCGCTGTGGCTGTGGCTGTAGCCGTGACATCTTGGTCGAGTGAGCCTGGACGACGAGACCCGATGGCTGGCAACGCAGCGCCCATCAAGAGTGCGTGAGGTCCAGGCCGGTCACCTGGCCTGGACCGAGGTGGATGTGATCGACATCGGAGACGGGCTCGCGCGTCCGCTGCGGGACGGGCTGGAGGTCTTCGGCGTCCAGGTGAATTACCTGCGGATCGGCCAACCTCGGCACCTGCTGGCAGCGTTGGACGGCAGCCGGCCCATCGCGCCGTACGTGATCGTGTGCTGCCACGGTGACGAAGGGCGCATCCTCATGCCGGAGCTTGCCGAGGAGCTTGCCCGCTACCAGCCGTTCAACGGCCCGGTCGGACCGGATCTGGTACGCAGACACTTCTCGTTGCCCGGCACCGTCACCCTCGTGACGGGATGCGACACGGGGGAAGCGGCGCTGGCCGAGGCGTTCCTCGATGCCGGCGCCGCCCTCTACATCGCCCCGACCGGCGCGCCGTTCGGCTACGCGAGTGTGTTCGCTCCATGGTTCTTCTTCTACGAGCTGACCGAGCAACGCACCCCGCAAGAGGCCGTTGCGCGCCTGCGCGCACACGACAACGAACTTGCCATGTGGCAGCTCTATCAACGCTGAGCCCCATACCTCCCATGACGGCAGCAAGTACAGGCGGTCACCTTTGCCATGTCCAGCAGTTTGCGGCGGATGGCGACCGGGCCCCGCACGAGCAGTGTGACCGAGTGCCTCAGCCGGCTGTTACCGCGCTTCCGTGACGGCTACGCCGTCCGAGGGCACGCTGCCACGGTGGGAGCGTAGGGCCATCGTCACGAAAGCCAGTTGCGATGCTTCCCGACACTGGGTAAGGGTCTGTGGTCATGGACTTCTTTTGCTACCACCGTGATCGGCCCGGCTCCGTGGCGTTGCGCGACAAGCTGCTGGAAGAACACTGGTCCTACATGGACCCCTACGCGAAGGAGATGATCGCTCGCGGCCCGACCTTCGCGAGCGACGGCGAGACGCCCACCGGTAGCGTGCACATTGTCGACCTGCCCGATCCCGCCGCTGCCCGCGCGTTCGCTTTCGACGAGCCCAACTACCAGGCCGGCGTGTACCGGGATGTGCTGGTGCGCCGGTGGCGCAACATGCTCGGGCGCACCATGTGGGATTTCCCGGGCGGCCCGACGGAGGGCACCCGGTACCTGGTGCTCGGGCTCGGCCCTGAGCACGCAGCCGACCTCGCAGAGCCGTCCGATCGGGCCGAGCTGATCGCGTTCGGGCCGCTGCTGTCCGACGACGCCAGCACCTGGCTTGGTACGGCTGTGCTGCTCCGCGCCCCGGACCCGGACCAGGCACGTGCCGTCCTGGCATCGGACCACTACGCGGAGATAGAGGTTCACGAGTGGGAGTTCGGCGGGCGGCGGTGATGAACCGAGGACGCGCAGTGCCGACGGCACAGGGCGGTTGATCGAGATGGCAGACGGGGCAGTCACCTCCGCTTCATCGCCGGCTGAGGCTCTATGCTCAGCGGCTGACCAGCAAGCGTCGGGGTCTGGGGACAGTCCAGCCGGAGTTGGCTGGGCGGCGCACCGTCTTGGGGAGCCCGCCGCCTCCTGATCACCTCCCAACCCCCGGGTACCGGTGTGGTCGTACGAGGCTGCACCACCACCTTCCGCAGCAGCTCCATGGCCTCCATCGCGCGCAGCCGCGTCGAACGCCCGCACCGCGCGCGGCAGGGCCGCCGTGGTCAGTCGAAGGAGTTGCGGTTCTGACGGACGAAATCGGCAAACCCGAGGGGTGCACGGCCGATGAGATCGGACACGGTTGAAGTGACCGTCTCGGCACCGCCGTCGCAGTATGCGCGGGCAACTCGGATCAGAGCATCGACGTAGAACTCCGGCATGTTGCGGCTCAACATGGCCGCGCGCGCTTCGTCGTCGGGCAGGCCCACATAGCGCACTGGCTTGCCGAGGATCTCGGAAAACACTTCCGCGGCTTCAGCGTACGTCAGTGCCTTGGGCCCGGTGAGGTCATAGATGCTGCCGTCGTGGCCCTCGTCGGTGAGAACCCGCGCAGCGACGCCGGCGACATCGTCGATGTCAATGAAGCTTATGGGTGCGTTGATCAGTGGCACGCTGAACTCCCCAGCCTCGCGGATGGACGGCTGGCGCAGGAAGTTCTGCAGATAGAAATTAGGGCGAAGGATCGTCCAGGGCAGCCCGGACGTGACCAGTGATTGTTCGACGGGCCGATGCAGCCGGGCGATCGGTGAGAGTCCTTCGTCGGCCCGCCAGACCGACAGTTTGACCACCCGAACACCCACCGCGCGGGCCGCTTCGACCATGTTGAGTTCGTGCGTCGTTTGGGCGGGGCTCGTCGCGCCGAGAAGGAATACTGCCTCGATGCCATCGAGTGCAGGCCCGAGCGTGTCCGGACGGGCCAGATCAAGCGTCACTGCCAGACCACCCGACTTGATCACCTGAGCTGTGGTGCGCGGATCGCGGTAAGCCGCCTTCGCAGCCACCCCGTCGGCATAAAGACGTGCGAGTAGTGCCGTTCCGACATTCCCGCTCGCACCAGTAACCAGAATCATCGTCACATGCTCCAGTGGGTAGTAGTGAGTATGCCCGGAGTCGGAACGCACCGTGCCGGCGATGCACATTGGGGTAGGCCGCCAGGAAGGTAACCGCCAGGCTGCGGCTTTCAGCGGGCGTTGACGTTGCGCCACCTCAGGTGGGCGTGCAGGGCCCGGGTGTGGTTGGGGTGGTTCGAGTGGGCGATGGTGAACTGCCACAGCGGTCCGAAGTGGGCTTCGATCGTGTCCACCAGCCGCCGCGCGGACTCCACCCCCAGCCGAGCACCTCAGTGTCGACCACACCAGGACCGTAGACACGTCGCGCACACGACAGTGCAACTCTCGGGCCGCGACGCTGGCCGCGGGATCACCACGGACGGGCCCTTAGTCGCTGCTGTGGGTGCTCCCGTTCAGGCTCCGGCGCCGACTCTTTTCCGACCGGCGCAGCAACTCACCCACGGTGAGCGTCACCTTCGCCACGACGCGGACCCAGCGAGGCCCGCCGCGCCCTGCCCACACCACACACACGCACCCACCGACGGCGAGCGCCAGGACGCCGAGCAGCACCAGAACGGTCATGTTCCCCACCCCTGCATTCGTACGGTCCTCGTGATCCTCTCAGGCCGGGACGAGACGCTCCACCACGGTATCCCTCCGAACCGCCTGCTGACCGGCGGGCGCTGTGAGCAGTGCAGTCCACGGCTCGTCCGTTCGATCTCCATGGGTCCCGAACCGAGATCGTCCCATGGGCCCGAGATCCACTTCGGCTACACGCTCCAGCCATCCGCGCCTGCCGAGCGTGCTCAGTCATACGCCTTCAGGCACAGCATCGTCGCGCCGTCGTCCACCTTTGTGGACCAGTACGTGTTGGCGTCGTACTGTCCATGGCGGCAGACCTCGGCGCCGGCGCCGGCCGTCGCCCGGTAGAGGTCCGTGACAACCAGGATCTCGTTGTACGCGGCCGGAACCCTCCGGTCCGTGCAGTTCGGCGATGACAGCATCGCGATGCTGCTGATGACGTTGTTGCTTTCGTGCTTGGCGAGCAGACAGTCACCCTGGTGGTACTGGCCGGTGAGGCAGAGCACGGTCCGCTCGCCGCTGCTGGTGGAGTAGTACGACCAGGTGGCCTTGCCCACGCCGGACGCGCAGTCGCCGGTGGTGCCGGTGACTTTCACGCGCGTCCCGTAGCCGCAGAAGGCCGTGTTCGGCTCCTCCTCGCTCCAGTCGTACCTGGTGCGGCCGCCGTAGCCGGTGTCGACGACGTCCAGGCAGTCCCCGTACGAGACGGCCTTGAAGGCGTCTTCGGTGGGGTCGGGCTCGGGGGAGCTGGTCTCCGGTTCCGGTTCGGGCTCGGGCTCTGTGTCATCGGAACCGCCGCTCGACGAGCTGGAGGAGCTGCTGCTGTCGGTGTCGCCGAGGCTGCCGCTGGTGCCGAGGCCGCTGGCGCCGCCGGTGCTGGAGAGGGTGAAACGTGAGGTGGGGCTGCTCTTCGGGGTGTCGTCGTCCTTCTTGTCCCAGGGCTGCCAGATCAGCACTCCGATGATGAGTCCGGCCACGAGCAGGCCGCCCCACCCGTCCGAGGAACCCGATTTCCTGGTGGGCTTCTTGGCTGCTCCGGGCTTCGCTGAGGCCTTGGGCGTCGATGTTGTGCCGGTGCCGGTGCCGGTGCCGGTGCGGGTGCCCGTGCTCTTGGTGGAGGTCCTGGCCTTCTCGCGCGCTATGCGCTTGCTCTCTTCGCGCATCCTATCGATGCGCTGCCGCTCTTTCCGCTCGCGCTCGTTCTGTTCCTTCTCCTTCCTCTGCTGTTCCTTGCGTTCCCGCTCCCTGCGTTCCGCTTCTTGCTTCCGCGCTCGTTCCCGGCGCCTGCGCTCTGCCTCCTCCTGGCGCGCGAGCTCCCGCGCCTCCGCCTCTGCCTGCTCCCGGACCAAGGCGTCCCGCTGCTTGCGCAGGGCCTCCAGTTGCTCGCGGATCTCGCTGATCGCCTTGTCCGCGCCCTCCGAGGCACCCTCGGGTTTCAGCCGGGTCGGCGCTTCGGCTGCGGCGAAGTCCACTGTTCCGCCGCGCAGTTGGCGCCCCTGCTCTGCGTACTCCTCGATCAGCGCGGTCTATGCCTGCGGCAGCCACCGCTCGGGTTCGCCCCCGTACGCCGTCACTTGGTCGAGGTCGGCCAGGACGTCCTGCAGGACGTCGGACGGCGCGGGACGCCTCCGGGGGTCGCCTTCGAGCAAGGGGAGGATCAGAGGTTCGAGTTCCGGCGGCAGCCCGCTCGTGTCGAGTTCGCCACGCTGGACGAGGGCGAGGATCCCGATGGAGTGGTCGGTCTGCTCGTACGGCGGGCGGCCTACCGCGAGGAAGAAGAGCGTGGCACCCAGGGAGTACATGTCGGACGCGGCGGTGGACTTCTTGCCGCACGCCTGTTCCGGCGACGTGAACGCGAAAGTGCCGATGGTCGTCGTCGAGCTGGTGTGGTCGTGGGCGTGTGAGATACCGAAGTCGATGAGGCGGGGGCCGTCATGGGGCAGCAGTATGTTAAGGGGTTTGATGTCCCGGTGGACGACCTCCAAGCCGTGCAGCTCGACCAGTGCCCGCGCGGCCCCCGCCGCGACCCAACGCACCGCGTCGACCGGCAAAGTCCCGGCACTTACGACGAGTTCGGCCAGGCTGGGCGCCGGAATGAACTCGATGGCGAGCCACGGGCGCTCCGCCTTCGCGTTGGCGTCGAGCACCTTGGCGGTGTACGCACTGTTGACCCGCCCCGCCAGCTCCACTTCGCGGGCGAACCGCTCGCGGTCCGGCCTGCTCACGATCCCCTCGGCGAGGAGCGTCTTGACCGCCACGAGCCCGTGGTCCACCACGGTTCCGGTGGGCCCGGCAACGCTGGCAGGAGTCCCGGGGGCCTCCTGCCGACCAAGATAGATACGGCCCATGCCGCCGGTGGCGATCCGCCGCAGCAGCCGATAGGGGCCGAGCCGGCGGGGATCGTTGGATTCGAGTGAATAGAGCTTCATTCCGGGCATCCGGCGTCACTCCCCATGTGCGTCCCCCGTCCGTGCTGTTGTCCGGACACGCCCCGTGCGCGCTACGTGCTCGTCAATTCTGAGGTCAAACCCTGTCGAAGCAAAGGGAGTTGGGGGAGTCAGGGTGGCTGGAGCGGCCGCCATGGCAGTGCGCCGAAGCGCACCGTGCGTGGAGAAACGCTCCGCTTCCCGCGATCTCCGGACTCGACGGTCGGCAGGCCGGATGCGGTTGAGGGGAAGCGGTGTTGACGTGGCGACGGACACTCGTGCCGGCGTAGCCCCAAGGCCCAGGTCCAGGTCCGATCAGAGCCGCTGTGTGCCGGGTCGTGCAAGGATCCCTGTCGTGGAAGGCAGCGAAATGTGGGGTTCCCCGCCGATGGGCGAACCGGAGGCAGGCTATGGAGGCCTGGCAGCGCTGCTGATTCCGACTGGCCTCGCAGATCCGGACGGGCAGAAGGCCACCCTGCCCATCGTGTGCCGATACTGCGGTTGGGACCAGTTCGAGGTGGCCGCGGGCGAGTGCTATTGCCAGGGCTGCTGTCTTCCGCTCGGTATCGAGGACGGAGGCGTGTATTCCGATGCCTCAGCCTGGGAACTCGTGCCGTCCGGCGCCGCGTTCCCGGTCCCGGGTCGCGCCTTTCCCACGCCGCCGGACACGGTCGAGTGTCCGGCGGGACACGATGTGGTCCAGGTGTTCGTAGCGTACGGATTCGCCGCCGACGGCCAGGTCCGCCGTCTGTCCGTCGGCCTGAGGTGCCCGGTCGACGGTGCGTTCTGCCTGTACATCGACAACGTGCGCGTGGTGCCCAGGGGGGCCTGACTCCAGTTCCGAAGTCCTGGCTCAGCCGCGTCGGAGGGAACGGCATCTCGTGGTTGTGCTCGATCAAAAGGTTCCGGACAGGCCCGGGCCAGGCACCCCTGGTTATGCGAACCGGCCGGGCTGGTATTCGCCGGCGGGCTGCTGGACGATGAGGTTCCCGCGGTTGTAGGCGTTGATGAGGGCGATGGCGCAGACCAGGGCGGCGAGCTGCTCCTCGTCGTAGTGCTTGGCGGCATTCGCCCAGGCCGCGTCCGTCACGCCACCGGCCGCGTCAGCGATGCGGGTGCCCTGCTCCGTCAGCTCGAGGGCCGCGCGCTCGGCATCGCTGAACACTGTGGCCTCCCGCCAGGCCGCGACCAGGTTCAGGCGTGTCGACGACTCCCCGGCGTGGGCGGCGTCCTTGGTGTGCATGTCGGTGCAAAAACCACAGCCATTGATCTGACTGGCGCGGAGTTTCACCAGTTCCTGCGTCGCGGCCGGCAGTGTCGAGTCCGCGAGCACCTTGCCCGCAGCGACCATGTGCTTCCCGAACTTCGCCGCGACCGGGCTGGCGAAGAGGTTCAACCGAGCTTCCATGGTGCACTCCTGTGTGGCTGTGTGATGGTTGCACCTCTTGGACGGAACAGCCCCCGTAGGTTGTGACACGCGTGAAAGTGACCTGCGTCGCATCTCCCGCACCGCGGCGGGGACCCCAGGCTCCGTCGTTCTCGCGGTTGGCCCGACGTGGCCGGTATGGCCCACATATAGCCCAACTCGCTTGCATGGTGGTGGTTCGCAGGCGCACGCGCACGCACGGCTCCGGTGATCATGGAGTGTTGAATTCGCGACTGGCTCACCGCTCGTGCCAGTGCCTCGCGCGTCGCCTACCAGGACAGACACCCGTCGCCCCGCTTGGCGCGAGTGGCAGTCGCAGTGGACGGCAAATCTCTACGCGGCGCTCTGCGCGCCGACGGGCGCTGCGTTCACCTGATCTCGGCTCTGCGTGACGACGGCATCGTGGCGTTCACGCTGGGAGGAGTCCCTCGTTTCGTCCGGCGCTGCTCCAGAGGTCAGACCTCTGTCCTTCACCGTTGTCGGCGTCACCGGTCGTACCAGGGCTGACGCTGGCCGGGGTTGATTGGTCTGAGCCACGACCTGCGGGTTCCCAAGCAGGCGGGGCGCCACAGCCACGCGACTGCTGGGTGGGCTGTCTTGGCGGTGCGCTTGACAGGTGCCCGTGCTGTAATCGAGTCTGTTACAACACTGGTCGCTCGAGGTAGGAGGGTTCGATGGCCGTCAGCAGTCGCATGACCGTGGCCATACACGCATTGACGTGGATGGCGCTCACCTGCCCTCGACATCCCGGCGGCATTGTGACCTCCGACAGGATCGCGGCGAGTGTCAATACAAATCCGGTGGTGATTCGTAGAGTCCTCGGCGGTCTGCGCGAGGCCGGCTTGGTCGTGTCGGTGCGTGGTCAGGGTGCGGGTGTGAGGCTCGGGCGCCCCCCGGAGTCGATCAGCTTGAAAGATGTCTACGAAGCCGTCGAACCCGAGCCGCTCATCGCATTGCATTCGGCCGTCCCCAATCAGGAGTGTCCCATCGGCCGGGGTATCCCGCCGGTGCTGCAAGGTGCGTACGGTCGCGCCGAGGACGCGATGAAGGAAGAGTTGGCGACGATCAGCATCGCCGACGTCCTACGGGAGACGATCGCCACCACCTGAAACGCGGGCGTTCGGTGATATCCGGTTTATTTCTGGCCGATCTTCGGATCGGCCTCTCTTTGGAACAGTGATGTAACAGGCATGGTTACATCGCCAGGAGGACCCCCAACGTGTACCGATCACTCCTCGTACTGACGGTGGCGCTCTTCGCTATCGGCACGGACAGCTTCGTCATCGCCGGCATCCTGCCCGAGGCCGGGCACTCTCTGGATGTCGGCATCGGGACCGCCGGATGGCTTATCACGGCCTACGCCTTCACCTACGCCATCCTCGGCCCCGTCATGGCGGCACTCACCACGCGCTGGCCGCGACGCACGCTGTTCCTCACCGGACTCGGCATCTTCATCGTGGGCAACCTTTTGGCAGCATTTGTACCGAACTTCGGTATCGCTTTGTTCGCACGGGCGCTGGCCGGGCTGGGCGGCGCGATGGTGACCCCGACCGCGATAGCTGCGGCCGCCGCGCTCGCTCCGCCGGAGCGCCGGGGGCGTGCGATCTCCACGGTGATGGCCGGTCTCAGCGCGGCGACCGCGCTCGGTGCCCCCATCGGCACGGCCATCGGAAGTCTGACCGGTGACTGGCGCACCACCATGGTGTTCGTATCCGCTCTCGGGGCTGTGGCGGCGCTGGCCATCGCGCTTCTGCTGCCCAAGATCCCCAACCCGCCACTGGTCCCGCTGCGGACGCGCCTCGCGCCGCTCGGCGACCGCCGTATCGGTATGGGCCTGCTGACGACACTCCTGCTGTTCACCGGCCTGTACCTCGTCTACTCCTACATCGCGGACGGCCTCGACCGCGCGACCGGCGGCAGCGGCACCACGCTCGCAATCCTGTTGTTCGTGTGGGGTGTGGCCTCGACGATCGGCACGCTCGGTTCGGGGCACCTGGTCGACCGGCTCGGCGCCCGCCGGATCATCAACACCGCCCTCGTGGTGCTCGCCATCGACTTCGCGCTGATGCCATGGTCCAGTGCGCACATCGGCACAGCCGTCGTCGCGCTGATCGTGTGGGGCCTCTGCGGCTGGGGATTCATCACGCCGCAGACCCACCGCCTGATCGGTGCGATGCCGGCGGCTGCCCCGATGCTGACGGGCCTCCACTCCGCGACGCTCTACGTCGGGGTCTCCATCGCCCCCGTCGTCGGCCAGGGCGCGCTGAACCGGGTCGGCGTGCACTGGCTCGGCCCCATCGGCGCCGCACTGATCGTCCTTGCCTTCGGCGCGGCCGAGATCACACACCTGATCATCCGCCGCCATCACCGCCACCAGCAGCCTGCTGCCGAACCGGCTCCGGCCCGGTGACCGCGAGCGCCGCACGTCCTGACACGGGACGGTGCCACAGGGTGGGTGTGAAGTCGCGCGCTGTCTGGACACACGGCGCACGCCGGTGGACGCGTCACGCGCCCCCTACAGACTCGGCGACAGCAAGGACGCTGACCTTGTCTGGGAAGATTTCGGTTATTACCGGCAAATATAAGAATAAGCATCGAAAGTATAGGAAGTAGACAATCATGGCTCTCGAATACGACGTCCTCGTCACCCTTCCTCCCCGGGCGGTCCTGCCCGATGGTTCCTCGGTCCGGCCGCTGCCGGCCTGGTCGCCGATGTCGGCGACCCTCATCTACGGGGAGCGGGACGCCATCCTGATCGACGCCCCGCACCTGGAGGAGCAGTCCCGGCAGGTGGCCGAGTGGGTGCTGGCCTCGGGCAAGAACCTGGTCGCGATGTACGCCACTCACGGCCACGGCGACCACTGGTTCGGTTTCTCCGAGGTCGCCAGGCACTTTCCCGACGCGCGGATGATCGCCACCGAGGGCACCGTGGCCCTGGCGGAGTTCACCGCCGGAAAGCGCATGGCGTTCTGGAACGGCCAGTTTCCCGGCCAGATCGTCAAGGACATCGTGCTGCCCGAGGTGATCGACGACTACACCTTCCTCCTGGAGGGCGAGGAGGTCCGGTTCGTCGAGGCCGGCGACAGCGACGGACCGGACACCACGTTCGTGCACGTGCCGTCCATCGGCCTCGTCGTCGCGGGCGACATCGTCTACAACGGCGTCCACCCCTACCTCGCCGGCGGCGAGAAGGCCCGGCCGCTGCCCGAGCGGCGCGCGGACTGGATCGCCGCCATCGACAAGATCGCTGCGGTCCACCCTCGCGCCGTCGTCGCCGGACACAAGAACCCCGCCAACGACGACGACCCCCGCCACCTGGACGAGACCCGCAAGTACCTGCAGGACACCGAGGAAGTGGCCGCCGTCGCCCGCCACGCCAAGGAGTTCGCCGATCTGATGCTGCTGCGCCACCTAGATCGCATCAATCCCACCATCCTGGCCCTGACCGCCGAACACCTCTACCCCGGAACGACCGTCGACGGACGCGCCATCGAGTGGTGACACACCACTCCCGCGGGCACCGGCATCACGGCCCAGTACCAGCCGCGTCGGGCCGACCGCGAGAACGACGGAGCCCTGGGGGACGACCCACGTCGAGGTTGCTCGGCTTCGGGAGCGACGCATTGGCGGCGGACCTGAACGATCAAACCTCGACGGCACAGCACACGGCGCGTGGAAGCGTCCCGCACATGCCGTGGGGGTTCCACGAAGATGAAGCGGGTCCCGATTGGCAGGACAGGCCACTCAATTCCCTGTCACACACGGTCGTTTGCGTATGCGCGTGTCACGAGTGCGGGCTGTTCGGGGTCCTGCCACTACATGCGGCGGGGTCACACACCAGCGGGACGGTCCGTCAAGACCGTCCCGCAGATTCTCCGCCCTGGTACCTTCCTCCGACTCAGGCCTTCGGAGGAGTCCGGTTGGAGTATCGGAATATGCGAGGCAGCCACTTTCATCCGGGGCCGAGCCCGCGTTGTTGGTTCCTTAGGCCGCCGATGACTCCAACGGAGCCGTCCGCGCCGAAGTGAGCCGCGGCCCTTGGGAGGTGACGAGGAATTTCACCCGGCGCCCGCTGGCTCTACCACTCCGGCCGTGGGCTCCTTCCCGCCCATGTCCAGCCGGAACGGTGGGTACTTGTCGGTCATGAGGGATGAGTAGACGAGCACCCGCAGCGACCAGCGCATCAGGCCCATGAGGAAGTCGAACAGATCCCGCGGGTATTTCCCCGTGAACGTCAGGATCACCACCGCGATCAGAGAGAGCAGGCCGATGAGCCCGGAGGAGAAAGGACTGTAGTCGTCGAGGTACCGGTATGCGGTCCAGCCGCTGGTGCTCAATACGATGATCACCAGGAGCTGTGGGATGATCAGCAGCCACTTGACCAGGACCAGCCCGCGGGACAACCGCTCGGGATAGGCGACATCGACGTGGATCGGATAGTCGCGCACCTCCTTGAGGGTGAACGGCGGATACGCGTCGGTGCCGAGAACTGAGGAGGCGTAGTAGTTGACGCGCGTGGTCCAGCGTATGACGCCGACATTGAAATCGAAGAGCCGTCGCGGGTAGCGTCCGGTGATCAGGATACTGAAGAAGGCGACGATGCTCAGCAGCAGGAATGTGATCTGCAGGAAGAACAGCACGATGTAGTGCGGGATGGCGAGGATCCACTTCACCATCCACATCCATCGGCTGAGCCGGGGATCCAGCGCCGCTTCGACGCGTAGGGGATGTTCGGACTTGGTAAACATTGCTGCCACATCCTTTCGTGCAATGGGACTAGGAAATGTGCCCCGTAAATCACATTGCAAGGGCTGCGCCAAATTGTGGGCGAGCCGCCGGCTCTGCATGGGGTATCACAATTGGACTCCGGCAATCGAATGGCGTCATGCCACGGAATTGCGTGGCAGGAAAACACGTGACTTGACGGATGGCAGCGGAAAAGATAGGCGGGGTATGGTCACCCGGCCGAGATCTGGCCAGGGCTCCGTGCGCCCGACGGTCGCGATCCCTTCCGTCATGACACACCACCCACCGAGCGGGAGCTTTCGGAGTGGCGCACCTGGGCCACCACCGTCTTCATCCCCAACATCCAAGCCATGCGCGACGTAGTGGTCACCAAGGCCGACCTCCTCATCGAGGAGGAGATGCCCCAGGCCCTACTTGAGTTTTGCGCCCACGTCTCGGGCTACGAGATCACGGCTGCGCGCTGGGCCCAAGGCAACTTCGACGAGCACCTGTCGCTCATATCCTTCCCAGGCCGGGAGCTCAGGGAGTACATCCGCGACCGGTTCGCCCGACTCAAGAGCGAGCAGGCGAGGCTGCTGGGACACAGCCGAGCCGATGACGGAAGCCGGTAGGCGAGCTTCCCCAGGCGTTGAAGAGAAATCGGCTGCAAGGCGATACAGCCTTTGGCGGAGGGCTTCTCGGGGGTTTTCCAAAGAGTGGTGCCGCCGGCGACGACACGCACGCAAGGCGGCGGTCGACGCCGGCATGGTGACCGGGAATGTCCCGGCCTTCTCTGGGACGGGCAACACCCGAACCCTCCCGTTGCGGCAACTCCTGCGCGGCCGGCGCACACGCCGCGTCGTCACCTTCGTACGCAGCACCCGGCACCCGGCGATTCTGGCGTGCCGGGAGGCCCTCCTGCGTGCGGTCGTCCTCCGCCTGAGCCGGGGTACCAAAGGGCGTCGACGGGTGCGCGCTCCAACGGCCGAGCCGATGGAGCCTGGCCGAGTTCGACACTGCCCCGGACGGTCTGCTGAAACCGGGCGGGCCGCGTCCTCGGCTGGTCAGTTCAGTTCAGTTCGGTCTGGGCTGCCGTTGCGGAAACCGGAGTGTGGCGGATGTACCACTCGGTGGAGAACAGCAGCTCGCGAGTGTCCTGCGGAAGGCCGGCGATCAGCCCGGGTACGGCTCCCCGCTCCACCTCGGTGCGATGAGCCAGTACGGCGGCGATCTTCTGCTCCATCCAGGGGCCGACATCTACGGTTGCGGTGACCTGCTCGTCCGGCACGCTGTACACCGTCTTCTGCGTACCGACCAAGTTCCTCAGCGCGGGCACGGCGGAGTGCGGATGCGTGGCCAGGTAGAGGGCACGCGGCTGCCAGGGGGCACCCGAGTCTGGGTACAGCTGCTCAAGACCGGCCGCCTGAGCTGCAAGGATCGTCACCCGGTGAGTGTGCACGTGGTCCGGATGGCCGGTCAGCCCGCCGTAGGCGTCATGGGTGACCATGACCTCCGGGCGGAATTCGCGGATGTGCGCCACCAGCCGCCGCACCGCCTCGTCGAGCGGCGCATCGCACAACCGCGCGCTGCCTGGAGCTGACTGAGGCACGCGATCGTCGGCGTAGCCGAGCATCCGCGGTTTACCGGCACCGAGGATCCGCAGTGCCTGGGCCAACTCCGCGCTCCGGAGCGTGTCGGCGGCCCAGGTCGCCGTGACGACTGCGGTACGCGCGCCCGCAGCAGCGTGACGGGCGAGCACTCCACCCGCGAACAACGACTCGTCATCCGGATGAGCGAAGACCGCGAGCAGGCTCGGCACAGGCATATGGGAAACCGCCTTCCGGTAAACGTGGGCTGGATCATAGAGCAAGGTGTGGCCGATGCCGACACACACCAACGGTGTGACGGGGCTGGGTTCGATGTCGGCCTCACCCGCACCGCAGCACAGTCTCACCGCACCGCAGCCACAGCCTTGCCCGGACCAAAGCTCTGCCTCGCAGGTCGAGTTGCGCATGAGGGCACGGCCGACGAAGGGCGCGTCGACGTGTGAGACGAACCGGAGGCAAAGCGAGTGGCAGATGCCATCTCGACGCTGCGTTGTTCGTTGCCTGAAGGTGTGCACGACTTCGCAGCGGCACTGATCCCGGGCCCTCTCGAGCCGCCGCGGCGTCTTCCTCGTCGATCACACACTCGATTGGCGTAGTTTCGCGCGGGGGTCGCCCGTGGAGCGACGGCGTGGCCCGCGTCGGTCCAGGCATCTGAGGGCAGCGTCGGCCAAAGGGGCACTCAGCGCCATGGCGGTGGCTCGGCAGTGCCATGGGGCGATGCTGTTCCTCGCCCATCTGCCTGTCGACATTGGTGTCGTCGCGGTGTTCTTCTGCCAGAGCGATCCCGGTATGTGTGACGACTGGGACGCTACTGGCGGAGCCAACCATGCGTACGTCTTCACTGGCGAGCTCACCCCGGTTGCCGTCCCTGCCAAGGGCGAGACGCTCTTGGGCGCGGTCACTGCTCTGCGATGCCATCCGGCAGACTCGCCCTCGGAGGAACCGGTTCTCGGACGGCTGGGCGGTGCGCCTGACGGGCTCCAGGACGATGAGACACCGGACTGCCCCCGCTGTGCGGCCCGTATGGCGTTCACGGCCGAGCTCGAAGAAGGCCACGACTTTGCCACCTCGGCGAACTTCGGCGGCGGAGGCCGCGGTTATGTCTTCAGTTGCACCCCGTGCCGCCAAGCCTCGTTCCTCTGGCAGCGCTGACCGACGTCGAAGTTGATGGTCGGCTCGACTTCGTTCCGTCCCTCGTCGACCTGTCTGGTCGAATCAGTGGGCCCGTCGCCACTTCTGCCAGGGCGATGGCGGTCGGCGGCGAGTCGGCGGGTAGCGGATGAGGGTAGCGGCGATGCCTGCGAAGGGAGAAAGTCTTCGCGGCTACATTCGGCGCACTCCGTGGCGTCAACGGAATCGCGGAATGTAGTCAGCGAGCGACCAGCCGATTGAGCGGCGGGCTCAGTGCGTTTTCATCCTTGGCCGTTACCGCGTCGAGAAGCTGCTCGCGGAACCTGTCGAGCACCAACAGCCTGGCATGCGGTTCGACGCACCCCTCCACCCAGGCCTCGGAACTGACTTTCCGTCATGCCGGGGCCTGGGGACGAGGTAGGCGTCAGTGCTCTCGGCCGCGGTGCAGCAGCTCGGACCATTCGATGCCGCCGAAGTTCTCCACAGCTTGGGCCCGCGACGCATCCGCTCCTCCAGCCCCGCCCACTGCAGGCGGCGGCCGCGGCCGGCCGGCGTGCGTGGATCTGAGCCTGGCTCGTGAGCCCATGCTGGCCCAACCGCCTCGCCACCATTCGGGTCAACTGGCGTCCCGCGCTACACCATCCGGTGGCTTATGGCCGCCGCAGTGTTATTCGTGTCCCTGATTTCCTGATCATTCCACTATCCAGCTCTTGGTACTGACGAGCCATCACGAGCCCTGAACCAAGTCGAGGAGAGTGGAGAAAATGAAGATGTCGTCGCGATGGCGATCTGTTCTGGCGCCAGCCGCCGTGGCTGCCGCGCTCGCCGCGTCCCCGCTGCTGAACGCCGGAACCGCCTACGCTCAGGACCAGACCACCCCGCACCCGCCGTACCCGGAGAAGGCTGCCTACCCGGCCCACCCGGTGAAGCCCGCCTATCCGGAGAAGCCTGGGTATCCGGCACGTCCGGAGAAGGCCGCCTACCCGGTGAAGCCTGCGTATCCGGCGAAACCCGTGTATCCGGAGAAGCCTGCGCATCCCATGAAGCCGGTGTATCCGGTGAAGCCGGCGCTCCCCGTGAAGCCGGTGTATCCGGAGAAGCCGGCGCTCCCCGTGAAGCCCGCGCATCCGGAGAAGCCGGCTCTGCCGATGAAGCCCGCGTACCCGGTGAAGCCTGCTCTGCCGGTGAAGCCCGCGTATCCGGAGAAGCCCAGTCTGCCGGTGAAGCCCGCGTACCCGGAGAAGCCGGCTCTGCCGATGAAGCCTGCTCTGCCGGAGAAGCCCAGTCTGCCGGTGAAGCCTGCTCTGCCGGAGAAGCCCAGTCTGCCGGTGAAGCCCGCGTATCCGGAGAAGCCGGCTCTGCCGGTGAAGCCTGCTCTGCCGGAGAAGCCCAGTCTGCCGGTGAAGCCCGCGTATCCGGAGAAGCCGGCTCTGCCGGTGAAGCCTGCTCTGCCGGAGAAGCCCAGTCTGCCGGTGAAGCCCGCGTATCCGGAGAAGCCGGCTCTGCCGATGAAGCCTGCTCTGCCGGAGAAGCCCAGCCTGCCGGTGAAGCCCGCGCATCCGGAGAAGCCCACCCTGCCGATGAAGCCCGCGCACCCGGAGAAGCCCAGCCTCCCCGTGAAGCCGGCGTACCCGGAGAAGCCCGACCACCCGAAGCAGCCGATGAAGCCGGCGAAATCGCACCAGTCGCCTCACAAGAAGTCGGAGCACGGGGACGACTAGCCGCAGTCGTGAACACCGGTGACAACGGCAAGCGGAAGCTGCCCCTTGGTGGTGTGGCCGTCGGTGCCCATGTCGGGATCTTCGGCGACAGCCCGGACCAGTCCCTGTGCGGCAGGGGGACTGGTCCGACGAGGGACGTGCTCTCGTGCGGCCCGGCGACCGCCTGGTTCGCCACGACGGGCAGCTCGGGGTACGGCACGTTCCTCAAAAGCTGAGATCAGCCGAGGCTTCGTTGGGCGTCGCCGGACAACCCGGAACGGCTCTGGAGGATCCACCGGCGTCACCTGACGGTCCCTCAGGGGGTGTCACCGTCTGCCGCAAGAGCCGGGCCCGGACACCCGGGCCCGGCACATCACTGTCCGGGATCCCTCGGTAGGCGGCCGCTCGCAGTAGTGGGCACCGTCACGCGGAGGGAGCCGGGGTCTCCTGCGTGGCGGGAAGCTGCCGTCCCAGGCGAGCGAGCGGGGACAGGGCCATCAGCGCCGACGACAGCATCATGCCACCGGCCGTCATCAGAAGGCTGGTGCGCAATCCCCACCCCTGTGCGAGCCAGCCGCCGAGCAGCGAGCCGAGCGGGCTGAGCCCCATGCCGATGAACGAGATCGTCGCGGTCGTGCGGCCCTGCATCCCGTGGGGAGTCATCGCCTGCCGCACTGCCGTGAGCGCGACGTTCACGAGCTGGCCGAAGGTCCCGAACGCGAAATTGACGGCAAGGAGCACGGCGATGGTCACCGTGCCGGGGCCGTGCAGCAAGGGCACACACAGCATCGCTCCGTCGCCGAGAGCCGCCGCGGTGACCAGCACCGGGCCGTAACCGAAGAGGCTCGGAAGACGGGCGGCCAGCAGCGAGCCGAGCAGTGCGCCCGGCCCCGTAGCCGCGAGTGCCAGGCCGACGGCGGTGCCCGACAGGTGGAGTTCTCGCGGCAGGAAGACCAGAGAGACGGTCATGGTGGCCGCGAACGAGAACTGGAAGGCGGCCGAGGCGAGTCCGACGGTCCGCAGAGTGGGCTCGTGGACGACAAATCGGAGGCCGGCATGGATTTGCCGCCGGAGCGGCGAGGAGCGTCCCGAGTCGGCGGAGATCGTTTAGCGGCGGTGGATTTGCCGGATCGACGGGAACGACACTGCGAAGCACGCAGCGCCGCATGCGGCACCGAACGGTGCCGACACCAGGGACACCATCGCGCCGCCGAGGGCGGGGCCGCCGATCTGGGCCGCTGACCGACTACCCTCGAGCGCGCTGTTGCCCCGCACCAGCTGGTCGCGGTTCACCAGCCGCACGAGAGACGCCTGGTAGGCCACGTCGAAGAATACGGACAGACCTCCGACAGCGAAGGCAACCACGAGCAGGGCCGGTAGGCCGACCCCGTAGAGGAAGCCGACTGCTGCGGCGGAGCCCAGCGCGAGAGCCCGGCCGGCGTCCGTCACCACCATCACCGCGCGGGCTCGCCACGTGTCCACCCACGCGCCGACGAAGAGCGCGAGCAGCAGGATCGGCGCCTGCCCCACTGCACGAAGGACACCCAACCGGCCGGCGTCGGCATGGAGTGTTACGACGGCGAACAGCGGGAGAACCACCAGGCCCGCCTGTTCGCCGAGTTGGGAAGCCGTCTGGCCCAGCCAGAGCCTGCGGAAGTCTCCGTCTCGCCACAGGGCGGGCGAAGCAGGGCGTCCGGAAGCGGTGGGAGCAGAGGAAGCACGCGGCACAGGGACCCCTCGGATGACCGAAGACGAGACCTGCCACCCCGGCGTACGGCAGGCGCACCCACGGTGCAGGCAGGGGGAGGGAAGGCTCGCTGTGCCGCGTATCAAAGGGCAGCACGCGGTGACAGGCCGTTCACGGCCTCCGATGTCAACGCGTGCTGGGGCGACCGGGTATGAGCATGTGTCGGCTCCTCGTGAGTCACTCGCTGTGGGAACACTAGCCTCTGGTCGGCCTGACACGAAAGTGAATTAGGAGCCGGCTGCAGTTGTCGATGGCGTCCGTCTTCGAGGAGTATCGCGCGCGGAACAGAGTGGTCCTGATCCCGGCCGTTCGCGGCCGGCCCAGCGGTGATTGACTAGCCCGAATGGACCTCGCGCGCGCGTTTTCTGCGGACTCGGACGTGTCGACGAGCTGTTCCGGTCGGGATGCCGTGCGGCACTCCCAGGCCCGACGGGACGGCCTGTCATGAAGGGCGGTGACATGCCGTCGAAGCCCGACCCCGTCTCGATGGCTTGGAATGCGCCCCCCTTCGACCCCGAACTGAGCGTGGCGTTGACGGCTTTGGCGGACGAGGCGAGGCAGCCGTTCACTCGGGAGAACCTTGCGTTCCGGCAGGAGCGGGATGCCGCGGCCCGGCCCAGGCCGACGGTCCTGGAGCTCCAGGCCGACGGCCGCTTCGAGGTGGCGGAGCTGCGTGTGCCCGGAGCGCAGGGCGTACAGGACGTGTCGCTCGTGAGCGCGCGGCCCGCCGGGATCGCAGGGCCACTCCCGGTGCTGTACTACATGCACGGCGGCGGAATGATCACGGGCAATGCGTGGTCCGTGCTTCCGCGGCTGCTTCGCGAATGGGCTCTCACGCTGGACTTGGCCGTCATCTCTGTCGACTACCGGCTGGCACCGCAGGCGCAGTACCCCGAGCCGGTGGAGGACTGCTACGCCGGACTCGCCTGGCTGAGTGCGCACGCGGCCGGACTGGGCATCGACGCTGGCCGCATCATCGTCGGAGGCAAGAGTGCCGGCGGTGGACTCGCCGCGGCACTCGCCCTGCTCAGCCGCGATCGAGGCGGGCCCACACTCATCGGGCAACTACTCATGTGCCCGATGCTCGACGACCGCAACAACACGTTCTCCAGCCACCAAATGGCCGGCATCGACATCTGGGACCGCACCTCCAACGCAACAGCGTGGCACGCACTGCTGGGCAAGCGGCACGGCGCGGCAGACCTTCCGCCCTACGCGGCTCCCGCCCGCGCCACCGACCTGTCCGAGCTGCCCCCGGCCTACATCGATGTCGGGTCGGCCGAGACCTTCAGGGACGAGGGAGTGGCCTACGCCAATGCGATCTGGCAGGCCGGCGGCCAAGCGGAACTGCACGTATGGCCAGGGGCATTCCACGGCTTCGACACCTTCGCACCACGGGCAGCTCTCAGCCAGGACGCCCGCAACGCTCGTTTCCGATGGCTGCGGCGCATCCTCGCACAGCCCGATGCGAACAGCGGATCTGCCTGCTGAGGACGTTGCGGCGGCGGCGAGGCGTTTGAAGTCCACCCCCCTCCTTACCGCGCGCAACGTCACTCGGGGCAGCCGGTTCCAAATGCCGAACCTGGCATTTCAAGGAACCTTCTACCTGCTCAGCGGGCATGCGACAGCCAAGGACGTCACGAGCTCGTGAGGACGACGAGTCGCTGGGTCGCTCGCGTCATCGCGACATAGCGGTCGACCGCTCCTTCGATACCGTCGCCGAACGCCTCTGGGTCGATGAGGACGACCAGGTCGAACTCGAGCCCCTTCGACAGCTCCGGGGTCAGCGAGCGGACACGGGACGTCGCCCGGAACGTGGGATCGCCGATTACGCAGGCGATCCCGTCGGCGTGCTCAGCGAGCCATGAGCCGAGGACCGAGTCCAGATCCGAAACAGATCCGTGTACGACGGGGACGCCGCTGCTGCGGATGGAGGTCGGCACATTGGCGTCCGGGAGAACGGCCCGGATGACCGGCTCGGCTTCCGACATGACCTCTTCCGGCGTCCGGTAGTTGACGCTCAGGGACGCCACGTCGATCCGGTCGAGCCCGATCCGCTCGAGCCGTTCCTGCCACGACTCCGTGAACCCGTGCCTGGCCTGGGCGCGGTCCCCGACAATGGTGAAGCTCCTCGACGGGCAGCGGAGCAGCAGCATCTGCCACTCTGCGTCGGTCAGCTCCTGAGCCTCGTCCACGACGATGTGCGCGAACGGACCGGCGAGCAGGTCCGGTTCGGCCGTGGGCAGTGCGGTCTCGTCGACCAGGCTGGCCTGCAGATCCTGGCCGCGCAGCATCGTCACCGCGCCTTCACCGTCGTCATCGGCCGCGAGCACGTTGGCGATGACGCCGGCCATGCGCTCGGTTTCGGCGGCGACAGTGGCGTCGTGCCGACGCTTGCGCAGTGACGCCTTCGGATCGCCGAGCCGCTGCCGTGCCGCGTCCAGGAGCGGCAGGTCGGACACCGTCCAGGCCCGGGCGTCCTCGCGCTGCAGCTTCCGAACGTCGTCGGGGCCCAGCCAAGGAGCGCACAGTCGCAGGTAGGCGGGTACCGACCACAGGTCTCCGACGAGATCGGCCGCTTCGAGCAGCGGCCACGCGCGGTTGAGGGCCCCGTTGAGTTCCTTGTCGTGCAGCAGAGATCTGCGGAACAGATCGGGCGGGATGTCGCCGTCGTGCTTGTCCATCAGGATCGTGAGCAGCTTCTCCCAGATCTGGTCCCGCGCCTCGTTGTGCGGAGTACCTGGTTCCGGTGCTTCGAAGGCCTCGGCCCAATCGTCGGCGCTCAGCCAGATGTCGGACCAGTCGATGGTGACCGTCATCCCCTCGGTGGGCGGCTCCTCGTAGAACCTGACGGCCTTCTCGATCGCCTTCACCATGCCTGCGGACGACTTCAGGAGCGCCACCTCCGGGTCGGTCTCGATCGCCGCTACGGCTCCTTCGGCGACGAGGTCCCGCACGGTGCAGGTCTGCACACCCTCCTCTCCGAGGCTGGGGAGGACGTCGGCGACGTAGGCCAGGTAAGGCTGGTGCGGGCCGACGAACAGCACGCCGCCCCGACGGTGGCCGAGGCGCGGGTCGGAGTAGAGGAGATGGGCGGAGCGGTGCAGAGCGACGACGGTCTTCCCCGTCCCCGGACCGCCGTCCACGACGAGAGCGCCGCGCGATCCCGCCCGGATGATGGCGTCCTGGTCGGCCTGGATGGTGGCGAGCACGTCACGCATCCGGGCCGATCGGTTGCTGCCCAGGCTGGCGATGAAGGCGGACTGGTCGTCGAGCGCGGCGTGCCCTTGAAGTCCGTCGGCGGTGAACACCTCGTCCCAGTAGTCGCTGATCCGACCGCGGGTCCAGCGATACCTGCGGCGGCTTGCCAGGCCCATCGGGTTGGCATGGGTCGCCGCGAAGAACGGCTCGGCCGCGGGGGAGCGCCAGTCGATCAGCAGCCGACGCCCCGTGCTGTCGGTGAGGCCCAGCCGTCCGATGTACACGGGTTCGGGGTTGCCCGGGTCGACGATGTGTCCGAGGCACAGGTCCAGGCCGAAGCGACGCAAGGCGCGCAGTCGACCGGTGAGCCGATGGACCTCCATGTCCCGGTCCATCGCCTGCCGGCCAACGCCGCCGGGCGCCTTGAGTTCGGCATCGAGTTGGTCGGACAGTTCGGCGATCGTCTGCTCGAGACTCTCCCCGATGGCCGCGAAGTGCTGCTCGTCGCGGGCGATCAGCGTCGGGTCGGCCTTGGGGGAGAGGCGGTCGGGAAGGTCGAACGCGCTCGTGGTCAGAGGGTTCATGTCACCAGCTCCGATCCGCGGTCGCTCCGACGAAGGCCGGCGGTGCCCCCACCAGCACCTCGGCGCCGAGCGGCCGCAGCCGCAGCGCAATTCCGACCACTGGCTCGACGTCACCGCACGACCCATGAACTGACAACAGCAGGCGCACTTGGTGAATCTCCCATTTCTGCAGGATCTGGCTTCGGCCAGTGATTCTGCGGCACCACGGGGGCCTTGCCGCAAGCCCCCCGGTGCGCTATACGTTGAGAGTGGCAAGGAGTGGGCACTCTCCTTTGCCCTGATCGTCCGATGCGGACTGACAAACCCTTCCCGAAGCGATGATGCGCCGAGCACTTCGGTATCGCCGAGCGTGCCGGTTTCGCGATGTACGTCGGTTTCGCCACGTATGGCGGATTCCTCGGCCCTGGAGTATCTCCCGGGGACCTACATCCAGCAGTTGCGGAACGAGAAGCTCGGCTGCCCTGGAATTGTTCCCGTCGGCTGTTCTGCTGCCGTCGTCTGCCCCCTACGTGATCTTCATCGTGGCCATCATGCCCATCGCCGAGTGGTCGAGAATATGGCAGTGGTAGAGGTAGGCGCCCCGGAAGGTGTCGAACGTCGCCTGGAGCTTGATGGTTTCGCCGGGCAGGAGCATGACGGTGTCCTTCAGCCCGGACTCGGCGGCATCCGGGCTGTGTCCGTTGCGCTCCAGGACGCGGAATTGCACGAGATGCAGATGGAGATTGTGGGGGATGTTCTTGTTGAGGTTGGTGACGGTCCAGACTTCGCTGGCGCCGTACCGTATGAAGGAGTCGATGCGGTCAGGGGCATAGACCTTGCCGTCGATGTAGCCCTGGGGCGGTGTGGTGCCGGTGCCCCCCTCGTCCATGGACAGGGTGATGGTGCGCTCGGCGGTGGGCTTGGGCAGGGGTGGCAGAGTGCGCAGTTCGGCAGGGATCTCGCTGGGGTCGTAGGCGGTGTGGGTGACGTCGAACCGCAGGACCTGCCCGATGAGGTCGGCGGGACCGGCGCCGGTGGTGTTCTGCAGCACGAGCTGGGTGCCGACCGGGTACCGGGAGAAGTCGATGACCACGTCCGCGCGTTCCCCGGGCGACAGAAAGACGGACTCGGTCGGGTTCGGGCGCGGGAGCAGACCGCCGTCGGAGCCGATGTGGACGATGGGGCTGCCGTCGGCCAGACGCAGCTTCAGGGAGCGGACGTTGGCCGAGTTCAGCAGCCGGAAGCGGTACTTACGGGCGGCGACCTGGAGGTAGGGGTAGGGGACGCCGTTGGCCAGGAGAGTCTGACGGGCTCGGTCGCCCATGGTGTAGACGAGCTGGCCGGCGTCGTCGAAGTGGGCGTCGCGAATGGCGATCGGCAGATCGTGGACGCCCGTCGGCAGCGGCAGCCGGCGCTCGATGGTGTCGGTGAGCAGGTAGGTGCCGGAGAGTCCACGGTAGACGTTCTCGGACTCCAGGTGGTGGGCATGGTCGTGGTACCACAACGAGGCGTGCGGCTGCCTGTTGGGATACAGGTAGGTCCGCGTGTCTCGTGGGGCGATGGTCTCCATGGGCTTGCCGTCGTTGTGCTGGGACGTCGAAGCGCCGTGCAGGTGGACCGAGGTGGGCACATCGAGCAGGTTGCGCTGGTGCACGATCACCGGACGCCCGGAACGCGCCCTGATCACCGGGCCCGGGAAGCTGCTGTTGAAGGTCAGCACCTCGGTGGACATGCCCGGGAGGATCTCCCGGACGGCCCGCCGCATCGTCATGCGGTAGACGTCGACGCCGCCTGCGGTCGACACCGGGGAGAGCACCGGCGGGACGGGCAGCGGGACGCGGAACAGCTCCGGCGCGGGCGCGGGCGCGGCACCGGTGGCTGTGGCGTCCGCGTTCGCGTCGCGTGCGGTGAGCAGGGGAACGAGCGCGGCGCCCGTGAGCCCCACCCCGGCCGTGGCCAGGCCGGAATTGAGCAGCATGCGTCTGTTGAGCATCGTGGTCTCCCTCGTGGACTCGGGTGAGGAGGCACTGCGGGGGCATTGCAGCACCGGCTGCTCGCGCCCGGCTGGTGCGCCTGCCATTCCGTTTTCCTCAAGCAGTCCTCGACTGTTTGCGCGGGCCTGTGCGACGAGGCGGCGGTCTCAGCGCGCGCAGGATGGGCGCTCGGGATGCGCTTGAGTTCCGCCGGAGCCGGAGCCGGAGCCGGAGCCGGAGCCGGAGCCGGAGCCGGAGCCCGGGCCCGAGCTTGCCGACAAGCCGTTTGATCCAGACCGGCTGGCCAAGTGGCGCCGCCGTTCGGCAGAACCCGGCCGACCCGGCCCGGGTGACCGGAAGCGTCAGCGCTCGATGAGCCGCCTCGCCTCCTCGATCTGCCCCCGGCCGGCGGCCGGGGGCAGGCTGTCGAGCTTGGCCAGCTGCTCAGTGGCCGGCTCGACCCGGTCGGCGGCGGAGTGCTCCTCCACGCGGGCCACCCTCTTGGAGCCGGGGATCGGGACGATTGGGGGCCGTATGGGGACGTCGCAGTCGAAGGTCGTCAGGCGTGCCGCAAGCCGCGGCTGCCGACCATCCGCCAGCAGTTCAAGGATCAGGCCGACGGCGCGGCCCGCGAGCAGATGTCCTTACCGTGCGTGCCTTGCCGAGCTGCTGATGGCCGAGTGCGACGACCGGGCCCGCCGAAGGTCCGAGCGCCGCATCCGGGCCGTGGCTTTCCCTCGCGAGAAGAGCCTGCGGGCCTTCGACTTCGACGCCAACCCCCATGTCGACCCCGCCACCGTCCACACCCTTGCGACCTGTGAGTGGGCCAAGAAGGCGAGCCGCTCTGCCTGATCGGTGACTCTGGCACCGGCAAGTCCCACCTGCTGATGGCCCTGCGCGCCAAGGCCGTCATGCAGGGCTTCCGGGTCCGTTACGCGCCGGCCACGAAGCTCGTGAACGAGCTGGTCGAGGCCGCCGACGAGAAGCAGCTGTCGAAGACCATCGCCCGCTACGGCCGCGTCGACCTCTTGTGCATCGACGAACTCGGCTACATGCAAGTCGACCGGCGGAGCGCTGAGCTGCTGTTTCAGGTGCTGGCTGAACGCGAGGAGAGGAACAGCGTCGCCATCGCCTCCAACGAGTCCTTCAGCAAGGCGCACATGCTCCGGCGAACGCGTGCCAGGCGGTGCCTGAACAGCACAGGTTCCGGCAGCACCTGGGATGCTGCATGATCGAACGATGCTGGTCGAACTGGAGAAGGTCGCAAAGTTCCCCTGGAGTCCCTGGCTGGCTCAGATCCGGACCCCCTTCGGAAGGACCGCGGTCCGCTGGTGCGGTGAGCAGGACGCGGAGCCGGGCGAGTACCACGTCGAGTGGACAGTCGATGAGGACATCGTCTGGGGGTGGAATGCGAAACCGGCTGCTGATTCCGGACCGGGTGTCCGGCCCGGCGGACACTGCGTTGTCCTTCGAGGACGGCTGAACGCAACAGAGGATGGTGCCGCCGTGCTGGACTTGGACGGCAGTCTGATCCTGCTGGATCTCGGTGATCCACTGCCCGAAGATGTCGCCAATACGTGGGTCGAGCTCTTCATCGAGCGGGAGAAAATCAGTCTGTATCCCTGCGAACTCTGACCAGAGATCACCTTCTGTGCGTCTCCCACTGCAACAAGCGGGTCTCATCGACGCGATCGGACAGATAGATCAAGGTGGCTTGCGGGTCCGTTCCGAAGGCGGCGGCGACGAGCTTGGTGTCCATCGTGTTCACCAGCTCGACGAGACGGGTGCTGCGGATCATCCGGGGTGGATGTCCGCAGTCGTCAAGGACGTCGGATCGGTGGGCAGTTGAGCCTGGATTTCGCCTGGCCTTTGTTCCTTGGGTGACCATCACGTGGGGGTTGGCAGTCGGCCATGCCTCACAGTGGGCCGGGCACCGCTGCACAACAGTCCAGGAGGCAGGGTCCAAGGGAACAGGGTGGGGTCGCTTGGCGAGCATGCCGACCAGTGCCTCGTGGGGGTGGACGTGTTCGTCGGTGGTCCAGCGGCGAAAGAGCTCGCGCTGCTGGTCGAGGGTGAGTGTCCTGCCGCGGAAGCGGTTCGACTCATTCGCCGTCAGAGTCCGTGCCGGGTCGACCAGGAGTATGACCGGCCGGCCGCGCCTGAAGCCGGCTCCACTCATCGGGTCCCCCGGAATCGATCATCTAGGCTGGCGCGGTGACTGATGAGCAGGAGCGGGTGCAGCCGTCGGGAGTGTGGGCCACGGCGGTGGGGGTGGCCAGAGTGCGGGCGCTGGAGACCGAGCGGGAGAACGCGCTGTTCCGCGACCCACTGGCACACGCCTTCGCCGCCGCCGGCGGCCTGTGGCCCTCCTCGCGGCCGCTGCCCGATGACGAGGCCGCGCGACGCCGCCGACTGGCCGTGTCGTTCTCCATCGTCATCAGGACGAAGTTCCTCGACGACCTGTTGCAGCAGGCCTCCGCGTCCGGGGTCCGGCAGGTCGTGCTGCTCGGCGCCGGCATGGACAGCCGGGCCTTCCGGATGGACTGGCCCGAGGGAACCCGGCTGTTCGAGGTCGACACCGCCGCGCCACTGGACTTCAAGGCTTCGGTGCTGCGCCAGGAGCGGGCCGTCGCGCGCTGCGAGCGGATCACCGTCGCGGTGGATCTGCGTGAGGACTGGCCAGGCGCGCTGGCCGCCGCAGGGCACGACCCGGTGGTGCCGACCGTGTGGATCGCCGAAGGACTACTGATCTATCTGCCCGAGGAGGCGGTGGAGCTACTGATGGCCCGGATCAGCACGCAGTCGGCGGCGGGCAGTCGGATGGGGCTGACGTTGGGCTCGCGCGGCGTGATCGAGCGCTTCGGCGCGGACGCCGCGCCGGGATCGGCGGCGTCCATGTGGATCTCGGAGATGCCCGACGACCCGGTGGGCTGGCTGGCCGGGCACGGCTGGGAGGCCGACAGCCACACCCTGCGCGAGCGCGCTGCCGCCTACGGCCGCCCGATCAGCACCCCGCCGCAGCGCGAGGAGCGGCCCGGCGCACTGATCTCGGCGGTCCGCCGGTAGAGCGCCTCCCCGTTCCCCGGTGATCGATTCCAAGGGGGCCTGACGAGTGGAGCTAGTTTCATCCGCGGCCGGCCAGTCATGCGCGCACTGACCGCCCACGACCACTGAGAGGGCGTTGAGTCCGGTTCTTGTAGAGGCCTCGTTCGGGCTGGGTGAGGACGCCTTGGCGGGAAAGGCGGCCGAGGCGGGAGCCGGTGATGTTCACGGTGGCTTCGTCGGTGGGCAGGCCGAGGACTTCGTGAGAGTTCGCGGGCGCGGAACGGCTGCTTGGGGTGATCGCTGAACACGGCCAGGATGCGCTGGTAGGTATCGGCGGTCGCCTCGGCCGGCGGTGCGCTTCCAGCGGGAGTCAGGCTCTCGACGATCTTTCGGGTGGTGTCCGGCTCGCTGAGTCGGCCCTCTGCTTCGGCGAGGGCCCCGGCACGAACCCCTTGCCGTTGTCTTGTGGGTTGTGGCGGACCACCTCAACGGCGATGTTCTGCACCGCCCCGTGGATGATGACGGCGTCCTTGAAGCCCTGGTCCACCAGGGCCTTCTCCAGGCGGTGGCCGCACCGCTCGGCCGCCTGATCGAGCAGGGCGATGCCGGCCTCGTTGTCGTGCGCGCCGGCGGCCAGTACCACCACGCCGATGATCAGCCCCAGCACATCGACGGCCAGGCCTCGCTTGCGGCCCGGCGTTCTCTTGTTCGCATCCAGTCCCGTCGTGGTCTTGGGCACCCCGGCCGCCGCCCGGTCCGACTGCGTGTCGATGATCACGAGGGACGGGTCCTCTGATCGGCTGGCCCGCTCGCGCACCTGGCAGCGCAAGATCTCCTGGATCTGCTGGTCCAGGCCGTCCGTGCGCCACAGGGTGAAGTAGCAGAAGACCGCGGACCAGGCGGCGAGATCATGCGGGAGGAGCCGCCACTGGCCGCCCGTCCGGTTTTGATACAGCAGCGTGTTCACCACCTCCCGCAGGTCGGCCGAGCCCGGATCCCCGGTCGCCGACCGTGCCACCCGCCGCTGCTTCCACGCAGCGACCAACGGCTCGATCAGCGCCCACTGCTCGTCGGATTAGTCACTCGGGTACGGCGTCCGTTCCATGCCTCGACGTCGCCATGCACACGACACGGGGTCGGCCCGACACAGGCGCACCCACACCAACGGGTGACACCAGACCCTGCAGAATCGGGCTTGACGCCGTCTTAGCGGGCGGGGATCGGCCTGGTCGACGGCTGCCACTCTCGCCTGATCAACCCGAACACCCACGAGTCGGATACCTCGCCGTTCACGATGCAGTCTTCCCGCAACGTCCCTTCCCGCACGAATCCGATCTTCTCCAGAACCCGGGCAGATGCCACGTTGCGCGTATCGGTCTCGGCCTGAACTCGATTCAGGTCCAGGGTGTCGAACGCCCACCGCAGCAAGGCATGCGCGGCCTCCGTCGCGTAGCCGTGGCCCCACATCGCATCGCCGAGGACGTAGCCCAACGACGCGCTGCGATAGTCCGGGTTCCATCCGGTCAGACCGCACCAGCCGACGAAGGCATTGTCAACGGCACGCTCGATGGCCACCCGCGCCCCGGAGCCCTCGTCCGCGATCTTCCCGCACATCGCGATGAAGCGCTCGGCACGGGACCGCTCGTGCCACGGCGGAGAGTCCCAGTAGCGCATCACGTGGGTGCTGCTGTGCAGCGCGAAGAGGAGGTCTGCGTCGGCGTCGGTGAAGGGCCGCAGCCGCAGGCGGGCAGTGGACAGTACGGGGGTGGCCAGAGTCATGCGCACCATCCTGCGTCCTCATGGGGCGGGCAGAACACCGAATATCCGACCCCGGTCCGGTCCCTACGACCAAGGCACCGCCAACCAACAGATCGTGCACGCCTACAACCAGCACCCCGACCATGCATCCCGAGTCCGCGAACGGCACGACTACGCGGCCTGCCCACCGACGACCCAAGCATGAACGTCACCCGCAGCGGCCTCGGACGCCTTGCCCGCCAAGGCTCCCTGCCCCAACCCGAACAAGACCAGTGTGGGAGGAGATCAGGGAACAGGGCTGTCCCCGCGGCTACGCCGGTGTCCGTGCCCACGTCAGCAGGACGCTTCGCGGCAACCCCAACCGGTCGGCCCCCGCCCGCCGTCAACCCGGGCCGTCACGCGCTGGATCCTCACCCACCCAAACGCGTCCGCCATGGCGCCATCATACGGATCTTCATCCGGTCGGCCGAGACCACACGAATCCAGTTCTTGGACGTACTTGGCGGAACCGGTGGGGCGTGCAGTCGTCGCGTCACGACCGCGAAGACAGCCCTACGAAGCGAGGCGGGCCGTTGTCGCAGGGCCGCAGGTCACACTCCTGCAGAAGCGCTCGCCATCGACCCCGGCGGGCGCATCATGAAGACATCGACCGGGTCCTGGGACTCCACGACGAATCCGTGGCGTTCGTAGAGGCGACGGGCAGCACTGCCCTGCAGGACGTTCAAGCCGACGGTCATGCCTCGGGCGTCAGCACCCTCCAACACCGTACGCAAGACCGCCGATCCCAGCCCCTGGCCCTGACGGTGCAGGGTGAGGTAGAAGTGCTCCAGACACTGCCTGCCGCCGGCGGGCCGGAGCGCGATGCATCCTGCGAGTTCACGGTCGATCATGACGATGGATGTGTGCTGCGGGGAGAAGGAGTCCCGCAGCCGCTGCCGCACCCGGTGCTCGTCGTAGCGGCCAAGGCGTTCCAGATCCGGACGCATGACGGCGGCCCGCAACTCCACGAGCTCCTCGATGTCCGCCGCAACCGCAGCGCGCAGCACAAAGCCTGCGGCATGCGTCGACGTGGCCTGTGCAGGCACCACCACGTCCCATCGAGTCCTGGTCCGTGCTATCTCGGCATCCATGGCCGGAGTATGTCAGTCAGCCTCTCTGAACAGGCAATTCCGAGGGCGAAAGGGCCGGAAGCCCCTGTCTTCGAACCGGCCGCGGCACCGCCTCCGACCTGTACGCGCCGTTCGGGGGGTCGGAGCGGGTTAGGGTCGCCGCGTCGCGTTGATCTTCAGATGGGTGGGGGAGAGTGCCGGTGTCGGTGACAGTCTTCGATGAGAGTGAGCGGCTGATCTGGGCCGGCCGGGGTGCTGCTTATGCCGAGAGTTTCGCCAAGCTGTGCGCCTACCCGGTGCAGCAGTTGCTCGACGCGGCCGAGGCGGGCCCGGGTGTGCGCATGCTGGATGTGGGAACCGGGCCCGGAACGGTCGCTGCCGTCGGCTGCACCCGCGGGGCGAAGGTGACGGCCGTGGACGCGGAGCCCAGCATGGTCGATCTGGCCAGGCAGGCCGCGCCCGCGGCTGACATGCGTGTCGCTGTTCTGCCCGAGCTTCCCTTCGATGACGGAGACTTCGATGCCGTCGTGGGAAACTTCGTGCTCAACCACGTCGGCCGGCCGAAGGCTGCCCTGGCCGAGCTGCGCCGGGTCGTGCGGCCGGACGGGTGGATCGCGGTGACGATCTGGGCGGCGCCGCCCGCACCGGGGCAGGCCCTGATCGGCCGCGCGATCCAAGCCGCGGGTGCTGTCCGACCGTCACACCTGCCCGCTGGCCTGTCTCAGGAGGAGGACTTCCCCCGTGACGAGGACGGCCTGACCGGCCTGATGGAGTCGGCAGGATTGCGCGAGACAGCTTGCGAGAGGCTGTGCTGGGACCACCGAGCCGGTGCCGAGGAATGGTGGAGCGGTCCCGCGTCCGGTGTGGCTTTCGGCGGACAGATGGTGCAGAGCCAGACCCCTCGGGTGCGGGCTGAGATCAAGCGTCACTTCGATCTGCTCAGCACCGAGTTCGCTGATGCTGACGGCGTACTCGCACTGCCGCATGCGGCGCTGCTGGCCCGTGGTCGTCGCTGACCCGGACGCCTCCGCCACGAGCAGTGGCGATTACGACGTCGGGTGGGCCGCCCGGAACGTGGCTCCGTGGCCGACGTGATCCCGTGGTGCACATGATCGCGCGAGTCCGCCCGGGCGGCCCTGAGCGGCGCTTGCCCTCTGGCTTCAGCTCACCGCTTTCTTCACGAGCTCGACGATCCTTGCCTCGTCGGCGGCGGTCAGCTCCTTCAAGGCGTAGGCGGCAGGCCACATGGCGCCGTCGTCGAGGTTCGCCTTGTCGCTGAAGCCCAGTGTCGCGTACCTCGAGTTGAACTTCTCCGCGCTCTGGAAGAAGCAGACGACCTTGCCGTCGATGGCGTACGCGGGCATTCCGTACCAGAGTTTCGGCTCGAGGATCGGCGCGCTCGAGGTGATGACGGCATGGAGCCTCTCGGCCATGGTGCGATCCTGGTCCTGCATCTCGGCGATCTTCGCGAGCAAGGCGTCTTCCGCTGCTTTCGCCTTGTCCGCGCGCGAGCCGCGGCGCGACGCCCCCTTCAGCTCTTGGGCGCGCTCCTTCATCGCGGCTCGTTCCTCGCTCGTGAACCCGTCGTACGTCTTGTCGGCCGCGGTGGTGGACTTGGTGGACTTCTTCGTTTCCGCCATGACGGGTGGCCTCCTGGTGAGTCTTGATGGGGACGATCCTCATGCTAGGGAGCCGCTGCCGTGGTTGCTTCTCCAAAACTGACGTTCTGCCTGATTTCCTGGCGCGACCGCAGTTGAACGGGCCCGTTCGGCGGGTCCGTTCAACTGCGGCCGGCGATGCCCGGTGGCTGAGCGGCCGCCACCAAGGCCGGGGTAGGCATCCGGCCCGGTCGTCAAAAAGCGGGGGCACGTCGGCACGGCCGTACTGCCTGACGTGACCCCGAGGTGACCCCGATCTGGCCTCGGCCCGACGCACGAGACCACGATCCAGCCCGAATAGTCCATGCGATGTGCAACTAGTGTAAAAGGCAAGAAAAGCTCGGTATAGGCACAATCAACTGTGCGTAGTCATGCTGTTGCGAAGAGTGCTCATGCCTGACGCTGAGTGAAGCGGAACGCCGGTTGTGATGGTCTCGGCCATCGGGATCGGCACGCTTTGCCGACTTCGAAGGGAATCAGCACGGTGGGACGGCGCGGCGCCCGGCGGGAAGCGGAACGAGTGGCGGCACTGTCCGCCGATCAATTGCTGCGGGCGGGAGGGATACTGCGGCGGACCCCCACCACACCCGACCTGCGGGCGGTCCTCCGCACCGATCAGGCGGTCGACGACGTGTCGTACCGGGAGCGTTGGGCCCACGACAAGGTCGTACGGTCCACCCACGGAGTGAACTGCGGGGGCTCGTGCTCGTGGAAGGTGTACGTCAAGGACGGCCTCATCACCCGGGAGACCCAGGAGGCGGACTATCCGTCGACCGGCCCCGGCCGGCCGGAGCGCGAGCCGCGATGAACCAGCACTGTGCGGTGCACCAGGCCGCCTCCCTGCTCCTCCACTACCCCGATGAGCGCTGGCCGGCCCGACGCGCCCTTGTGATCGAATCCGTGGGCGGGCTTCCCGGCCCGGCGGCGGAAGCGCTGCTGCGGTTCTGCCGCCGCACCGCCGACCTGCCCCTGCTCGACCTCGCGGCCCAGTACGTGGCCACCTTCGACCGCAGCGGCCGCTGCACCCTGCACCTCACCCACTGCACGGACGGCGACACCCGCCGCCGGGGTGCATCGCTGGCCGCGCTCAAGGCCCGCTACCGGCAGCACGGCTGGGAACCGGCCGACGGCGAACTCCCGGACCACCTTCCCGCGGTGCTGGAGTTCGCCGCACGCTGCCCGGACGCAGGCCGTGCCGTGCTCCACGAGCACCGCGGCGCCCTCGACCTGCTGGCGGCCGGTCTCGCCGCCCACGGCAGCCCCTACCTCGACGTGCTCCGCGCCGTCCGGGCCACCCTGCCCGTCGTGCCGACGACGCCGGTCCGCCCGAACGAACCCCCCGCCCCCGTGCCGTATCCCCTGCGGCGCGGGGGAGGCGACGAAGGAGTCCGCCGCTGAGGCAACACCTGCACATCGCGCTGTGCGGCGTACTGCTCCACCTCGCCCTGGCGGTGCTGGTCGCCGGCCCCGCCTGGCGCTACCGCTACGACCGTTTCGGCTTCACCCCGCCCGCTCCAGCCGGCTCCATGAGTCCCGCCTGCCGCGCATCGGCGGCCCGTTGTTCCCCTACGCCCTGTTCCTCGTGATCGGCGGCCACGTCATGGGACTGCTCGTCCCCGAGGCCGTCACCAGACGGCTGCGGATCGGCGAGGCGCCGTACCACGCGGTCGCCCTGATCATTGGCGGTACAGCGGGCGTCGCGGCGGTGACGGGTCTCGCGGTCCTGCTGTATCGAGGGCTGCACGTGCCCGCCGTACGCCGGGCGACCAGCCGCAGCGACCGTGCCTCTTATCCGTTGCTGGTGCTCGTCCTGCCGACGGGCCAGGATGCCGCTGACGGGCCGGTGCGGACGACGGCCTGATCGCCGTGGGGCCCGAACAGGTGCAGGATCTCCACCGTGTTCGGGCCGGCGGGGCCGAACCAGTGCGGCTCGCTCGTGTCGAACTCGGCCACCTCGCCCGGCCGGAGAGTGAACTCGCGGTCCCCGAGGACGAGGCGGAGTTCGCCGGCGAGGACGTAGAGCCACTCGTAGCCGGTGTGAGTGACGAGTTTCGGTTCACGGTGTGCGAGCACCTGCTTGAAGACCTGGACCCGGCCCGGGTACTGCGTCAGGGGCACGAGGACGCTTCCACGACTCCTGTGACGGGGTGTCAGATGGACGCGTGGATCGCCGGTGGCCGGGGCTGCAACCAGTTGGTCCAGTGCGACCCGATGCGCCCGCGCGAGCGGGATGAGCAGGTCCAGGGTCGGACGCCGCTTGCCCGACTCGACACGCGACAACGTGCTCAGGGAGATCCCGGTGTCCTGCGCGAGTGCCTCGAGCGTGAGTCCGCGGTCGCGCCGCAGCGCTCGCAGCCGCGGTCCGATGCCGTCGAGAATCTCCGCGAGCTCGGCATCCATGATGGGGCCGTCGGCGGTCGTGTGGTCCATGACTCCATTTTGCAGCCTCCGCAAATGGCCAGGGCCGGACCGGACCGCTGCGAACTCGGAAATCGAAGGTCGGGGCTGTCTGGTGGTCGCTTAGGATCGGCCCATGATCGCTGACCTTCAGTGCGTGGTCCTGGACTGTTCCGAGCCGACGGAACTCGCCGAGTTCTACCAGGCGCTGCTCGGTGGGGCTGTCAATCAGCGAGATCGGCGCTGGGCGCTGAGCGACGCCTGGGCGACGTTGCACACGCCATCCGGATTCGTTCTCGCCTTCCAACGGGTAGCGGACCACAGGCCGCCGCTGTGGCCCGACCCGACCCGGCCTCAGCAGTTCCATCTGGACTTCGGCGTCGCGGACCTGGACCGAGCCCAGGAACTCGTGCTGGCCTCGGGGGCGAAGGTACTGGACGACGGTTCCAGCGGGCGGAGCTGGCGTATCTATGCCGATCCGGCCGGGCATCCGTTCTGCCTGGTGCGGCACTGAGGGCGGGGTAACCGTCCCCGAAGGCGAGGTCCTGACCTGTCGCCGTCGGCCACCCCACGAGCCTCATGACATCACGCATGTCTCGTCCGACGTTACAGGCACCGGACTCGGTGGGCCGAGGATGCCTGGCCGTCTCTGGGCCCGGCTCCGCTTGACCTTGACACAGTGACAAGGCCTTCACTGTGTCGAGGAGGTGGTCCCGATGATCATGCCGAAAGAGAACACGAACACGATGCGAGCCCTCCAGGGGCTGGAGAACAGCAGCTCGTCGGTCCGGCTGCAGGCAGCGCTGGCGGTCGGCACGACCCCCGACCCGGGGTTCATCGGCAAGCTCATCGAGCGATGCGCGACCGAACCCGAGCTCTACGTCCGCGACATGCTGACGTGGGCACTCACCCGCCACTCTGCATCGATGACGGTCCCGATACTTGTCGACGAGGTCCGCTCGGAGCGTGCGCAGGCACGGAGCCAGGCGCTGCACACGCTGTCCAAGATCGGGGATCGGCAGGCGTGGCCGGCGATCACACCGGTCCTGCTGTCCGACGCCGACGACGAGGTGGCCAGGAGCGCATGGCGGGCAGCGGTCGTGCTCGTGCCCGAAGGTGAGAAGCACGAGTTGGCCGTAGTGTTGGCGACACAGCTCGGGCGCGGCGAACGCGAGACGCAACTGAGCCTCAGCCGGGCGCTGATCGCGCTCGGGGAGGTGATGCTGCCGACACTGGGCCCCGCGACGGCGGATCTCGACCCTCGCGTGCGCACGCATGCGATCGCCACCCAGCGGCTGTGGCGCGACCCGGATGCCGGATTCGTGTTCGCGATCGAGGAGGCGAAGCGCACCGTCGCCCTCGGCGGGGCCCGGCCAGAAGGGGCGATAGGCGTTGCTGATCGGTGATGTCGCGCGACGGTCCGGGGTCAGCGCCCGCATGCTCAGGCATTACGAATCGCTCGGCCTGGTGCGGCCGACGGGTCGTACCGGCTCTGGTTATCGAGAGTATTCGAGCGAGGACATCCGGCGAATCTTCCACATCGAGAGTCTGCGGTCATTGGGGCTGTCGCTGCGCGACGTCAGGCGCGCGCTCGATGACCCCGGCTTCGCGCCCGCGGAGCTGGTCGACGACCTCATCCGCCAGACGCGAGACCGCGTCGCGGCGGAGACGGAGTTGCTCACGCGACTCCGTCGGATCGGTGCCGCGGAACCCGCCGGCTGGGAGGACGTCCTTCAGACCGTCGCGCTCCTCCAGGCACTGAGGTCGAAGAGCGCGGGGGCGCGGCAGCGCGCGGCCCTGTCCGCCGTCGATGAAGTTCCCGTGCCGGTGGAAGCACTGGTCGAGGCCGTGCTGAAGGAGTCGGACCCGAACGTCGCCGGAGCCCTTCGCTGGGCTCTGGCGCAATCGGGCGGGGACGGGCCGGCACTTCTGGCCGAGGGCCTCGGCTCGCCCGCGGCCGAGGTGCGGAAGCGTGCAGTCCGGTCCATCGCCGAGATTCCCAACCGTGAGGCGACCGCACTGCTGCGGGACGCGCTCACGAACTCCGACATCGTGGTCCGCAGGTACGCGGCCATCGAACTCGGGGCACGGGGAGTGGCAGACGCGATCCCGACGCTCATCGACGTGATCGTCGAGGAGACGAACGACGTCGACGCAGCCGATGCACTGAGCACGCTGGCGAATGATCCCGCGTTGGCGGATCGGATCGCCACTGGGCTGGTCGACTGCCTCGACCGCGGTACCGTTGGATCGTCTGCCCGTCGGCGGCTCGCACAGGCGCTCGCGGACATCCCGGGAATGACGACGTCACGTGCCCTCGTAGATCTGTCACATGATGAAGACCGTGGCGTCGCGCTCACCGCGACCTACGTTCTCAAGCTGCGCAACGCAAGAGAGTGAATCCCCCAGGTGCTGTGTGCGTGGGGACCAGTTGTTGCTGGTCACCGCCGACAGGCCCTTGGGTGGACACCCCAGCGAACCCGGGGCGGTTCGCCCGCTGCTGTTCCCGGCCGTCCTCACAGGGCCGCACCGAGCGCTGCCGGCGATCCGAGCCGCCACCGGTCTGCGTCACCGCCGGGCGTTGAGCCGGGCGGCCTGGCGCGTCAGGTAGTCCCGCTCGGCGAGGTTGTTCGCCTTCTGGGCCGCCTCGGCGTACAGCCGTGCCGCCGTCGCCAGGTCGCCGTCGCGCTCGTGGAGGTACGCCGCCACCGCGGCGTGGCGGGGCAGCGAGTCGGTCAGCTCGGCGAGCGCCACCAGCCCGGCGCGCGGTCCGTCGGCCTCGCCCACGGCCACCGCACGGTTGAGACGTACGACCGGGCTGTCGGTCAGGCGCGTGAGCTCGTCGTACCACTCGACGATCTGTACCCAGTCGGTCTCCTCGGCGGTGGGCGCGTCGGCATGGAGTGCCGCGATGGCGGCCTGGGCCTGGAACTCGCCCAGCCGATCGCGGGCGAGGGCTGCCTGCAGGATCTCGACGCCCTCGCCGATCGACTTGGTGTCCCACCGGCCGCGGTCCTGCTCGGCGAGCGGCACCAGGCTGCCGTCGGGCGCGGTCCGGGTGGCGCGCCGGGCGTGGTGGAGCAGCATGAGGGCGAGCAGCCCCGCCACCTCGGGGTGGTCGATCGAGGCCGCGAGCTGCCGGGTGAGCCGGATGGCCTCGGCGGCGAGATCGACGTCGCCGGAGTAGCCCTCGTTGAAGACCAGGTAGAGGACGCGCAGCACGGTGGCGACGTCGCCGGGCTGGTCGAACCGCACGCCCGAGACGGTGCGCTTGGCCCGGCTGATGCGCTGCGCCATGGTCGCCTCGGGCACCAGGTAGGCCTGGGCGATCTGGCGGGTGGTCAGCCCGCCGACCGCGCGCAGCGTGAGCGCGACCGCGGACGACGGCGTCAGCGACGGGTGGGCGCACAGGAAGTAGAGCTGCAGCGTGTCGTCCACCGTGGGCGCGGGCCCGGGCGCCGGCTCCTCATCGACGAGGTCCTCACGCCGACGTCGGGCGGTGTCCGCCCGGGTCGCGTCGAGGAACTTGCGCCAGGCCACGGTGACCAGCCAGCCCTTCGGGTCCCGCGGCGGGTCGGCCGGCCAGACGCGGACCGCCTCGACCAGCGCGTCCTGGACGGCGTCCTCGGCCGCCGCGAAGTCGGCTCCGCGGCGGACGAGGATTCCGAGCACGCTCGGCGTGAGGCTCCGGAGCAGGGCCTCGTTCATCGATGAGGGCACTCCGTGGTGGTGGGCGCCGCGGTCAGGAACGGGCGCAGTTCGAGCCACTCGTGGATCGGCTTCCCGCCCGCCCCGGGGGCGGCCGACAGCTCGCCGGCCAGTTCGACGGCGCGCTCGTAGCTGTCGACGTCGATCACCATCCAGCCGGCGATGAGGTCCTTGGTCTCGGCGAAGGGGCCGTCGGTGACCGGCGGCCGCCCCTCCCCGTCGTACCGGACCCACGTTCCCCCGGGGGCGAGCGCCTTCCCGTCGACGAACTCGCCGGTCCCTTCGAGCCGGGCCGCGAAGTCGTTCATGTACTGCACGTGCGCCGAGATCTCCTCCGGCGTCCACTGGTCCATCGGCACGTCGTTGACCGCGGCCGGAGCGCCTCGGTAGTGCTTGAGCAGCAAGTACTTGGCCATGGTGGTTCTCCTCGGTGCTGTTGCGACCCAATCTTGGTCGCGTTCACCTCGGGGACGGAGCCAGTTACGGATTCTCGACATCGCCGTCCGAACTTTTTTGCGCGGACAGGAGCGGCCGGCGTCGGACGTCGAGTCCGACGCCGATACGACCGGCTGACGGGACTGGGGGGGCGGTCGCGCCGCTCCACAGCGTCTTCAACCCGTGCGCACGCTGCCTCACTTGCATCCATGTGAGCGGTTCCGCACACGCTCGGTCCGCTGTGACACCCGGGCCATGCCAGGAGAGGACCGGCTCACAGCCTTGTGCGACGTGCCTCAGGCGGTTCCGAGGGCGTCGCGCAGGAGCGAGACGGCCTGGTCGACGGCTGCTCGGGTGGCCTTGGACTGGCTGAGCGAGTTGAGCATCATGAAGTCGTGCACCGTGCCGTCGTAGCGCACCGTGGTGACCGGAACCCCGGCGCCGCGCAGCTTGGCGGCGTACGCCTCGCCCTCGTCGCGCAGGACGTCGGCCTCGTCGACGATCAGCAAGGCGGGCGGCAGGCCGCTGAGCTGCTCGGTGGTGGCCTGGTTGGGAGAGGCGGTGATCTCCGCGCGCTGCTTCGGGTCGGTGGTGTAGGCGTCCCAGAACCACTCCATCAGCCTGCGGCTGAGGTAGTAGCCATCGGCGAACTCGTCGTAGGAGGCGGTGTTCATGGCCGCGTCCGTGACCGGGTAGTACATCGACTGATGCACGAAGTTGACGTCACCGCGTTCCTTGGCCATGAGGGCGAGCGCAGCCGTCATGTTGCCGCCGACCGACTCGCCGGCCACCGCCATGCGCCGCGCGTCCAGGCCCTTCGACGCGCCCTCGCGCGTGATCCACTGGGCTGTGGCGTAGCCCTGCTCGATGGCCACGGGGTAGTGGGCCTCCGGTGACGGTGTGTACTCCACGAAGGCCACTGCCGTGTGGGCCCCGACCGCCAGCTCCCGCACCAGGCGGTCGTGGGTGTCGGCATTGCCCAGCACCCAGCCTCCTCCGTGCATGTACAGGACGACGGGCAGCGTTCCGGTGGCGCCCTTCGGCTTGACGAGGCGCACCCGCACATCGCCCACGGAGGCCGATACGGTGATCCACTCCTCGTCGACCGGCAGCTTGTCGACCGGCGCGGCCTGCAGGTCGTTGAGGACCTTGCGCGCCTCGGTCGGCTTGAGCTCGTACAGGAACGGGTGCTTCGAAGTCGCGTCAGCCAGCTCCTGTGCCGGGCGCTCCAGGACGATCGAGGCGGATTGAGCAGTCATGACAATGCTCCCTGTCACTGCTGAGAAGCCCATGGTGAAGAGAGGCGGGCGTGTGCTGCCCGTCTTGGGGGCGTCGGCGCTGCCGCACGCCCGGGCTCTGGCCGAGCCCCTGGTCAAGCCCCCGATGGGGCCGATATGCCCATCGTAGTCGCGGCCCGTGCGGCCCTCGACTTCGGACGCCGGTCGACGAGGTCCGCAACACCGACCTGCGGTGCCCCCGTGAAGAGTTGTGAGGCGTCTTCCGAGGCCGCTTCCCACTTGCGCGCGCCGGAGTTCCGGCTCACAGGGCCTCTTGTTATGCGTCCAGTAGACGCATAAGGTGCGTGCACTGGACGCATGGTTTCGTCGGGCGTCTGAGCGGAGGGTGCGACCTGCGTCCGTGCCGCTGGATCCCGACCTGGTCGAACGGCAAGCCTGGACATGACCCGACAGAGCAGCGCGCGGAGCGAGCCGACGGGGGCTCCGGTGCCCGAGGTCGGCTCGGCCGCTTGGTGGCAGACGCGCTACGCCGCCCAAGCACGTCGGCGGGCCCGGCCCGAAGGGCTCACGCTCGACGCGATCATGGATGCCTCGCTGAGCATCGCCGACGACGAGGGGCTGGACGCACTGACCATGCGAGCGGTGGCCGAACGGATGAAGGTGCGGCACACCTCGCTGTACCGGCATGTGCCGAGCCGCGAAGCACTTCTCGTGGAACTGGTCGACCACATGCTGGGAGAGATCTCCCTTCCAGGATCGGGTGCGGACTGGCGCACCGGTACCGAGGCCGGAGCACACGAGTACCGCCGTGTACTGCTCGCGCACCGGGCACTGGTGCCCCTGCTCACCAGGGGACAGCTGCTCGGTCCCAACGCGCTTCGGGCCCGAGAGCAGGGCCTGCGGCTGCTGACCGAGGCGGGCTGGCCACCCGAGGGCGCGGTGCGCATCTATCTCACCGTCACGCACTACGTGGTGGGGGCCGTGGTGCTGGACACCGGTGGAGCGGCCCGCACGGCGCGACAACGCGCGGCCATGACCGACCTGTTCGCTTCGCTCCAGGCCGGACGACACCCGCTTGTCACGGCTCACTCCGCGCTGCTCGGCGGCCCGGACGGCGACGCCGAGTTCGACTTCGGACTGCGATGTCTCCTCGACGGCATCGCCGGAACCTGGGAGGGTCACTGATGTCCCGAGCCGCCATGCTCTCCACCACGCACTGGACGGCAGGGGGAGAACGGATCACCGTTCACGGGCGCACGGGCGCCCACAAGCTGTTCGTCCGTCAGGACGGCCCCGCCGCCGGGGCACCGGTGACGCTCGTGCACGGCTTCCCCACCTCCTCCCACGACTGGTCGCTGATCGTGCCCCGGCTGGCCGAGCGAGGCCATCGCGTCACCACCTTCGACCTGCTCGGCTTCGGGCACAGCGACAAGCCGCGGAAGCACACGTATTCCGTGCTGGAACAGGCCGATCTGGTGGAGGACATCTGGGCCACCCTGGCCATAGCCGACACGGCGCTGGTCGCCCACGACTACGGGGTCAGCGTGGCTCAGGAACTGCTCGCCCGAAATCCCGGCCGCATCACCAAAATGGCCTGGCTGAACGGGGGCCTGTACCCCGATCTGCACCGTCCCGTCACCGTCCAGCGGCTGCTGCACGGCCCGTTCGGCCCGGTTCTCGCCCGTGCCGTCACCGAACGCGGCTTCCGTACGACGATGCACCGGGTGCTGGGCAGGGATGTCCCGGACCACGACCTGCACACCATGTGGGAGAGCGTCTCCCGCGACCGCGGCCACCTGTTGGCGCCGCGACTGCTGCGCTACATCGACGAGCGGCGAACGCACAAGGACCGCTGGATCCCGGCACTGGAGGGCTACCGGGGGCCGACCCTGTTCGCCTGGGGACCCGCCGACCCGATCAGCGGCGCCCACGTGCTGGCCCGCATCAGAGAACGCATGCCGCTTGCGAGCGTGACGGAGCTGGCCGGCCCGCCTGCCGTCGGCCACTATCCGCAGGTCGAGGCTCCGGACGAGGTCGCAGAGGCCCTCGGGGCTTTCCTAGGTACCTCGTGACCGGCCCGGCCGGCCGCACCAGCCTTCGGTTCCCCGACAGGCCGGTGGGCCGAGGGCGACGACCGAACAGGGGCCGGTGTCCATGACGAACTGGTGGTTGGTCGAGACCCTTGGCTGGCTACGCTTCCCGGCGTGAACCCTGTGATCGATGTCCTGCCTCCTTCCGACGTCGACAGCATGGAGCGCCTCTGGGGGGCAGCTCCTGGCCCACCACAGCCGGGAGGCGCCACACCTGGCGGCTCTCGGCACGGTTCGCCCGCCGGAGGACTCATGGCGTCTGTGGCGGGGACAGTATCTTGAATGGCTGCGGCAGCCGTTCGCCGCGGTGCTGGTCGCCCGGGACGCCGATCAGCTGCTCGGCCACGCGGTCGTGCGCGTCCTCGACGAGCCGGGGTCGTGGCAGTGGGGGGGACCAAGTCGGCGTGCTGGAAACCCTCGTGGTCGACGACGAAGCTCGCGGTGCCGGAGTTGGGCAGGCCCTTGTCGTGGCCGCGCGTGAGCGTCTCGCCGAATCGGGTGTCCAGGTCATGAAGATCTCCGTCATCGCGGGCAACGATGACGCCCTGCGCTTCTACCGGCGAGAAGGCGCCGTCGACTTCCTGAAGACGTTGGTCATGACCGTCTCGGAGTGAGGACGCGGACCGGATCGCTGCCCCTCTTGATGATGCCGACGGCCGCGCAGCGTCAGGCGCCTGGTGGGCGTGGCGGGCGACGATGACACATGGCTCTTGTGGCTCGGCGCAGGGCTCTCGTCGTGGACGGCTCTGTGCTTTCCCCGAACGTGCGTGGCTCGGCTGAGGAGTCTTCGCCCCTGGCCCGCGACAGACGCCGTCGGCAGGTCCCCTGTGGGACGGTCAGGTGTACATGAGATGACCCGTCAGGCGGCGAGTCGAGACCGCGGTGGTATCAGCAGCAGGCTGAGGAAGATCGACAGGCCCAAAGAGATGAGCACGAACAATGCGTCGCAGACGCGCAGAGTCCCGATCGCCGCCTGGTTGATCTCAGGACGAGGGCCGAGGACGGGGGCGGCGTGGTCCTCAGGGTCGACGGTTACCAGGACGCGGTCTCCGACGGCCAGTCGATGGCTCGGCCAAAGCCGTTGACGGTGCGGGCCCTTCAGCGGAACGGCAAGGTCGTACTCGTAGTACGTGGAGATGTAACCCACCTCGTTGGACGATTCGATCGTGTGCTCTTTCTGGACCGTGGCAGTCACTTGCACGCCCCGGTCGTGCAGGGCCTGGTCGGACGCGCCGAAGGACCCCACGAAGGCATGCACACAGAAGACCCCGGCCAGTAGCCATCCGAGCGCGCTGTTCTCCGTGTCGGCCGCCGCCCAGGCCGCCAGGCCGAGGACGGTGCCGATGCCGAGCGTGGTCAGAACCAACAAGGTTGTCCCGCGCCCGAGGACCAGCTCCTCGTACCGATGCGAACCCTCGATCAGTAGGGCACCGATCGCCAGCCCCACCACCGAGCCTGTCAGGACCCGGCCGGCCATCGGCATCCACATCGCGCGTCCCCCGAACTCGCTCCGCCGCCCTACCGGCCAAGCGTCGCGCAGAACGTGGCGATGCGCCAGCACCGGGAAGGTCGCCCCAGGGGCAGCGGGCGGGAGGAGGTCCCTACCCGCGGCCGGGCGCCGGTGACAGCGGGCGAGGGGGCGTGCGTGAGCGGGACGGGACCCCTCGGGAGGGCGGACTACGGCGGACTACGCCGCCCCGAGGTGCCGGAGCGGGAGCGGGAGCGGATCCTTGAGCGGCTGCGACGAGGCCCGGCCGACTCGCCGGGCGGTCTCACGCTGGTGGCCCCGCGGGCCGCGCTGCAGCGGGGAGCCGTCACGGTCGGTGACGCGCCGGGCGGCACAGGAGCGTGCTTCGAGGTGCGACGGCCGTCCGAGAAGGGGGAACCGCGGGATCGCCGCGACTGGTTGATCGCGACAGTCGGGGCATACCGGTCACAGAGTTTCCCCAAAGAGGGCTTCTAGCCTGCCGCGGGACGGGCGGACGCGCGGTCCGTCCGGGAACGGAGGCATGTGATGGACATCCGGCGAAGGCGGCGCACCCTGCTGGCTGGGCTCGCCACGGCCGCGCTGCTGGCAGGCGGTACGGGCGCGGCCGCGGCCGACAGTTCCCCCGCGGCGGGACCGGCCGGCGACGGGGCCAAGGCTCTGTGCAAGCGGGTGCCGAAGATCGACCGGCGGATCGACCGGGCGCTGAAGCGGCTGGACGCCGGGGCGGGCACCCGTGGTTCGGTGGCCCGGCTGGAGCGCCGTGTGGACAATGCCAAGAAGGCGGGCCACACCGAGATCGCCACGTTTCTCCAGGACCGGTTGAAGACTCGCAAGGCGATGGTGCCGACCCTCAAGCAGCGACAGGAGGACCTCGCCGAGGTCAGGACGTGGTGCAAGAACAACGACGGCGGCAAGGCAGCGAGTTGATGCGCGTACGGTCCGCCGCGGTGCCGGCGGTTCTGCTGGCCTCCCTGGCTGTCCTGGCCGTCGGCTGTTCCGGTCGCGACGGGGCGTCGCCGAAGGCGCCCGCGCCCACGCCGTCGTCGGGCTACTCGCACATGCAGCAGAAGGTGGACGCGGCCGAGTCGGCGGCCGCCGCGGCCGACCGGGACGCGGCCTCGGACACGGACCGCTGACCCGGGGAGAAGCGGTGGAACAGGGCCGGGCGGGAACCCCGAGGGGCCACCGCCCGGCCGTGTTCCCGTACGCGTGGGTGCAGAGGTCGCAGGTCCGGTGGTTGCGGGGACGGCCCGAGAGCCGGGCGAACTCCGGGCGCGACCCCGGGACGCCGACGCGAGCCGGGGGCGGCACGCATGCCTCGACGGACGGAGGCCGGATGGCGGGGTCACGCCGCCTGGCGTGCGGTGGTGTGGAGATGCTCAAGGGCATCGAAGACGATGGTGCGCCGGTGCCAGGACAGCCAGCGGCCGACGGTGGCAGCGGTGGTCTGCAAGGCGTCGAGCTGGGCGCGGGTGAAACCGGCGAGCGGGCGGGGATGGTGGGACGAAATCACCCCCAGCAGAGCGTTCTGTTCGTCCACTACGGGGAGACTGTGGCAGGCGCGACTGCCGGCGTGGAGGATTACGTACCGCGACTGTGCGTCGAAGACGTCGGCGGTGGCCACATCATGGACCGTGACCTGTTGCCGCGCTTCGGCTGCCTGGCCGCAGGAGGTGCCGGGGCCGTCGACGAAGGCGAAGTGGTCGGTGAACTGGCGGTCCAGGCCGCAGTGTCTGGTGAGCCGCAGCAGGTTGCTCTCGGCGAGCTGGACGTTGCCCATGCTGGTGCCGGTGATGTCCAGTACCCGGCTCAGGGCGCTGCCGAGGACCGTACCCTGGGCCGCGCTGTGGCCGTTGCCGTCGGCCAGTCGAAGCCCGGGGAGCGGGGGAGGGCTGGTGCGGGCGCGGCCGGGGAACCAGACGGCTGCCTCGCGGCCAGGGCCGGGAATGCGGATGACCGCATCCACGAGGGTGTGCAGTTTGATGTTGTGCTGCTGGGAGCTGCGCCGCAGCAGCTCGAATCCCTGGCGCACGGTCCGCAGCCGGTAGCGCTCCATGAGGATGCCCTGCGCAGTGGAGACGGGCCCGTGGGCAAGCATGCGGTTGCGCAGGTCGACGTTCTGCTGCCGTAGCTGCTGCATGTCATCCGGCTCAGCAGCCGTCTCACGGGCGGAGAGCGCACGAGTGCCTGATTCCTGGCTCACTACAACCGCCTTTTGCCGGGGAGCAAGGGTTCGTTCCACGCGAGCACACTCGGCCGGCGTGATGTGCCTATTGCCCAAGCACTGCCCTCGACCCTAACGCGCGTCGCCACAGTCCAGGTACCCTGCCGCTGCTTCGGCACACGCAGCCGGGCGTGGTGGTGCGAGCGCGGAGAGGGCATGCACGGTCGCGGGCGGTGGGGCGTATGCAGCGATCGATATCGGCTTGCTCGCCGAGGACAAGGTTCGTGGTTGCACGGGCAAGGCCAGGGGCGTCGACAGCGGCAAGACGCACGCGTCGAAGACCGCCTCGCCGACGATGGGCGGACAGTGTGGACAGGGCGGACGGAGCGGATGCTCGCCGACGCCTTCCTCGCAGTGCTTCCCAGGCGCTCGACCACCTCCGTCGCCACAACGCGGTCTCCGCGGCCGGACCGCATGCGGAAATACCCATTCGGCTTATAAGGTGGCAAGCACGTATATTTCGCACCCGAAGGTCGAACCGGCTCACCGGACCGGCCCCCAGGTGGGACTTGAGCCGTAGTGGGACTTGAGCCGTATACGACCCCTCCGGAGGAGGACGCGTATGGGCGACGTGGCGAGCCGGCGGGACGTGGACGACCGTCCTGCGATCACCGAGCGGGTCGTGACACTCACAGTGAACGGGAAGTCACACACCCTGCGTCTGGACACCCGGGTGACTCTGCTGGACGCCCTGCGCGACCGGCTGGGGCTGGTGGGCACGAAGAAGGGCTGTGACCAGGGCGCCTGCGGCGCGTGCACAGTCCACCTGGACGGCAAGCGAGTGCTGGCCTGCCTGACGCTGGCGGCTCAGGCCGAGGGCCGGGCGATCACCACCATCGAGGGCGTCTCCGGCGCGGACGGGCCCCACCCGGTGCAGCAGGCGTTCATGGAACACGACGGTTTCCAGTGCGGCTTCTGTACGCCCGGGCAGATCATGTCCGCGGTGGCGCTCATGGCCGAGGGGCGGGCCGGGTCCGACGAGGAGATCCGGGAGTTCATGAGCGGCAACCTGTGCCGCTGCGGTGCCTATCCCAACATCGTGGCGGCGATACGTGAGGCGGCCTCCCAAGGAGGTCACGATGCGCGCCTTTGACTACGTCCGGGCCACCGACACACGCGAGGCGGTGCGGTTGCTGGCGGACGACCCGGCGGCGTCCTGCCTGGCCGGCGGCACGACACAGCTGGACCTGATGAAGGACGGGGTCCTGGAGCCGCCACGGCTGGTCGACATCACCCGGCTCCCGCTGCACGGTATGGAACGGCGTGGCGAGGTCCTCCACGTAGGTGCCCTGGTCACCATGGAGGAACTGGCCGCGGACGCCACGGTGGCCGAGCGGCTGCCCATGGTGCGCGAGGCCCTCCTGCTCAGCGCGTCGGTGCAGCTGCGGAACATGGCCACCATCGGTGGCAACCTGCTGCAGCGCACCCGGTGCCGCTACTTCCGTGACCCCACGGTCCTCGAGTGCAACAAGCGCGCACCGGGGTCCGGCTGTGCCGCGGTGAAGGGCGCGGCGCGCATGCACGCCGTGCTCGGTGCGAGCGAGCGGTGCATCGCGCTGCACGCCTCCGACCTCGCCGTCGCCCTGGTGGCACTCGACGCGTCCGTGCACATCCAGGGGCCCTCGGAGTCCCGCAGCGTCCCGCTCACGGAGTTCTACCTGACGGCCGACGAGAGCCCCCAGCGCGAGAACGTCCTGGAGCACGCGGAGCTGATCACCGAGGTCGAGATCCCGCTGCCGCCGCACACCGCGCGGTCGGGATACCTCAAGGTCCGCGACCGGACGTCGTACGAGTTCGCCCTCACCTCGGCCGCGGTACTCCTGGTCGTGGACGGCGGCACGATCCATCAGGCCCGCGTCGGTCTGGGCGGCGTGGGGACGAAACCGTGGCGGGCCTACGAGGCGGAGCATGTGCTGACCGGCGCGCCCGCCGCGATGGCCACGTTCCTGGACGCTGCCGAGGCGACCATGCACGACGCCTGGACCGTCCCCGGGACGGCGTTCAAGGTGCCGCTCGCCCGGCGCACTCTGGTGCGCGAGCTGCAGATCGTTTCCGGAGTGACCGCATGAGCACCGTCGAAAGCAGACCACTGGTCGGAGCGGGCATCAACCGGGTCGACGGCCCACGCAAGGTCACCGGCACCGCCCCGTACCCCATGGACTTCAGCGTCCCCGGCCAGGCCTACGGCGCCCTGGTGCAGAGCACCATCGCCGCGGGCCGGATCGTGCGCATGCACACCGAGACCGCCGAAGCGGCCCCCGGTGTGATCACCGTCCTCACCCACGAGAACGCCCCGAAGGTCAGGAGGGGGCCGATGACGGCGCTCGGGGCGTCGCCGCCCGCACCCCTGCGCAACGACCGGATCATCCACCACGGACAGCACATCGCCTTCGTGGTCGCCGAGACCCCGGAGCAGGCCACCGCCGCTGCGCACCTGGTGAGGGCCGACTACGAGGCCACGGAGCCGCTGCTCGACCTCCAGGACCCGCGGGCCGAGCAGGTCGTCGACCCCTGGGACATGGACACCTCACGCGGCGACAGCACCGCCGCGCTGGAGTCCGCCGAAGTGACCCTCCACGCCACCTACTCCACGGCCGACAACACCAACAACCCCCTCGGGCTGTTCGCCACCCTGGCCGCATGGGAGGGCGACACCCTCACCGTGCACGACACAAGCCAGTGGCCGTCGATGGTGCGCACCACCCTCGCCATCGTCTTCGGCATCCCCGAGAGTGCGGTGCGGGTCCTGGTGCCCTACGTCGGCGGCGGCTTCGGTGCCGGGCTGCGAGCGTGGCCGCACGTGATCCTCACGGCCATGGCCGCCCGCATGCTCAAGCGACCGGTCAAGCTGGTGCTGACCCGGCCGCAGATGTTCACCTCCGTCGGGCACCGTCCCAGCGGGGTGCAATGGCTGAGCGTCGGCGCCACCCGCGACGGCGCGCTGGTCGCCCTCGACCACCGCAGCCTCATTTCCCTGAGCATGGAGGAAACCGACTTCGAGCCGTTCGCGTCGGGAACCGCCTTCGCCTACCGATGCCCCAACGTGACCACGCGGGACCGGCAGGCCCGGCTCAACATCCCTGTTCCGACCTCCATGCGGGCCCCGGCCGAGGCACAGGGCAACTTCGCGCTGGAGTCGGCGCTCGACGAGCTGGCCTGCACCCTGCGCATGGACCCTCTGGAGCTGAGGCTGCGCAATCACACCGATGTCGACCCGCGCAACGGGCTGCCCTGGTCCGGCAAGGCGCTCCTGGAGTGCTACGAGGCCGGCGCGCGCCGCTTCGGCTGGGCCGACCGGAACCCCGAGCCGCGCTCCATGCGCGACGGCAACTGGCTCGTCGGCTACGGCATGGCGAGCGCGATGTTCCCCTGGTTCGCCCAGCCGTGCGCGGCGCAGGCCACCGTCAACAGCGACGGCAGCGCGCTGGTGCGCAGCGCGGCGACCGACATCGGTACCGGCACCTACACCGTGATGGCGCAGCTGGCCGCCGACGAACTGGGGCTGCCCCTCGACCTGGTCCGCTTCGACCTGGGCGACTCCGACATGCCCAACTCGATGATGGCGGGCGGTTCCGGCCTGACCGGCGCGCTGGGGAACGCCGTGCACGACGCCTGCCGACAGCTCGTGCGCTCATTCGCCGAACTCGCCTGCGGCGACGCTGACTCGCCCCTGCTGGGTGTCTCCCCGGACGACGTGGAGTGCACCCGCGGGAGGGTCCACCCCGCAGGCCGTCCGGAACGCGGGGAGCCGTACGCCGACATCCTCGCCCGACACGGGCTTTCCGAGCTCACGGCGAACGGGAACAGCACCCCGCCGGTGGCGAGCGAGCTGGGCATGTCCCTCGCCGGCGCGTACGGCGCCAAGTTCGTGGAGGTCCGGGTCGACGCGGACCTCGGTCTCATCCGGGTCGCGCGGGTGGTCTCCGCGATCGACGGTGGCCGCATCCTCAACGAGAAGACGGCGAGAAGCCAGATCATCGGCGGTACGGTCGGCGGCATCGGCCTGGCCCTGTTCGAGGACACGGCGACCGACCCGCGCACCGGGCGCATCGCCAACGGCACGTTCGCCGACTACCTCGTTGCGGTCAACGCCGATGTCCCGGAACTGGAGGTGATCTTCGTCGGCGAGCCCGACCGCGGCACCGCCACCGGCACCAAGGGCGTCGGCGAGGTCGGCCTGGTCGGCATCGCGCCCGCGATCGCCAACGCCGTTCACCACGCCACCGGAAAGCGTCTGCGCGAGCTGCCGATCACCCTCGACGCACTCCTGTGATCAGGCAGGCGGACGGCGACGGAGCCGCCCGGCGCATGCTGTGGCGTGAACGCCTGCCCCACTTCAGGGAACGCAGGAGCGCCGGCCTTGTCCGTGGACATCAACTGCACGCTGGCGACCGGCAGTTGGACATTGACGGACCAGCCGGCCGATGCTGCCGTGTCCCCGGTGGCGCGGCGCGCCGGGGCAGGAGGCGGTGACCGGCCGGCCGTCAAGGAAGCCCACGTCCGCTTCCGCCCGGGCCGGCGGGAGCCGACACCACCGGCCGTCACCGCACCTCGCCGTCCCCGTACCGGGTGGACGGGCCGTTAGCCCGCCCGGGTCCACTGGACCAGCCGGCCGCGATCGAGGCGGTGTGCCGCGTCGCCGCCGCCCGCCCGATGGGTCATGTTGCTGCCGTCATGCCGATCGGCACCGGCCGAACCCGGAGGAGACCCGCGGTGGGTGACCTGTACATCGACGGCGAGTGGACGCAGGCGGTGGCCGGCGGACGGCGGGAGGTGGTCAACCCCTATGACGCCTCCGTCATCACGACCGTTGACGAGGCCGAGGACACGGACGTGGACCGCGCGGTGCGTGCCGCCCGGCGCGCCTTCGACGAGGAGGAGTGGGCGAGCGCCCCGACCCGCCGCCGCGCCGACCTCCTCCTGCGCGTCCACGACCTGCTGCTGCGCGACAAGGAGGACATCGCCCGCACCGAGACCCTCGACACCGGCAAGACGCTGACCGAGGTCCGCATCGACGTGGAGGACGTGGCGAACGCCTTCCGCTACTTCGCCGAACTTGCCGGCAAGGACGGCGGCCGGATCGTGGACGTCGGCCGGGACGTCCTCAGCCGTGTCGTCTGCCAGCCGGTCGGGGTGTGCGCGCTCATCGCCCCCTGGAACTATCCGCTTCTGCAGGCCTCCTGGAAGGTGGCCCCGGCGCTGGTTGCCGGCAGCACCTTCGTTCTCAAGCCGAGCGAGACCACACCGCTCACCACGATCATCCTGCTCCGGCTCATCGAGCAGGCCGGCGCGCCACCCGGCGTCGCCAACCTGGTGCTCGGCTCCGGGGCGACCGTCGGCGCGGCTCTGACCCACCACCCCGAGGTCGACCTGGTGTCCTTCACCGGCGGTCTGGCCACCGGCCGCACCATCATGGCCGGAGCCGCCCAGGGGCCGAAGAACATCGCCCTCGCGCTCGGCGGCAAGAACCCCAACATCGTCTTCGCGGACGCCGATTTCGCCGCCGCCGTCGACTACGCCCTGGACGCCGCCTTCCTGCACTCCGGGCAGGTCTGCTCGGCCGGTTCGCGACTGCTGGTCCAGGACTGCCTGCATGACCGCTTCGTGGACGCCCTTGCCCGCCGCGCCCGGGGGATCCGGCTCGGCAACGGCATGGCGGAGGGCACCGAGAGCGGCCCGCTCAGCTCCGCCGAGCACCGTGAGAAGGTCGAACGGTACATCGCCCTCGGCGAGGAGGAGGGCGCCCGGCTCGTCACCGGCGGCGCCCGGCCCGACGATCCCGCACTGAGCCGCGGCTTCTTCCTGCTGCCGACCGTATTCGCCGACTGCGACCGGTCCCTGCGCATCGTCCAGGAGGAGATCTTCGGACCGGTCGTCACTGTCGAGCGATTCCACACCGAGGACGAGGCGCTGGAACTGGCCAACGACACCCGCTACGGCCTGGCCGGCGGCGTGTGGACCTCGGACGCGAGCCGAGCCCAGCGGATCGCTCAGCGACTGCGGCTCGGCACGGTGTGGATCAACGACTTCCACCCCCTATGTGCCGCAGGCCGAGTGGGGCGGCTTCGGCCGCTCCGGCGTCGGACGCGAGCTGGGTCCCACCGGGCTGCGTGAGTACCAGGAGGCCAAACACATCTACCAGAACCTCGCCCCCGCCCCTTCCGGCTGGTTCAAGGGCTGACCAGACGCAGGACACCGCCCGACCAAGACAGGACGGGCCCCTCAGGAAGGCACCCCATGGCCCCCAGCACCCCACACGGCACCGAGTCCGCCTACGACTACGTCATCGTCGGCGGCGGCACCGCCGGCTGCGTGCTCGCCGCCCGCCTGAGCGAGGACCCGGACTGCCGTGTCTGCGTTGTCGAGGGCGGTCCCAGCGACGTCGGAGACAACCGCATCCTGCGCCTGCGCAACTGGATCAACCTGCTCGGCTCGCAGTTCGACTACGGCTACACCACCGTCGAACAGCCGCGCGGCAACTCCCACATCCTGCACTCGCGCGCCCGCGTGCTCGGCGGCTGTTCCTCGCACAACACGCTGATCAGCTTCCTGCCGCTGCCGCAGGACCTGGAGGACTGGGTGGCCCGCGGGTGCACCGGCTGGGACCCGGCGACCATCCTTGCGTACCGCGCCCGGCTGCGCACCGAGATCGTCCCGGTGGCCGAGGCCGACCGCAATCCCATCGCCAAGGACTTCGTCACCGCCGCCGCCCGAGCCCTCGGCGTGCCCGTCATCGACGACTTCAATACCGAACCCTTCGTCGACGGCACCGGCTTCTTCTCGCTGGCATACAAGCCCGAGGGCAATCTGCGCTCCTCCGCGTCCGTCGCCTACCTGCACTCCGTCCTGGACCGGCCCAACCTCACCCTCCGTCTGGAAACCTGGGCCCACCAATTGCTGCCCGACGACTCGGGCCGGCTCACCCGCGTCGCCGTTCGCGGCACCGACGGCCAACCCGCCACCTTGCGCGCCGAACGTGAACTCCTGCTGTGCGCGGGCGCCATCGACACCCCGCGCCTGCTGATGCTCTCCGGCATCGGGCCGGCCGACGACCTGCGCGGCCTGGGCATCGAGGTCCGAGCCGACCTCCCCGGTGTGGGCGAGAACCTGCTGGACCACCCGGAGTCCGTGATCGTCTGGGAGACCGCCGGCCCGTTGCCGCCCAATTCCGCCATGGACTCCGACGCCGGCCTGTTCCTGCGCCGCGACACCGGCCAGCCACGCCCGGACCTGATGTTCCACTTCTACCAGGTGCCGTTCACGGTCAACACCGTACGTCTGGGCTACCCCGTTCCCGAGCACGGGGTGTGCATGACGCCGAACGTGCCGCGGGCCCGTTCCTCCGGCCGCATGTGGCTGCGTAGCGCCGATCCCGTCGAACACCCCGCCCTGGACTTCAGGTATTTCACCGACCCGCAGGGCTATGACGAGCGCACCATCGTGGACGGCCTGAAGGTCGCCCGCGAGGTCGCCGCCACCGACCCGCTGCGTGGCTGGCTCACCCGCGAAGTCGCTCCCGGCCCGGCCGTCACCTCCGACGCCGACCTGTCGGAGTACGGGCGCCGCGTGGCCCACACGGTGTACCACCCGGCGGGCACCTGTCGCATGGGGGCCCGGAACGACCCGATGGCCGTCTGCGATCCCGAGTTGAGACTGCGCGGCGTGGACGGCGTGCGGATCATCGACGCGTCGGTGTTCCCGACGATGCCCACCATCAACCCCATGGTGACCGTGCTGCTCACCGCCGAACGCGCCGTCGATCTCCTCACCGGACGCCCAGCGGCAGCCGACCAGGAGGCCGAACGGTGAGCGGTCCACAGCCTCCCGCACCCGCAGCCGGCACTCCCGAGGGGCAGGCGCCGGGCTCGGAGTTCCGCAAGGACATGGGTCCCTGGGCGAACTTCGCCCTCGGCTTCACCTACCTCTCCCCGGTGGTGAGCACCTACACCCTCTTCGGCACGGCCCTCGCCACCGGCGGACCGCCGATGATCTGGGCATTCCTGCTGGCCGGCTGCGGCCAGTTCCTCGTGTCGCTGGTGTTCGGCGAGATCGTCGCCCAGTACCCCATCGCCGGAGGCGTCTACCCCTGGGCCCGGCGGCTGTGGGGCAAACGCTGGGCCTGGATGACCGGCTGGGTGTACATGTGGGCCCTGCTCGTCACCATCACCTCCGTCGCGTACGGCGCCGGCCCCTACATCGCGATCCTCTTCGGCTTCCGCCCCACGGTGCACACCACCGTGCTGTGCACCGTGGTCCTCATCGTCGTCGCCGTCATCATCAACTACCTGGGCACCAAAGCACTTTCGGCGGCCGCCGTCATCGGCTTCGCCGGTGAACTGATCGGCGCGCTCGTCGTAGGCGTCTACCTGCTGTCCACCCACCGCGTCCACGGCATCGGCGTCATCTTCGACACCTACGGCACCGCCGGGAACGGCTCCTACGTACCGGTGTTCCTGGCGGCCGCCATCATCGGCTTCTATCAGTACTACGGCTTCGAGGCCTGCGGCGACACCGCCGAGGAGGTCGCCCACCCAGGTCGCGTCATTCCGCGCGCGATGCGCCGCACCATCTACATCGGCGGCGCCGCGGCCACCTTCACCTGCTTGTCGCTGCTGCTGTCGGTCACGGACTACCGCGCGGTCATCGACGGCAGGGACACCGACCCTGTGGTGCATGTGCTGTACGACGCGATGGGCGAGGCCGGGGCACGACTGGTGATGGCCGTGGTGCTGATCTCCTTCCTGTCCTGCACCATCAGCCTCCAGGCCGCCGCCGGCAGGCTCATCTACTCCTACGCCCGCGATGAGATGATCGTCGGGCACCGGCTGCTCCGCCAGTTCTCCCACGCCCGCGCGGTGCCCGGCTTCGCGCTGCTGCTGGCCGCGCTCGTGCCGATGGTCATCGCCTTCGGCTCGCTGGTCTCGGCGGACGCCCTGACCAAGATCGTCTCGTTCGCCATCCTCGGCATCTACGGCTCGTTCCAGATGGTGGTGCTGGCCGCGCTGCGCGCCCGGCTCAAGGGATGGAGTCCGCAAGGAGAGTTCACCCTGGGCCGCTGGGGCCTCGTGGTGAACGCCGCGGCGCTGGCCTACGGCATCTTCGCCATCGTCAACATCTCCTGGGCCCGCAACCCGCAGGACCCGTGGTACAGCAACTGGATCGTCCTGTTGTGCGGCGGCGTCGTGGTGGCCGTCGGCCTCTTGTACATGTTCACCACGCACCACTACGGCCGTGGCAACGCGCCCGCCGGCGACGCGGTGCCGGGGGAGTAGCCCCCTCGGGGATGCCGTTGGTGGGCCTGGTGTTCCCGGGCCGACGCCCGGTCCGACTACCGGTTGCCGCTTGCCAGTTCCTCCGCGAGAGACTCCTGCACGTAGGCCATGGCTTCTTGGTAGGAAGATTCGGCGAAGCGCCTGCCCATCTCCTCGGGGGAGATCTCTTCGAGGCGCTGGAAGATCCACCACAGGTGGCCTTGGGGATCGCGGACCCGTGCGGCTATTTCGCCGAAGGCCAACGCGGTCGGCCGCGTCACCAGCCGGGCCCCGCAGGCGACGGCCTTCTCGACCGTCTCCTGGGCGTCCTCGACATAGATCCTCAGATGCGACGGCAGGCTCGGCCAACCGGCCTGACGGTCGAACAACATCACCACCGCGCCCGCTACTTCCACCTCTGCGTGAGCGATCGTCCCATCCTCGTTGAGAATACGAGCGCCGCGCTCCCTGGCCCCGAACGCCCGGCTCAGAAACTCGATCTCCGCGTCGGAGTCCTGCGATATCACCCACGGATCGATCCGCGAGTAGCCACCAGGCACGGTCTCCAGCTCATCCTTGATCGTCATATAGGGAGCCTGCCACACCGCGCACGGCCTCCAGCGGGGAAAGTGCATATCGCCGAGGCAGCGTGGCTCGCGTTCGAGCGTCTTGTCACCGTGCGGCACACGAGGACTATCTGCGCCGCCTCGCCCACCCGCTGATGGGCGCCGCCGTCCTGCAACGCGATCGGCCGACGGCACTGGCTAATGGCTCCACCCTCCCGCATCGAGTAGGAGGGCCGGGATGCCCGGCCCTCCCCTCACGCTTGCCCAGCATCCGGCCCACCGCGGGCTCGGGCCCAGCCTGGGTGTCGGCGCAGGGACTTCAGACGTCAGACATCTGTCTCAACACCCCCGGGGCCTCGCCCGTTCTGCCTCAACCGTCGTCACCCGATCGATGGCCGAGCTGAAGAGCTCGTGGTCTGCAGGAAGCGTGAGCCGACCGACCGCTGGCCACGAACCGCAGCCGTCTGACTGCACGTCAGCTACTGTGGATACACGCGAAAACAGATCCCTGACCAGCGGTGATGGTGAACTGCCCGGAATGCTAGGGGCAGGTCTCGTAGCCTATCTTCCACTCGCCATCCGCTACGCCGCTCGCAGTGAGGACCGGGAACTGCACGGGCATCCCATTCGTCGACCAAACCGCACTCCCGTGGGTCTTGTAGGGATACGGATAATAGGCACTCAAATTGATGTGCCAGTAGGCGAGCTTGGGCCGGAATTCAACATATCCCTTCGATTTGGGATTTACAGACAAGTCGTAGCCCGTGCTGTAACTGGTGACCTGGCCGGTGGTTATAGTGTGCGACTGCTGGCGGGCCAAATCAACACCCGTCTTGAGCATGCTCGCGAGCTGGAAGCCCAAAACGACATGCTGCTCCGTTCCGGTGGTGTCTGACACCTCACTGGAGTACGTGTTAGTGAAAGTCGTATTGATGGAGGCGGAGAATGCAGAGCCGCAGTTGTTTACGGTATCACTCATTTTCTGCCATGGCCCGTATCCGATGGTAGGCAGGGATGAATACGAGCCTGTGCAGTAGGGGTAAATTGTGTGAGCATACCCGTGTGGATCCGTATTGAGCGTGTCCTCGACGGAGGGCCCGGCCGAGTGGTTGCAGTCCCATACGAAATTCGGCGCCCACGGGACGGTGGCGGGACTGCCCCGCCAAGTGTCCCAGAGCTGGTCTGCCTGGGCGGCAACACCTCCGCCTATGCCGCCCAGGCAGACCAGAGCACGACAACTTCGACCGGCAGCCCCGCCGTGGTCCCGTGGGTGCCGAATATCGTATGGGACTGCAACCACTCGGCCGGGGCATCGATCACTTCCACTAATGGGACGGACCCGCACGGATATAACCAGGTAGAATACCCAACGTGTTCACTGAAGCCTCTTTCAACATACCCGACCTTCGGGTATGGGCCAGCAGTCACGGCAAGTGGTGTCCTGAACAACTGCACCGGAGTGAATCCCTCCTATATCACACAGTCTCTTAGCTTCACCAACTCCAGTTCCGTAACAGACGTGAACGGAACGCAAGAACAGATCAACGGGGGCCTCCAGTTCGGCGATCTCCTGGGAATAACCGTTAGTCAGACCTATCAGCAGTCGCACACTGTGACTACCGGCACGGCCTCAACTGTAACCACGACCTACAGATTGCCCGTGGATCCCGGCACGAAGGGATATCTCATATACCAACCCAGGCTCGCCTACTGGTCTTTCCAACTGACTGCCGTTTACCCGTCCCCTACCCACGGCCAGAAGGTTTGGACGACTACGACGCAAACGCGACTCCCGGCCCTTCGTTGGGACGGGCAAGCGGACGGCATGCTGAGCGTAGCCAGATTGGGCTGCCCGTAGCCTGAGGATCCCCGGTCCGGCGGAGGAGAACGCCAAAGTTTCTGCGAGAACGCGCCTTCCGAGCGGAGCGAAGCCCCTCATCTGCGGACTTCAGGCCGGGAGGAAGGCACGTTGCACCCGACATCCGCCATACCCACGGCCTGGGCATGGAGTTCACTGACGTCGAATTCAAAAGCTTCGGTTTTACGAGGGCGACCACAGGTGTCCGTGCATGATGGCGTGGTTGATCCGGCCGGTGAACTCCTGCCGTATCCGGCGGGCGGAAACGTCCTTGGAATCCCCCGGAATGATCACCCGACCCAGGCCGGAATCCCTGGAGTTTAGGCCAGGGAGCACGTCAAGCGTCGGAGGAACTTTCTGCTTTCCTGGCCGCCTGCCGGACAACCCGCATCATGGAAGCGCAAGGTTAGACACAATACCAGTGACTTAAGGGTCGCGGCTGATAGCGTGGCGTCCAGGAGGTGCCTGGATGCCGCGCCCTGGACAGGTCAAGCCGGAGACGGATGA